>NZ_JBHFJG010000032.1:11429-13843 GCF_057559155.1 Rhizobium moroccans | reverse complement strand
GAGACCGCCAATCTTTACGAAGCGGTCGAAACCCTCCTCGATCGTGCAATCGATGCCGTCACCGATCCCGACGAAGAACGTGGCTGCATGATTTCGAGTGGCATGATCCAGTGCGGCGAGGACCATGCCGCCCTGGCCCGGGAATTGGCGGAGCGCCGAAGTATGATGCGCGACACCATCGCCCTGAAGCTCGAGCCCTGGCTGGATCGGAATCACGCCCCATCCCTGTCGCGCTACCTCGTCACCATCCTGCAGGGCCTTTCAGTCCAGGCACGCGACGGCGCCTCCCCGGAAGATCTGAAGCAGATCACGAGTGAGGTCGTGGCCGGCGTCAAGGCCCGGAACCTCTAAGATCGAATCCCGCGCCGGAAGGCGTCCGCCTTACCATCCGGGACCTCTGATATATATTTCAACGAATGAACATTCGACGGAAGACAATGCGGCGTCTAAGTTTTTGGCAATCGGTGTCCCGAATGGCCGCAGTGTTGTTTGTTCTGTTGGCAATCGGTCTGATAACTCCGTTCTCATCGGCTTCCGCGCAGGTGGCCATCGTGCTGAAACTGAACGGCGCCATCGGCCCAGCGACCGCCGATTATGTGAGACGCGGCTTTCAACGTGCAGAGGAGGATGGGGCCGGCCTGATTATCCTGCAGATGGACACGCCCGGCGGTCTCGACACATCCATGCGCGATATCATTCGTACCGTGCTTGCCTCGCCCGTGCCGGTGGCCGGTTTCGTAGCGCCGAGCGGAGCACGAGCCGCCAGCGCCGGCACGTATATTCTCTATGCGAGCCATATCGCAGCGATGGCGCCGGGCACCAATCTCGGCGCGGCGACACCGATCTCGCTTGGCGGCGGGTTCGATCCGAAGCCGGCCGAAGACCCCGCGGAAAAACCTGACGGGACACCGCAGCAATCTCCTCGTAGCGCCGGCGAGGCAAAAGCAATTAACGATGCGGTTGCCTACCTGCGTGGTCTTGCGGAATTGCGCAACCGCAATGCCGACTGGGCGGAACGTGCCGTGCGCGAGGCCGCGAGCCTTTCGTCCGAAGCCGCCATGCGCGAAAATGTCATCGACTTCACGGCGACCAATACCGAGGATCTCCTGGCGCAGGCGCAGGGTCGTGTCGTACAGGTCGGCCAGACCGACGTCCGGCTCGAAACCTCCGGCCTTGCCGTCCAGGATTTCGAGCCTGATTGGCGGACCCGATTTCTTTCGGTGATTACCGATCCGAACATTGCGCTCATCCTGATGATGGTCGGCATCTACGGCCTCATCTTCGAATTTCTCACCCCAGGCGACATCGTCGGCATTGGTGGCGACGGCAGCGTCACCGAAGGCAACCGCCCCGGCCGCGCCCGCACGGCTCGTATTGCCGATCGCCACGGAACCCTGGCCGATGGCAACATTGGCGTTACCGATGGCAACCACGCCGTTGGCCATATTGGCCGCCGTGGCGGTCGCCGTGCCGTCGGCATTGGCGATGTTGTTCGCACCACCCGTGAAGGCGCCGGTGCCGCTGGCGTAGCTCGGATCGCCTATGGCGACCGCGCCGTCGCCATAGGCGGTGTTGTCGTAGCCGATCGCGACGGCCTTGCCGCCGGTGGCGGTTGAGCTGGTGCCGATTGCGACTGCGTCGGCGGAGTTGGCAACAGCGCCGAGACCGGCTGCGATCGCATTCTGGGCGCTCGCGGTAGAATTGTTGCCGAGCGCTATGGAGGAGACACCTGTGGCCTGGGCTCCCGACCCCGCCGCGAGAGAACCGAACCCACTCGCCACGGCTTGATTGCCGAGTGCTGTGCCAAAATCGGCAGTTGCATTTGCGGCAGTACCGATCGCGGTGCCGGCAGTGCCGGAAGAGACCGCATTGGTGCCGATCGCGATGCTGTTGGGTATAGCCGTGTTGGCCTGAACGCCTGCAATCGCGCCGAGGCCGAGTGCAATGGACTGGTTGCCCCAGGCGCCAGCGTTCCTGCCCATCGCCATGGCGCTCGTGCCCGTCGATTGGCTTTGGCGCCCGATCGCGATGGCGTCGACCTGAGACGCCAGTACGTCCGTGCCGAGGGCGATGGCGCTCTCTTGAAGGGCGCCCTTTCCTGCAGCAGTTCGGTTGCCAAGATTGATGGCGTTGATCGCGGTCGAGGTCGCCTGGAAGCCGATGGCGATGGAATTCTGCTGGCTTGCGGTGGCGCTATTACCTTGGGCAATGGCATCCAGCCCGGACGCGTTCGCCCCAAACCCGAGCGCGGTGGCCCGCAGCCCGCCCGCTCGGGAAACATAGCCGAGCGCCAACGAGTTCGTTCCGTCGGCACGCGCGTTCAGGCCAAAGGCGGCCGCACCTGCACGTGCAACCGAGTTGACGCCAATGGAGCTTGCTCCGTCCCCAACGGCTTGGGCGTTCCCGCCCAGCGC
>NZ_JBHFJG010000032.1:0-11409 GCF_057559155.1 Rhizobium moroccans | reverse complement strand
CGTTGACGCCGCTCGCGCCCGAAATGACACCGATAGCGATCGCATTGAGGCCATTGACACTCATCGCATAGCCAATGGCGATCGAAGCATCGCCTGTTGCGCTGTTGGAGGTGCCCAACGCCACGCTGTTCGCGCCATTCGCTTGGGTACTGTTACCGATGGCGACGGCGTTGGGGGCTGACGCCGTGCCACCGCCGGCGGCATATTGTGCATGGGCGGGCGTCGCGAGGCCGATGGCGATCGCAGTCAACCCGCCGCTAACGCCCAGTGTTCCGAGCCCCAGACCCTTGCGCCGAATACCAAGAACACGATGGGCCATGCGGAGGATCGCCATCAGCCGCCGACGACGTGACCGGCCGTCGCTTTCACCTGCGATCTGCTTGTTGGGGACACCGAAACGGAACATGCGCTGAGTATGCCCTTGAATGCATTCAGTCATTGTACATTTTCCTCGTTGTTGCCCAGGCGCTCCTTGGGGTTGGAGTTCGCATCTACGCCTGTGGTATTCTCAGTATTGAAAGCGTCCCGCCGCAGCGCGCTTCCCATCTGCACGCCTTTGCTCTCGATGATTTGGCGGGCGCTCTCGAACCATGGCTGGGTCGGTGCGGGAACTGAATGGAGCGCGGCCTCTACCCGCTCCGGCGGCAGTTTGATCGCCATCAGCGTGCGGCAGACATTAAAATGCAGGTCGGCCTCCTGGTTCGCGAAAGCAGGGGAGGTCAGCCCGAACACGAAGCAGGCAAGCAGGTGATCGATTTCCGCCACGGTGAGCAGATTTGCATATTGCTGCTGCAGCGCGGCCCACGCTGCCTCGGTCTTCGGGGCGAAGATTTGGGTTTCCGGGAGCTGCGTGTCCCTGAACGGTCCAATACGCCACGTCGCATGATTGCCGGATAGATCCACAGCGCACCGATCAGTTGCCCTCGTGTGAAAAGGGGCAGATTCAAGTACCGGATAGTTTCGCAACCATAGGGAAGCACAATCATGAGAGGTGATATTTCAGGAAATTTCGCTTTCTGTCAGGAAATTGCGGAAAACGGCGACCATGCCACGAAATCGCGCTGCTTTGGACACAAGTCGTGGCTTTTCAGCACCAACTATCTGCCCGTCATTTAACCCCGAGTCGGGGTCCCCTCGGCACAGCATTGAAAATATTTGGTGATTCTATCGCCGCAGCCTTATCTCAGCTGGCGTCATCCGCTGGTATTTCCTCATCGTCGAAGTCAGGTGACTTTGGCTCGAGAAGCCGGTGAGATAAGCAATCTCGGCAATCGTCAAGTCGGTTTCGATCAGCATGTTCCCCGCTGAAATCAACCGCAGCATGATGACATACTGATGCGGCGATTGCCCGAACGTCTTGGTGAAGGCCCTGATGAAATGATAAGGTGAAAGATCGGAAATGGCCGCGAGTTCGTCCACCGATAGTGCGCGAGCAAAGTTTTCCTTGATATATTCCTGCACCCTGCGGGCGCTTGAGACGGAGAGCCCGCCCTTCGCCTTCGCCAGTTGTTTTCCGGTTCCGCAATAGGTTCTGAGAAGATGAATGCCGAAGAGGGTAATGAGCGAATCGATATAAAGTTCGCTCGCCGGTTCATGCCGGGCTAATTCCATCTTCAGCAATTCGGCGATGCGCCAGGCGGTACGGTCTACCGTTCCAAAGCTTGGTGGCTGAAGCTCAACCTTGGAAAGGTCAAGCTCCCGAAGGCCGAGATCGGCAAAGGTTTCGGTCCGTAGGGCAACGATCAGGCTTTCCTTGGTGAACGACCATTCAATACGGCCCTCCACATGCGCCGGCTGAATAACAAGCGTCCCCGCGGGAAAGTCATATTCTCGCAGCCGGTCGCTTGCCAGAGCAGCTCTTATCTTGGGGGAAGGCGCAAGGATCACCTCTGCAAAGTGGTTTTCCGACAATACCGTCTGTGATCCTGGCGGGCGGAGCGAATAAATCACCCCGCCGCCAGGTGTCACCACTCGCGGGCCAGCGCTTTCAGGAATGATCTTGAGAATACCATGATCGTTGTCACGCTGAGGTGGTCTGACGATATCCGCTTCCAGTCTATCTAGGTGCCGATTCATTCCGACATTCCAGCCTGCAGCATCCCTAAGGGCTGCTGCACTGCAGGACCAATGATTTTTGAGAGATTAGACGAAGTGTTGAAGCGGTGCTTCGGCTTTGAGATGACCGTTAGGACTCCGGCACATTACCCATTTACGGGACCGCGGGCAGCATCGAACCGCTGCGCCAACACGCCTGGTGCAGGACGGCCCCTCGTTGAACAGCTATCCAGTGACCTGAACATTCCTTGTATCATCCACGAGCCCGCCGCTGCGCAATTCAGAAAGTCCCGCTGCACCCCTGTAAAGGCTGGATACAGCACCGCGTTCTGCCGAACAGAGAAGCACAATCGGGCAGGGGCGGTATTTCATGAAACGCTGATTGTATCAAAAAATTGCGGAAATCTTATATCTCGTTGAAGCTGTATTATCTCGTTATGCTTCTTTTTAAGACCTATTGCGACGCAGTTCGGCGGGAGTAATGTTCCTGCGCCGCTTCATCATGGCCGTCAAATGGCTCTGACTTGAGAACCCACTGAGATGCGCAACGTCTACGATCCTTAAATTCCCCTCGCTCAATAACTTGGTCGCGAAACCCAACCGCAATTCGAGGATATATTGGTGTGGCGCCTGCCCGAAAGTTTGCCGGAAACTTCGCAGGAATTGGCCGGGCGGCAAACCGCAGACCAACCCAAGCTCCGCCACACTCACTCTCCGGGGGAAATTCTCGTGGAGAAACTCCCGCAGCAGTCGAGCTTTCTGGAGGGAAAGCTTGCCCTTCGCTTCCGCAGGCGGATTTCTTACCGCCGAATAACTCCTGAGGATATGAAGGCCAAAGAGAGTGATCAGGGATTCGACGTAGAGCTCGTTTGGCGTCTCTTGCTGCGTCAGTTCGGCTTTCAGCAACTCGGCAAAGCCCAGCGCCTTCGGATCGATTGTTCCGTAGGGCAGAATACGAAGCTCAACCGAATCCGTACCGAATTCTTGAAGCGCAAGCTCGACCAAACTGTCCGGCCTGATGGCTACGGCCGCATGTTCCATCGTCTGCGACCATGTCACGTCACATTCGACATCGGCTGGATGAACGATGAGCATTCCAGCAGGCGCGTTGAACGCGAAGGCCCTGTCGCTGGCGGATGCCACCCGCATTCCTGGTGCGGGTATCAACAGCACGGACACGACATGTTCCTTGTGTTGAAACCTCTGAGAACCCGGCGCGACAATGGTGTGAATCGCACAACCCTTTGAGGTAATGAGCCGAGGTCCGGCACTCGGGGGCAGGAAATTGAATGCCGCTCCCTCGGCTGCCTGGTTACTTCCGGCCGTTTTTTTCGGTGTGCTGCTTGCCACCAATGCTCCTCCTGCCGCGTAGTCTCGACGCATAGCGGCAGGCAGTTTTCATGCCACTGTAACAAACTATCGCCCGCACATATCGGCGGGGTATCGAGCGATTGAAGGCGCGAAGCGGCGTTCGGCACGAACTGCTTATATTCGCAGCAGACAGAATGGAAACTGCCTCCGTATTAGGCGGACCTAGGTTGAGGACCCGAATGATAGCCGGGATTGGAGAGCTATACCGACCGCAACTGATCCGGGCTTTTCTGCCTGTAAAGCATCATTTGGGTGGTGAGGGCGCGCCACCCTGAAAACCCGCTCAAACGCGCGACTTCCGAGAGCGGGAGCTCAGTTTCAAGCAATAATCTCTCGGCGGAATCGAGGCGAATCTCAAGCAGATACCGATCCACCGAAACACGGAAGGTCCGCACGAAAGATCGGGCGAAATGCCCCGGCGAGAGCCCGCAGATTTCGGCGAGCTCGGTAATCGTCAGTTTCCGCCTGAAATGCTCGTGCAGATAATCTCTTATGCGTTTGGCAGCGATAGGGGAAAGTTCGTCCGCTCGCGTTTTACTTGGTGAGGCGATGTTCGAATAGTGACGCAGGACGTGAATGCCCAGGATAGTAATCAGGGTATCCAGGTAGAGTTCACTGCAGGCATCCGGAGAGTTCATATTTGCTTTGATCAGCTCGGCAAGTTCCAAAGCGGTACGGTCGGGCGTCAGATGCGTCGGTCGGACCTCCAGGTTCACGCAATCGAATTGCCGGGCGGCAAGCTCCAGCATGCTTTCAGGCGATATCGAAACGAGGACGTTCTCCAATGCCGTGGCCCAGCGCGCCTTCCCGTCGACGCCGGCGGGATGCACGGCCAGCATGCCGACCGTGGCGGCGCTGGTTCGATATTTCTCGGAGCCGAAGGCAAGCTTAATTTCCGGTGACGGCGCCATGATCACGCCGATCCAGTGTCCTGTGGGAAGGAATTCCTGCGCGGTAGCAGGACGTTTGGAATGAACTGCTCCACCTCGAAACGCCATCATTCTCGGTCCTACATTTTCGGGCCAAGGGTCCAACAAACTGGCGTCTGCAAGTTTTCTAAGCACTTCCTTGGTCTCCCCCAATTTCGCTTCCAGCGCATTATTAACGTCATTCAAAGACTTAGAGCATCGACGAAAAGATATACCAGACGCAAGCGACCAATGACTTCGGCTTCAATCAGCATTGCATCAGACGCGATTCATCGTGTTTCGGAATACTGTCACCGTACCGAATCACATTCGCACCGCCAGGGAAAGGCCACCGGATAGGGAGAGATCGACTTTTCCTATCCGGTTGACTTCAGATCCGTCTTGGTTAGTTTTGCGTCGATGGTTCCTGGCGGGCATTCGCAACGCCGGGTGAAAAGGGAATACGGTGAGGATCCCATCCGGGGCCGAGGCCGTGACTGCCCCCGCAACTGTGAGCGGTGAGCAACCTCCAATTACCACTGGCAAACCCTTGCAGGACGCTGGGAAGGTGGAGGACGCGACGACCCGCAAGTCAGGAGACCTGCCATCACGATTGTAACCCGAACCGGGCGGGGAGTCCGGTCAGGAGAAGTGATGGGTAAGGCATCTTCCAGGCCGGTGGCGACACCTGCCTATTCCGTGGTCCAGTCCGCGCCGCATCAGTTCCTTGTCTGCAAGAGCTGCAAGCGAACCGAGCGCCATGGCCGGCCCGGCATATCCATGATCGCCAATTTGCGCTCTGCAATCGCCGTGGCTGATCTTTCCGCTCAGTTCGAAGTGACGGGGACCGCCTGCATGGGCGGCTGTGACCGGCCCTGCTCGGTCGCGCTGCGAGCTCCGGAAAAGGCAAGCTGGCTGTTTTTCAACCTCGATCCCGTCGACGATATAGCTGACATCGTACGGTTTGCGCGGCTTTATGCCGAGCTCGACGACGGCTGGTGCCGCTCCGTCGACCGTCCCGGCAAACTCGCGAACAACATCCTAGCGCGACTGCCGGCGATGATCTTGCGTCCGGCGGACGCATCGGCATGAGCGATATACTCTCTCTCGACCGTGTGAGCTGGGGGCCGCCGCGCCATGCAGATATCGTCAAGGACGTCTCCCTCTCCATTCCGCGCGGTCAGATTGCCGCCATCTGCGGTGCGAACGGCGCGGGAAAGTCCACCTTGCTTCGGCTCATCTACCGCTTCCAGCGTCCGCGGTCCGGCTCCGTCACACTCGATGGCCAAGACATCTGGACAATCTCGGCGCAACAGACCGCGCGCACCGTCGCCGCGGTTCTCCAGGAGCAACCGACCGATTTCGCCCTGTCCGTCCGCCAGATCGTCGCCCTGGGGCGTTTGCCGCACCGCCGCGGTTGGGGCGGCGCGGTTTCATCGCCGGGAATTGCCGATGCTGCAGTCATCGAAGGCGCCCTTGCCAAGATGGATCTGACGGGAATGGTCGATCGCCGGTTCGCCACGCTTTCGGGCGGTGAACGGCAGAGAGTGATGGTCGCAAGGGCGCTCGCTCAGGAACCGCGCCTGCTCGTTCTCGACGAGCCTACCAACCACCTCGATATCCGCCACCAGCTCGAGCTGCTTTCGCTCCTGCGAGGTCTCGGCCTCACCGTCGTCACGACGCTGCACGATCTCGGTCTTGCAGCGGAGTTTGCCGACAGGGTCATCGTTCTCCATCAGGGTCGCATATTGTCGGACGGGCCGCCTGACGATGCGCTGAGCGAAGACTACCTGGCGACCGCCTTCAACGTTAGATGCCGGATCGACCGCTCCGGTCCTCATCCCCGCTTCTCCTTTCATCTCTAGCCCGTGAGACAGCCATGATCCGCCCTGCCCTGGCCCTTCTTCTCCTTTCCGCCGTCCCGGCGCTCGCACACCCGGTAACGGTCAAGAGCTGCAATCGTGAGGTCACATTCGACGCGCCGCCGGAACGCGCGGTCTCCTATGATGTGAACATGACCGACACGATGCTGGCGCTCGATCTTCAGGACCATATGGTCGGCTATGCCGGGATCTCGCGCTATTACAAGATGGAGCCGGAGATATCGGCAAAGCTGGGTGACATCCCCGAACTCGCACCGAACCGCGCGAGCAAGGAGGTCCTGGCCGGCGCCGAGGCCGACTTCTTCTTCGCGGGCTGGAATTTCGGGATGTCCGTCGGCGGCGAGGTCACGCCCGAAACCCTCGAACCCTTCGGCATCAAGGTCTATGAGCTGACGGAAAGCTGCAGCCATCTCGGCCAGCGGCCGAAGATGACCATGGAGGATATGTATATCGACATCCTCAACATCGGCCGCATCTTCGGAATCGAGGAACGCGCTAAAGCGCTGGTCGACGGCTATCGCGCCCGCCTGAAGGAGATCACCAAGGATATCGACCGGTCGAAGCCGCTGAAGGTGTTCGTCTACGATTCCGGCGAGGACGCACCGTTCACGGCCGGTCGCAACGGCATGCCGACCGCGATCATAGAGGCGGCCGGGGGCACCAATATCATGGAGGATGTCGCCAAGAGCTGGACGGAAGTGGCCTGGGAGCCGGTCATCGAACGTAATCCGGAAATGATCGTCATCGTCGATTATGGCGATGTGAGCGCTGAACAGAAGATCGCGTTCATGAAGGGCAATCCGGCCTTCAAGGATATCGATGCCGTGAAGAACGACCGCTTTGCAGTTCTCTCCTATGTCGAGGCGACACCCGGACCGCGCAATATCGAGGCGGTCGCAAAACTCGCCAGGGCATTCTGGAGCAAGTAAGTGATGATCACCGCCGCCCTCGCCCCGCGCCGAATTGGGCTTCGCCTCGGCCTGCCCCTCGGGGCGGCGGCCATTCTGCTGCTATCCATCATCGTTGCGGTCTCGGTCGGTGCGGTTGCCATACCGCTTTCGACCGTATGGGGCGTGGCGGTCGACCATATACTGCCGGGCATGATCGAGCCGGACTGGAGCAACAGCCGCGCGAAGATCGTCATGGAGATCCGGTTCCCGCGTACGCTCCTTGCGGGATTGGTCGGAGCCGGGCTCGGCCTCGTCGGCGCGGCGCTTCAGGCCGTCACCCGCAATCCGCTCTCCGACCCGCATCTTCTCGGCATATCGTCGGGCGGCGCATTCGGCGCCATTCTGGCGCTCCTGCATATCGGAATGGTGATCGGTATCCTGACCGTGCCGGTCTTCGCCTTCGGCGGCGCCATGGCCGCAACCCTGCTTGTCCTCGGCGTCGCGCGCCTCGCCTCCGCGACCTCGGCGGATCGCCTGGTCCTGGCCGGCGTCGCCGTGAGTTTCGTCATCATGGCCGCCGGCAACACGCTGATCCTGATCGGTGACCCGCGCGCCACTCACACCGTCGTGTTCTGGATGCTTGGCGGCCTCAGCCTTGCGCAGTGGTCTCATCTTGTCTGGCCCGCAGCGGTGCTGGTAATCGGCGGTCTATGGCTCTGGTCGCGTGCCGAGGCACTCAACGCCATGTCGCTGGGGGATGAAACGGCCGCGACACTCGGCATTAGCCCGGGCGGGTTTCGAATGACGGTGTTCGTCGTTTGCGCACTGATCACCGGCGTCATGGTGGCGTTTTCCGGCGTGATCGGATTCGTCGGCCTCATGATGCCGCATCTGGTCCGCCTTCTCGTCGGTGGCGACAACGCGCGTGTACTGCCCGGCTCCGCTTTCTTCGGCGCCGTGTTTCTCATCTGGGCCGATGCGGCCGCGCGTATCCTGATGGCGCCAGAGGACATCCCGATCGGTATCGTGACTGGCCTTTGCGGAGGCATCTTCTTCATCTGGATGATGGCGAGACGGTCTTCATAAACATGCCAGCTGCCTCCCCATGAGCCAGAGAGTACGGGCTGGGGGACCGCGTTGGACGACCCGAAACCCATGGCATACCGAGCGCTACACACGCGTCCTATACCACGCCCGTATCGTCGTCCGGCGGCCAACGTCTTGCTGGCTTAGCCAAGAGGCCGCGACGGCGGTTTGAGTCCGCGAGCGCCCAGACAGCGGCATTGTGGTGCCAAGCGCCGCTCGCGAAAAGGCCTAAGCCGGAACAGGGCACCCCAGCGATCCGCATGACCGGAACGTATTCAGGCGCCCGGCGTGGAATCTTGTATTCACAGGTGCGCCGAGTTATGTATATCCCAATAGGATATACCGGAGATGCGCCATGACCCGTTCCACGGTCTTTATCAGCAATCGCAGTCAAGCGGTCCGGCTTCCCAAACCTGTCGCCTTCCCGGAGGACGTGCATCAGGTCGATATTCTCAAAATCGGCCGTAGCCGGGTGATCGTGCCGCAAGGCAAACGCTGGGACGATCTCTTTTTGAGCGGCCCGCGCGTGAGCGAGGACTTCATGAGCGAGCGTGAGCAACCGGTGGCGGAAGAACGCGAGCCGTTCTGATGCTGACCTATATGCTCGATACGAATATCTGCATCTATGTAATGAAGAACTATCCGCTAGAACTGCGAGAAAAATTCAACACGCTGGCCGAGCAGCTCTGCATATCGAGCATCACGCTCGGAGAACTGCATTACGGGGCTGAGAAATCGGCCCGCCGCATCGAGAACCTGGCGGCGATCGATCATTTCGTGGCGAGGCTGGAAGTGCTGCCGTTCGCGGAAAAGGCGGCGGTGCATTACGGGCAGGTTCGGGCGGAACTCGAGCGGGCCGGAATGCCATGTGGTCCGCATGACATGCAGATCGGCGGCCATGCCCGCAGCGAAGGGCTGATCGTCGTCACCAACAATATGCGGGAGTTCGCTAGAATGCCGGGCCTCCGAACAGAAAACTGGGTATAGCCGCTCCGCGCTCACCGCAGTCGACGTTTTTAAGACTGGAGAGGGAAGGATGGAAGCTCAGGACGAGCCGAGGCTCGGGCGGAAGATTTTCGGGGTATAAGGGTCGGAGCCGCGACCCGGATCCGATCGTCCGCCGAAGCCGCGCCGTTTGTAAGCAGATCCAAGGCGTTTGACGCAATCTGGTCGAATGGCACGCGCAGTGTCGTCAGCGGGGTCGGTAGATGACTGACGATAGGAATGTCGTTGTATCCCACCACTGAAACATCGTTGGGCACAGAAATCCCGAGACGGGAAAGACCGGAAAGAGCCCCGATCGCGGTATTGTCGTTCACGGCAAAAATCGCGGTGGGAGGATCTTTCAAGCGCATGAGCTGCTCGGCCGCATCTGCTCCGGCGTCGATTCCGAATGTCGATGGGACAATGCTTTCCCGACGAACTGAAATCCCTGCTTCTTCCAGTGCCTGCCTGTAACCTTCGACGCGTCCGAGGGCGCTGGATGCATAGGAAGGGCCGGCGATTACGCCGATGTCACGGTGACCGAGATCCAGGAGATGGCGCGTCGCAAGGTATCCACCCAATCTGTCGTCACCAATCGAAGAAAGGCTTCGTCCATCTGTACGGAGGGCCAGGACAAAAGGTACGCCCCTAGCGACGAGCTCATCAGGAAAATCATCATCCTCACGTGCTGTCGAAAGGATCAACCCATCAACGCCTCGCTTTAGAAGTGACTCGACTGCAAGCCTGTCCGCCTTGGGTTTATCATCGGTCGTCGCGACGATGGCGAAGCGGCCGCTTTTGCTGCACGCTTTCGCCAGGGCTTCATAGAGCATCGCCATGACCGTATCGGTCAGCCGCGGCACAATCACACCAACTGTCATCGTTTTGCCGCGTCTGAGGCTGGCAGCGGAGACATCTCGAACATAACCCATATCCTCCGCGATCTTCCGGACGCGGCGCGACGTCTCGTTGTCTGACCGGGGAAGCCGTTCATCCAGGATGCGCGATACTGTGGATTTCGAAACGCCGGCAGCCGACGCGACATCGAGGATGGTTACCCGTGTCTGGCGGTTTGCGTCTTCGGACCTTGAATCCATTTTCCTTTTTTCCGTTTACAGCGTTCTCGCTACTCAATGCCCTCAACATGCATCAAAAAAAATATTGACTCCAGCAAAATCGGAAACGATAGTGGGAACGTTCCCATTAACGATCCCATCGCTGATCGCAAGTCGGACAGCGGCTATCAAGGAGGAGATATCCCATGCAGGCAATGGATTTGAGAGGCCTGAGCCCGGCACCCGTTACCGCGTTCACCCGCGACGGAGAGGTCGATTATGCGGCCAATGCCCGTATCGCGAAGTGGCTCGCACGCATGGACGGGGTGAAGAGCCTTGTCATTCTTGGCCATGCCGGCGAAGGCACATTCCTCACCGAGGAAGAGCGCCTGAAGCTCATCCGCACCTATGTCGAAGCTGTCAATGGTCAGGTTCCGATCATCGCCGGAATTACTGGCGAAGGTACAAGGGTTGCCGCGGAAGAAGCCAAGAAGTGCAAGGCTGCAGGCGCCACCGGCGCACTCGTCTACCCGAACCATGGCTGGCTGCGCTTTGGCTTCCAGAAGGGTGCGCCGCAGGACCGCTATAAGGCGATCTGGCAGGAATCTGGACTGCAGTGCATCCTGTTCCAGTATCCGGATGCCACCAAGGCTTCCTACGACCTGGACACCCAGCTTGCCATCGCAACCCAGGACGGCGTTGTTGCCACCAAAAATGGTGTCCGCAACATGAAGCGCTGGTACATCGAAATTCCGGAACTCAAGAAAGCCAATCCAGACCTGCAGATCCTGAGCTGCCATGACGAGTGGCTGCTGCCGACCATGTTCGATGTTGACGGCCTGCTTGTTGGCTACGGAAACATCGCACCGGAACTGCTGATCGATCTGATCAAGGCCGGAAAGGCGCAGAACTATCCGGAAGCCCGTCAGATCTTCGAACGTCTCCTCCCGGTTACCCGGGCCGTCTACCACCGTGGCTCCCATATGGAAGGTACCGTCGCCCTGAAGCTTGGCCTCGTTCATCGAGGTGTGCTTGACCATGCCACCATCCGCGAGCCGCTGAAGAACCTCGGCGAAAAGGCCGAAGCGGAAATCTTCGCAGCCTTCGAGGCCGCTGGCATTGGCCGAGCCGAACAGCTGATCGCCGCTGAGTAACCAGCGACGCCCCCGCCGTCGTG
>NZ_JBHFJG010000031.1:59847-78783 GCF_057559155.1 Rhizobium moroccans | reverse complement strand
ACGCGGCCGGGAGGCGGCAACCCTACCCCTTGGGGTTCTGGTTGCGGCCTCCCGGCCTGGTTCACTGCCTGGCTGGTGATGTCGCCAGTCGCCTACGCGCGTTTACGCAAGGCTGCGTAGACGATGTATTTGTGCTTCCCGAAGAATACCTTGGATTCGAAGTCCCGCCCGTCCGTGCTGGCATGGATGATCTTCCACATATCCGCCTCCGAGCGCAGGAGAAGGGGCCAGTTCATGAAGGTTTCCATATAGCCGTCGACGGTGATGGGGTAGGCGAAGTTGGCGAACAGAAAGACGCCGTTGGGCTTCAGCATTTCCAGGCAGCGCTGTGTCAGCTTGATGGCGACCTTGTCTATCAGATAATCATAGAGACCCGAGGCATAGACGAGATCGAACTGGCCCGGCCGCTGGCGGCCCGCCAGAAGGGAACGCACCGAGCCGTCGATCGCCTCGACCGCGGTTCCCTGGAAATTGCGGGCGATCGTTCCGACGCTGAGCGGATCCTGGTCGAGGGCGACCCAGCGCTTGAGCGCCTTTTCCCGCAACGCGACGGATTGGGCAGCCTCGCGCAGGTGTCCCGCGGCGATGCTCAGAACCTCTGTTTCCGGCCCGTTTGCGGCGGCCACTTCGTCCACATGGCGCGCCAATATGTCTCTCCGGTCCCGGGCGGCGACTGAAGAGGGAGCGATGCTCGTATATTCGTAAAGCGCCTTGCCGAGCGTGGAAGCCTTGGCCACCTGATCGGCAACGCTTTCATGCTGGTAGATGAGGTCCATCAATGTCGCGTCGCCGGAATATCCCCTCGGCTTCTCGAACGACCAGCGGGTCAGCGGGTCTTCCAGGAAGAATGATGAGACAGGATGGTTCTGGACGAAGGGAACAAGCTCCTGCCAGACGCGGGGATGGAACCTGTTGCGGATTTCGTGAAGGGAAAAGGTGACGCGGTCGATGATCTTGACCGGGTCTTCGCCATGTTTGAACTGCTGGTCTGCCAACTCGAGCAGGAGCGCGAGCTCCCCTTTTCCGATGGCCAGATGATCTTCGAAATGTTCGCCCTTCGCCGCTCCCAGCTCGCTCGCAATCGCCGAAGGCGTGATGAGGCTATGGCCGTCGAATTCCACTTTCAATTGAGTCATGTGAAATACCCCCAGTTTCAATTGATACTTAAATGAACTGGGCGCACCGCGCTCTCTGCGCCTCAGTGGCCCATAAACTAAATCATATTGTTTAAACCTTTTGTTAACCATCGATTTCCTTAAACAGGATTAACGGCAAGCTTTCCGATTGAAATTTATCAAGATTTAACAGCCCTCCCCCTTACTTTCGCCGGGTAGTCCGGCCCGTCGCTTGGCTGATCCGAGGAGGGTCATCGACACACGGGCGCGTAACAGGATTCCCAAGGCGGGGCAGGTATGCCCGTCCCGTGGAATGCGAGCGGATGGGACGTGCATGAAGCACATATTTGCCGAGACGGTCGAAACCGATCTGCAAAAGACCTCGCCGAGGCCGACGGCCGGCGAGCTTCGTGACCTTTACAGGCGCGACGGCGAGCCGGCGCGCAGGACCGCGACTCGTCACGGCCTGTGGACCGCGATCATCATCTATGTGCTGTTCTGGGCCGCCGACATCGTGTTGACCCCCGATGTCGCTATCTACACCGTTGCCACGCGCCTGATGGTTGGAGGTCTCGCTCTCGCAGTGATCGAGGCGCAGGTCCGGTTCGGCGTCGGTATAACCTGGCTCAACCGCACCTGCGCGGTGGCCCTCGTCATGGGATATGCCGCCTGGGTCCTGCCGACGCTTCAAACCGCCTATACGGAAAGCCTCTCCTATTACATGATATTCGGCGCCATCTTCATGATGGGCGCGAACCTGTTCTTCAGCTTCAGGTTCAGCCTTTCCGTGGCAACCTCGGGCGCCGTGCTGGCCATCTTCCTGGCATCCCTGCCGGCGTTCTGGCCGTCGGATAATTACGCATTTGCCTTCGGCACGTTCTATGTCTCCTGCTTCATCTTCACCTCCTACGTGAACTGGAAGCTGAATGAGGAACGCTACAACGTGTTCCTGAATGCGCTGGAGGCGAAGACGCAGCAGAGAGAGGCCAATGAAAGAGGTGAAGCTCTGCTCAGGATGTCGAATACCGATTACCTGACGGGTCTGGAAAATCGCCGCGCGGTGGATCAGCGGCTCCGGTATTACTGGAATGAGTGGCAGGGCAATGGCCGCGGCTTTGCCGCCATCCTGGTCGATGTGGACTTCTTCAAGAAGTACAATGATGGTTATGGCCATCAAGAGGGCGATCGCTGCCTGGTCGATGTCGCCACCACGATAAAACAGGCGATCGAACCTTATGGCGGCTCGATCGGTCGTTACGGCGGCGAGGAGTTCATCGTGCTCGCGCAGATCGACAGCAGGGAGGAGGTCGCCGCGCTTGCCGAGGGAATCCGCTTCACCGTCGAGCAATTGAGGGTTCATCACAAGGAGCGGCGCGATGGCACCTCGGTCGTGACAGTGAGCGTCGGCGCGGCCTTCACCAGGGATCAGGCGGGAGCGAAGCTCGAGAAGATCATCCATGAGGCTGACCGGGCGCTTTACAGCGCCAAGGCGAGCGGTCGCAACTGCGTGCGCTTGTTCGATCCGAACGATCCCAATAACAGCGATGAAACCGAGAACATTGCGGCGCTTTTGAAAATCGCAGTCGACCAGGGGCTGGTGTCGCTCGTCTATCAGCCGATCGAGGACATGGTTTCAGGAAGGCGCGATGCGGTCGAGGCCCTTATGCGCCTCAAGACGCTCGATGGCGTTGCCGTTCCGCCAAGCCTTTTCATACCGATTGCCGAGCGAACCGGCCTGATCACAGACCTCGGCCGCTGGGTCATACGGACGGTTTGTCTTGATCTCCTTGCGGAAAATCATGTGGAAGTGGCAAGCGTCAATGTCTCGCCGATCCAGCTCAAGATGCCGGGCTTCGCCGCGAGCGTGGCAGCCATTCTCTATGAAACGGGGGTCTCCGGCAGCAGGCTCGCACTGGAGATTACCGAAGGTCTCGAGATGGAGATGCATTCCGACGTGCTGCGCTGCATCAGCGATCTGAAAACGCTGGGAATCCAGATATGGCTCGATGACTTCGGCACCGGCTTTGCAGGATTGTCTTGGTTACGGCTGATCGAGTTCGATATCGTAAAGATCGATCGCTCCTTCCTGCATGACGGCTCCGCGCCTCGGGGCAGGGCGATGCTTCAGGATATTGTCGATCTCGTCCGCAACCGCGGCCCGAAGATTCTCGTCGAAGGTGTCGAGACCGAAGGCCAGTTGGCACTGGTTCGCGAGCTGCGCATCGACTACGCGCAGGGCTATCACGTCGGCCATCCGGCGCCGGTTCAGGATTTCCGCAAGTCGGCGAAGGCAGCCCGCCCCCGCCATCGCAAGGCGAGCTGATATTACCAGCACATCACCGCGACTGCTGCCCGAAACTTACTCGTCCTTCATCTTCAACGCTGCGATGAAGGCTTCCTGCGGAATGTCGACCTTGCCGAACTGCCGCATGCGCTTCTTGCCTTCCTTCTGCTTGTCGAGCAGCTTGCGCTTGCGCGTGGCGTCGCCGCCGTAGCACTTGGCGGTCACGTCCTTGCGCATGGCCGAGATCGTCTCGCGGGCGATGACGTTGCCGCCAATCGCCGCCTGGATCGGGATCTTGAACATGTGCCGCGGGATCAGGTCCTTCAGCTTCTCGCACATGTCGCGGCCGCGCTTTTCGGCAGCCGAGCGATGGACCAGCATCGACAGCGCATCGACCGGCTCGCCATTCACCATGATCGACATCTTTACGAGGTTGCCCTCGCGATAGCCGTGCAGGTGATAATCGAACGATGCATAGCCCTTCGATATGGACTTCAGGCGGTCATAGAAATCGAACACGACTTCGTTGAGCGGCAGCTCGTAAGTGAGCATGGCGCGCTTGCCCACATAGGTGAGCTCGGTCTGGATGCCGCGCCGATCCTGGCAAAGCTTCAGGATGCCGCCAAGATAATCGTCCGGGGTCAGGATCGTCGCCTTGATCCACGGTTCACGGATTTCCGAGATCTTGACGACATCAGGCATGTCGGCCGGGTTGTGCAGCTCGCGTTCCGATCCGTCCGTCATCGTCAGCTTGTAGACGACCGAGGGAGCGGTGGCGATGAGATCGAGGTTGAACTCGCGCTCCAGCCGCTCCTGGATGATTTCTAGGTGCAGCAGGCCGAGGAAGCCGCAGCGGAAGCCGAAGCCGAGGGCGGCCGAGCTCTCCATTTCGAATGAGAAGCTGGCATCGTTGAGGCGAAGCTTGCCCATCGCCGCGCGCAGATCCTCGAAATCGGCCGCGTCGACCGGGAAGAGGCCGCAGAATACCACCGGCTGGGCCGGCTTGAAGCCCGGCAGGGCGGTCGCCGTCGGACGCTTGTCCTCGGTGATCGTATCGCCGACGCGGGTATCGGCCACTTCCTTGATTGAGCCGGTGATGAAGCCGATCTCGCCGGGGCCGAGACTGTCCACGGCCAGCATCTTCGGCGTCAGCACGCCGACGCGCTCGACCTGGTATTTGGCGTCCGTGCCCATCATGCGGATGGTCATGCCCTTGGTCAGCACACCGTCGATGACCCGCACCAGAACCATGACGCCGAGATAGGTGTCGTACCAGCTGTCGACCAGCAGCGCCTTGAGCGGACCCTTTTCGCCGATCTCGCTCTTGGGTGGAGGCAGCTTATGGACGATGGCTTCCAGCACGTCGGGAATGCCGAGGCCGGTCTTGGCCGAGATCAGCACCGCGTCGGAGGCGTCGATGCCGATCACTTCCTCGATCTGCTCCCTGATGCGGTCGGGTTCGGCGGCCGGCAGGTCGATCTTGTTGAGCACGGTGACGAGCTCGTGGTTGTTGTCGATCGCCTGGTAGACGTTGGCGAGCGTCTGGGCCTCCACGCCCTGGGAGGCGTCGACCACGAGCAGCGAGCCTTCGCATGCCGAGAGCGAGCGCGAGACTTCATAGGCGAAGTCCACATGGCCGGGTGTGTCGATGAGGTTCAGGATATAGGTCTCGCCGTTCTGCGCCTTGTAGTGCAGGCGCACGGTCTGGGCCTTGATGGTGATGCCGCGCTCGCGCTCGATATCCATCGAATCCAGCACCTGTTCCGACATCTCGCGTTCGGCGAGGCCGCCAGTGGACTGGATCAGCCGGTCAGCAAGGGTCGACTTGCCGTGGTCGATATGGGCCACGATCGAGAAGTTGCGGATATGGTCGAGGGGCGTGCGCGAAGTGGTGCTCATGGCTCGCGCATATAGCAGCGGTCAAGGGCCGCGCCTAGCCGGAACTTCGCGGCATTTGCGATAAATTGGCGGCTTTGCCGGGCAAATCGACCCGATCAATTTGCTGCGGGCTGCTTGACCTTTGCCCATCGATGACGGAAGCCGGTGTAACTTGCTCCCCACGCCGCCCGAGAGCCTTCTCATGAACGACGACCAGCAGACGACTTCCGCCACTGGCATCCACCATGTAACGCTGATCACGCGGCGGGTGCAGGATAATGTCGATTTCTATGTCGGCTTCCTCGGGCTCAACCTCGTGAAGCGTACCGGCGGCTTCGAAGATGCCGAGCAACTGCACCTCTTCTACGGCGACGAAAACGCGTCGCCGGGAACGCTCGTCACCTTCCTTGTCTGGGAGGACGGCGCACCAGGTCGGGTCGGCAACGGGCAGATTTCGGAGATCGCGTTCACGGTGGCGCAGGGTTCGATCGGCGAATGGCTGACGCGGGCGATCACGCACCGGGTACCCGTCGAGGGGCCGATGCACGAGTTCGGCGAAACGGTGCTGCGGCTGAAGGATCCCGATGGAGTCATCGTCAAGCTGGTTGGCGTCGGAGACGCGGCTTTTGCAGATAGCGGCCACGACCTCGCCGTGCTGCGGCTGCGGGCCGTGACGATTCTCACCGAGACGCCCGAAGAGACTGCCGCTTTCATACAGCGTTTCGGCTACAAGCCGGGGTCGGTTGCCGGCGCGGTGCAGCGGCTAGTCTCCGAGACCGATTCCGTCGATGTCCGTGACGCCTCGGGCTATGTACCCGGTATTCCTGGGACCGGCACGGCCGATCACGTGGCGTTTCGTGCGGCGGACATTGCCGCCGTGCGTGCCGCGAAGGCGGAGCTTTCGAAACGTAATGCCTCGCCCACGAATTTCCATGACCGGAAGTATTTCACCTCGCTCTATGTGCGGGAGCCGGGCGGCGCCCTGATCGAACTCGCAACGGAGGGGCCGGGCTTTGCGCTCGACGAGGAGCCGGGGCATCTCGGTGAAAAGCTCTTCGTCCCGCCGGGCAACGAGGAGCGCGCGCAGGATCTGCGGGTGCTGTTGCCGCAGTTTTCCATGCCTGGGGAGCCGCGCATGCCGCGTCGCGACCTGCCATTCGTTCATCGCTTCTTCGTGCCCGAGGAGCCGGGGGAAGAGACCATCGTGCTGCTGCATGGTAGCGGCGGCAGCGAAGCGGACTTGATGCCGCTCGCTCATAGGATCGCCCCACGTGCTACACTTCTTGGCGTTCGGGGGCGGGCAACCGAAGAGGGCGCGGCGCGTTGGTTCAGGCGGTTCTCGGCAACGAGCTTCGATCAGCAGGATATCCGTGCCGAGGCGGACGCGTTCGCGGCTTTCATCGAGGGCGCGATCGGCGGTTACAGGCTTGATCCGGAGCGGCTCACCTTCATGGGCCTATCGAACGGCGCCAACTTCATCGCTGCCTTCATGGCGCTTCATCCGGATGTTATTCGCCGCGCCGTGCTGTTCCGGGGCATGCTGGTCCTTGATGAAGCCCCAAAGGTCGATCTGGCCGATGCATCGGTGTTGATGGTCAACGGCAGGCAGGATCTCTCCGCGCCGGGAGGCCGCCGGTTGGAGCACTGGTTTAAGAAGAGCGGCACGGTGCTCACCAGCCATTTCATCGAGGCCGGCCATATGCTTTCCGATAAGGATGTGCCCTTGGCGCAGTCATGGATGCGAGAAACGCCGTAACCGGAAGACATTGCGTTAACCGGGAGACATCGCGCTGGTTTGGCTTGACTCCATTATAGGGGAATGCAAATCTCAAATAATGGATTCGATGGATGACGGCTTCGACAGATCGATGGGCGAGCGCATAAGGGCGCTGCGCAACCGGCATGACCTGACACTCGATGAGCTATCTCAGCGCTCCGGTGTCAGTCGTGCGATGATTTCGCGCATCGAGAGGGCGGAGGCGAGCCCGACGGCCGCCTTGCTGGCAAGACTTTGCGAAGCATTGGGCCTTTCGCTCTCAGCCTTCTTTGCCGATGACGAGGCGGCAGGTTCGCCCCTCGTCCGCAGGGCGGATCAGAAGCTCTGGCGTGATCCGCATACCGGCTATTTGCGCCGGTCCGTCTCTCCGCCAGGCACCCCGAGCCGGGTCGATATCGTCGAGGTGGAATTTCCGCCCCGTGCCCGCGTCAGCTTTCCGCCGCGCGAGGAAAGCCGGGTGATGACGCAGCATGTCTGGCTCTTCGAGGGCGCGCTCGAAATGATCATCGGCGAGACTGTGCATAGGCTTTATCCCGGCGACTGCCTCTACATGGATATCGGCGACGCGTTCGACTTCTACAATCCCTCCGACAAACCGGCCCGTTACGCGGTGATCCTCGATCGCGGCCGGTGAAACATTACCGAGAGAATTTCAAATGACGACCGTTCGTATCCTCAATGCCGAAGAAGCCCGCGCAGCGGTTTCCGACCTTGGCGAAGTCCTTTCGGATTGTATCCATGGGGGCGCTTCCTTGGGCTTCATGCTGCCCTTCTCGCCTGCCGACGCCACGCCCTATTGGACGGAGGTTGCTGAGAGCGTCGAGCGGGGTGCCACGATCCTCGCTGTTGCCGAGGTGGAGGGCCGCATCGTCGGCACAGTGCAGGTTGGCCTGGCTTCGAAACCGAACCAGCCTCACCGCGGCGATCTCATGAAGCTCCTCGTGCATCGCTCGGCTCGTGGTCTCGGATTGTCGCGATTGCTGATGGAGGCAGTGGAGGTGGAGGCCGCGCGACGCGGCCGCTCGCTCTTGGTATTGGACACGGCGACCGGCAGTGATGCGGAAAGGATCTATCCGCGCTTCGGCTGGGAACGTGTCGGCGTCATTCCCAATTATGCCATGTGGCCGCAGGGCGGTTTCTGCGGCACGACCCTGTTCTACAAGCGGCTTGCCTGACGCACTGCTTCTTCAGTTTCCGGGTTTGAGCGTTCGCTCGAAAGCCTGCCTTATGAGACTGGTGAGTTCCTCGTGAATATCGGCCCGCCGTCGGCCTGTGTTTTCACAGATCGGGTCTGGCTCGCCGACGGATTTCAGGAACTCGGCCGCACCCGTCTTGCAGACGGGCAGAAAGCTGAAATGGTCGGAATCGGCCACCTGCGCGTAGGTGGCGGTCGGCGCCTGTTTCGCCAGGACATCCGAAAGCACCGCGACCGGGATATGGCCGGCGCTGCCGAGATTGACGAGGGTCAGCGGGATATCGATGGCCTTCACGCTTTCTGGCTTGAAGACTGTGGCAAGACCGGGATCGATGATGACCGCCGAAACGATGCGCGGATCGCGGTTCGATTGTTCGAAGTGGGACTTGTCCAGGCTGTGGAGATCGAATTCGTCGACCTCGACCTCCTCTCCGTCGGCGAAGCCGCGCCCTCCCCGGAACCAGCGGCAATCCATCATCGACGGTTGGTCGTCGCAATAGCGGATATAGGCGTCGAGATCGGCGCGTGCCCCGGCAAGCTCCATCGCGGTGGCGCCGCCGAGCGAAAACCCGAGAACCCCGATACGCTCCTTGTCGATCAGCGTTTTCCAGCGGTCGTCGCGGGTCATTGCGGTGATGATATCCGAGATGTCCTGCGTGCGTTCCCATATTCTAGGCGTGGCGGCCGGCGTGGAATCGCCGCCCGTGGTGCCGGGATGGTTGGGGCCGGCAACGATGAAGCCCGCCTCGGCAAGCTTCGTGGCGATCCATGCCATGCCTTCCGCGCGGGAGCCGGAGCCATGCGAGAGCAGCACCAGGGGAAAGCGGCCGTTTCCAGCGGAGGCATTTTTCGATGCCGGCGATCCCTCGAAAACCCGGCTGTCGCCGACAAGCACGGGTGCGCCGTCGCCTTTCGATGGATACCAGACGGTCACGGCAAGCGCCCTGCCGTGATCGGGCGAAACCACGCTGAGCTTCCGGACGCCCACTGGTTCGGTTGCAAGGGCTGGGGAGCTGGCAGCAGCGCTGGCCAGCAATGCTATGAGAACAGAAAAAATCGACCGCATGAGAACCTCGTCATGGTTGAGAAGCGATGGCGGGATATTCCGCAAAAGCCGCGGCCTTCTCGACCTCGATCACGTTCGAGCACGTCCCCGAACACGATCCGGACCGTTCTGCCAGGCAGCACAGCGGCTGCGTATGGCCTTCATACTACTTTCACTTGGAAAGCGCCGCATTTCATGCCAGCTCTTCAATGTTTCGGTGGGAGGCTTGGCATGATGTCGCTGCTTTTCATTTTTGCCGGATTGTCGCTCATGTTGAGCGGTGCGATCTTCGGATTTTTCTATGCCTGGGTATGTTCCACGATGTGGGGCCTCGATGCGGCCGATCCCGTAGTGGCCATGGAGGCGATGAAGGCAATGAATGCCTCGGTGCGCAACGCAGTGTTCGCGCCGGCCTTCTTTGGAACCAGCCCTGTACTCCTCCTGACCGCCTTGCTGGCTTTCGTGAAAGGTCTGCGCGGCGCAGCGGCGGTTTTCGCGTTGGCCGCCTGCGTCTATCTCGTTGGAGGGCAAGTCCTCACCCTGAGCGTCAACGTTCCGATGAACGAGGCTCTGGCGGCTGCAAACACGCCGGCGGATCGTTCAGAGGCAGCGCGAATATGGCAGGAGTATTCGCAGCCTTGGCAATTCTGGAATGTCGTCCGGACAGTGGCGAGCGGTATCTGCCTTCTGCTGACCGGCTGGGGATTGGCCTTGCTTGCGCGTCGCCCTAGAACCGCTTCCGCATGAAGGCGCGGCGGTGGTGTTCGGGCAGCTCGCCTTCGCCGTTTTCGAGCTCTCCGAACAGGCTATAGCCATGTCGACGATAAAAGGTCTCGGCGGCGGGATTGGAAGTGTCCAGCCATGCGGCATGGCAGCCGAGCTCGCGTGCTTTGTTCTCGGCGATGGCGAGCAGCCGCGCTCCCAATCCCTGGCCCCGATGGTCTTCATGAACCCATAGGACCTTCACCAGCAGCCAGCCATAAGATGTGGCTCCGGAAATGCCCGCAACCAGCGTGCCTTTGTCATCCCGGACGGCATAGGTGACGGAAATGTTCTCCCCTTGCGGAAGGAGGGAACGCAAATCGCGCAACAGGTAGCTCTCGATTTCGATGCCGGCTTCGGGAGCCTCCCGCACCTCGTAATCCATCTGTTTTCCTTCTGATTTGCGATCCCACGCAGCTATGCTCGGCCGGAATGTTCAGCGCCGTTCCGTCAGGAAGTAGACAAGAGCGATGACGGGCAGCGCAAGCCCTATGGAGGAGGCGAGAAGCCAGTCGCCTTCCGCAAAAGCCCAGGCGCCGACCGCCGAGCCGATCGCTCCGCCACAGAAGAAGGTCGCCATGAAGATGCCGTTCAGCCGGCTGCGAAGCTCGGCGCCGATCCCGTAGATCGCCCTTTGGCCGATCACCAGCGTCATGGTGACGCCGAAATCGAGGAGGATCGCGGCGGCAGTCAGCAGAGCGAGCGCCAAAGTGGAACCTTCGGGAGCGATATGCGTGATGAGGAAGGCGGTCGCGACCGCGGCGATACCAAAGGCTGTCGCCGGCGTGCCGAGATCTCGATCGGCCAGTCGTCCCGCAATCGGTGAAGCGATGGCGCCTGCAACGCCGGCAAGTGCAAAAAGCGCAATTCCCGCCTGAGTGAGATTGAAGGCCGGGCCGGCAAGCAGCAGCGGGGTGACGGTCCAGAACAGGCTGAAAGCTGCGAACTGGCAGGCCTGATAGGCGGCTCGGCGACGCAGGATCGGCTGTGTGGCGGCAAGTTCGCCCATTGAAGCCAGAAGACCTCCGTAGCTGAGCTTCGTCTGCGGCATCCGTTTCGGCAGCCTGGCGGCCAGCACGAGACCGAGCAGGACCATGACCGCCGCTGAAATGAAGAAGACTGTATGCCAGGAAGAGAAGCGGGCGATGAAGCTCGCGACCGGACGGGCCATCATGATGCCGACCATGAGGCCGCTCATGACATTGCCCACGACCCGGCCCCGCATGGCATCCGGCGCCAGATTGGCGGCGAAGGGAACGATCATCTGCACGGCCGTGGAGGCGAGGCCGATCGCCAGCGAGGCAGCGAGGAAGGGCAGCGGCGTGGAGGAGATGCCGGCGGCCAGAAGCGCAATCGTCACGATCCCGATCATCGTCAGGATCAATCTTCGGTTTTCGAGGAGGTCGCCAAGCGGCACGATCAGCAGCAGGCCGAGCCCATAACCGATCTGGGTCAGTGTCACGATGAAACCGGTCGCATGGACGGGCAGGCCGATCGAGGCGGCGATCGGACCGGCGAGCGGCTGAGCATAATAGAGATTTGCGGCGATGAGGCCGCAGGCCGCCGCCATGAGAAAGGTCATGCCGGCCGACATGGCGGAGGTGGCCGGCGGGGCCATCGTTGCCGAATTGCTTGTCATGAAAAGCTCCTTAGGAGGAAGGATCGGGGGAGGAAGGAATAGGTTGAAATCAATCGAGAAGGTTCATGGCCGTTTCGGCCACGGAAAGAGCGCGGTCACGGTCTGTTCCCGCCTTTCCGAGCACCCTCAGTCCCTGTGTGATGGAGAGCAGAAGGCGGGCGGCGGCATCCGGGTCCAGCGAGGCGCGAATGGAGCCGTCGGCCTGGCCTTCGCGGATCATGGCTTTAAACAGCGCCTCGCTACGGGCCATCGAGCGGTTGACGCGCTCGGCGGCTTCCGCATCGAGGATTGCTAGTTCGATCGCGGTACCTACCACCAGGCAACCGCGCCGGCCGTACTCCCCATGAGAGGCTTCCGCATAGAAGCGCAGCATGCGGAACACCTTGTCGCGGCCGCTGCTGCCTTCGGCAAGCTCCTGTTCCAGAAGCCCGTTTCTCACCTGTTTGTAGCGATCGAAGGCGGCGAGAAAGATCGCCATCTTGTCTCCGAACGCCTTGTAGAGGCTGCCGGCCGTCAGCCCCATGGCCTCGGTGAGTTCCGATACCGAAGCGGCGTGATAGCCGCGTTCGGAAAAGACGATGATCGCCTTATCCAGCGCTTCCTCCATCTCGAATTCGCGGGGGCGTCCGGGCAGCCGAGGTGCGGGAATGGAGGTGGAGGTGTTGGTCATGGAGGACTCGAACAAAGAAGAATTAGGAAATGATCGTTTCCAAATATGAAATGGGAATCCTTTCGTCAAGCGCGAAGAGGCAGCTTCATTCCGCGACGTTTCGATGAGGAACCTATCGGCGCCTCTTCGGTTAAACCTTTGTCATCAATCTGAAACTGGAGGCAGATATGAGCAAGAGCGACGTGCGTGAAGCCGTGAAACGGGCCGAGCGGCAGGTGAAGAACACCAGCGCCGGCGGTCATCTGGGCGGTACCTATTACGGCCAGGCGCCGGACGGCAAGACGGTCTCGACCAATGTCAATGTCGGCAAGCCGCGGCCGAACGACGGCAGCAACTGACGTCACCAGCCGTTCGAACCCGCGAGCCTTGAACCTAGGAGTTCTGCGACAAAACGATATCCAATGCTTCGAGGTCCGAGGCGAGCGCGCGGGACATATCGAACTTGCCGTGCAGTTCCATGAGCTGGGCCCGATAAATCCCTGCCAATAGCCGGAGCGCGGTCAAAATCGCCTCCGCCTCGCAAGGGACGTAGGACGATTTGAGCGCCGCGAGAACTGCAGGGCTTGCGCGCCGTTCGAACTTCGCCATTACGGTGGTTTCAGACGTCCGGTCGTGAAGCCAATCGTCAGCGTGCATGATGTGCTGGCGCAGCTCGTCGAGCAGCGAGTGAGCATAGAACAGCTCGCCGCGCTCGGCGCGCCGATAGGTCTCGTGGGCGGCCGCCAACCCCTTGCTGATCGAAAAATCGAGATCATCCTCGGAAACGCTGAAGGGCAAGCCCTGCGAACGCTCCAAGAGTTCCGCAACAATCCCCTCGGGGTCGAGCAATATCCTGATCGGCAGTCGATACCAGGGTGAAGGGTTCAATGCGCGGGCATCGTAGTAGAAAATATCGATCTTCCCGAACGGCTGAAAATGCGAGACGCAATGCTGGGCGCCAGGCATCCACTCGTTGAACAGGAAGCCGGGCCAAGACTTTGGAAATTCCCGACGCCGATCGACATAATGCTTATGACGATCAGGCTTCACGACGATCCTCAGGTCGATGTCGGAAAATGCATCTGCGCTCCCCGCGGCTAGCGACCCGCCGAGAAATATTCCGATGATGGCCGGATCCCTGGAGAAGAACCGCACCGCGGTGTCAAGCAGCCGATCCCGGGCGGCGATCAGCGATTTTTCATTCAATGGCAATGCCTCGCTACTCCCTCGGAGAGGATCAGGATAGCTTAGTTTCAAGCGGCCTCACATGCTCTTGAGATGTCGGCCGGGCTTCCAGTCCCGTGGTTCGGTACCTCCCTTCTTTAGGTTTTCGTCAAAAATATAAAACGCACTGTCGGAATGCTGTCCCGTCAAACGTCCTGAAGGACGAGCGGCAACGGGAGGCGGAAAGAAAAGCCCCCGTTGCCGAAGGTTCCGTCACAATGGGAGAGCAGGCATGAGTATGTCTTATCGCTGGGTCATTGTCGCCGCCGGCGCGCTGATGGGTTGCGTGGCCGTCGGCACGATGTTTTCGCTGGCCATTTTTCTTGAACCGGTCGCCACGGATACGCAGTGGTCCCGGGCCGGAATTTCGAGTGCCATGACGCTGAACTTCATCGTCATGGGGTTGGGAGGGTTTTTCTGGGGCGCGATGAGCGACCGTTTCGGCGCGCGCATCGTCGTGCTGATCGGCTCGGTGCTGCTTGGACTGGCGCTCGTGCTGGCGAGCCGGGCCGAGAGCCTGCTGGCTTTCCAGCTTACCTACGGTGTTCTCGTGGGGCTTTCGGCGAGTGCTTTCTTCGCGCCGATGATCGCGATCACGATGTCCTGGTTCGATGAGCATCGAAGCCTCGCGGTATCGCTCGTTTCCGCCGGCATGGGCATGGCGCCCATGACCGTCTCACCCTTCGCCCGCTGGCTGATCAGCGCTTATGACGACTGGCGCGTCGCCATGCTTCTGATCGGTATCGGCGCTTGGGTTCTGCTGCTGCCCGCCGCAATGTTCGTGCGCAACCCACCCGCGGCCGTTGCGGAAAATGCAGCCGCCCGGCCGATCGCCCAGACGGAAGGCATGTCGCTGTCGCGGGTGTTGCGCTCACCGCAATTCCTGGTCCTTGGCTTTACCTTCTTTGCCTGTTGCGCAGCTCACTCCGGCCCCATCTTTCATATGGTGAGCTACGCCATGTTCTGTGGCATAGGGCCGATGGCTGCCGTCAGCATCTACAGCGTGGAGGGTGCGGCGGGCCTCGGCGGCCGCGTGCTCTTCGGCCTTCTTGCCGACAAGCTCGGCGTGAAGCCGGTTCTGATCACCGGGCTGTTGATTCAGGCTGCCGTCATCGCTGCCTATACGATGGTCAGCGAACTGACGCAGTTCTACGTGTTGGCGGTGATTTTCGGGGGCACCTATGGTGGGGTGATGCCGCTCTATGCCGTGCTGGCGGGGGAATATTTTGCAGCCCGCATATTGGGTACGGTGCTGGGGGCCGCCACGATGCTGTCGAGCATCGGCATGGCCTTCGGGCCGCTTGCGGGCGGTTGGGCTTTCGATAATTTTGCGAACTACAATTGGCTCTTTATCGGCTCCGCCCTTGTGGGGCTCGGTGCGGTAGCGATCGCGCTCGCCTTCCCGCCGTTGCCGCGTCCGCAGAGGCTCCAACCGGCCTGAGCGGCAAACCCATAGAAAGAAGAAAGCCTGGAGCGTCTCCAGGCTTTCGAATTCAGTGGCTCACAGGTGCTTTTCGCCCTTTTGGCCGAGCCGGAGCATCGGAAGACTGCGCGGCTTCGCGTTCGAGCCGAAGCAGTCTCAGCTTCTCCGTCTTCTTCTGCCGCTGCGAATCTTCCGCGGCAATGATGGCCCGGGCCGTACTGTCTGTGGCGGCTGCCTTGTCGCGCGCGGAAAGCTTGGCGGGATTGAAGAATTCGTCCTTGGTGGCGGTCATGATGTCTTCCTTCCTGGTGTGATGTCCGGGCGAGAAGCTGGAAGATTAGCGAGCGCGAACAGCTTTCTTCGGTGCGGGCAGCAAGCCTTCGCGCTGTGCCTTCTTGCGGGCGAGCTTTCGATAGCGCCGCACGGCTTCCGCCTTTTCACGCACACGCTTCTCGGACGGCTTTTCATAAGCGCTGCGCGCCTTCATCTCGCGGAAGATGCCCTCACGCTGCATCTTCTTCTTCAGCACACGAAGTGCCTGCTCGACATTGTTGTCTCTGACAAGAACTTGCAAACTTTATCCTTTCCATCGGGGGATTACCGATCCCTCGTCCATCAAGAGGTTTACTTACTTGCTCACACGGATGCTTCCCGGCCTCAGCCATGGGCCACCCGTGGTCGTGGAGGAGGTTTCCTCCTTCTCGGCGAGCGTCGTCGTTGCCGTCGTGTCGATGTCGCTCGCCAGAATCCGCCGTTCGAAGTTTTCGTTGCCGAAGCGAACGCGATACTGCCGCTCTCCGCTGTCGGCAGCCGGAAGAAGGCCGACGATCCGGCAGGTGCGGTCGCCATTGGCTGTCCGCATCAGGCTCGCCTTCAGCACGATGACATCATCGACGGCATGGAGATTTGCCTTCATCGTCTTCTCCTTGGGATCCCGGCTGACGCCGGTGCAAAACAAAAAGGCCGGGCGTTACCCCGACCTCTTCCTATCGTTCAAGCGCTCGCTGCCAGTACATCCGTGGTCAGCGGAGGCGAACGACATTATTCAGCCCGCAGATTGTCAGCCGAGCTCTTGCCGGATTTACGATCGCGAACGATCTCGTAAGAGATCTTCTGACCGTCCTTCAGGGAGGACATGCCGGCGCGCTCGACAGCCGAAATGTGAACGAAAACATCCGTCGTTCCATCATCGGGCTGAATGAAGCCGAAACCCTTGGTGCTGTTGAACCACTTTACAGTGCCAGTATTCATAACGATTTCCTTTCAATCGCTAGAGTTGGCGGGCAGTATATCGCCCGCTTGCATCGATATTTGAGAGGAAATCTGACTAAGCCCAAGGCTCGTGAACAAAGGTCGCACACAACTTCGATTTTGATGAATATAAGCTTTATCGGAGGATAATCAACGCCAAAGGCGGATTAAATTTTTCAAAGGCATTGAGGCCGCGAGATATTTCTAGGCCAAAGTGATGATTTTAAATCCGAATGTGGAGCGGAAAATCACCCCCCGGAGAGCGGAGCCTGCTGGGCGATCGCGAGCGGGCGGATAAAAAACGCCTCCTTCCGGTCGGGAAGGAGGCGGGAAGACATGAAGCCTCAGCTAATGGCAGAGCCCATCACAGCGTGCCGTTGCGCTGCTGGATCATCATGAACGTGTCGTAAGTATATTCGGCAATCTGGTTCCACAGGTAACCGTCCTTCTTGAAGGCCTGCTGGTGGTCGTAGATCTTCTTGAAGGCCGGATTGGCGGCGGAAATTTCCGCATAGGTCTGCTGGGCCGCCTTGTAGCAGACGTCCAGGATATCCTGATTGAACGCCTTCAGCACCGCGCCTTCCGCGACGAGCTGCTTCAGAGCCGTGGCGTTCTGCGCGTCATAGCGGGCGAGCATGTTCTGGTTGGCGCTGGCGCAGGCATCCTTCAGCATGCGCTGATAGCTCTTCGGAAGAGCGTTGAACTTCTCGAGATTGAAGAAGGCGTGGACCGTCGGGCCACCTTCCCACCAGGCGGGATAGTAATAGTATTTTGCCACTTTAACGAAGCCGAGCTTATGATCGTCATAGGGGCCGACGAACTCGGTCGCGTCGATCGTGCCCTTTTCAAGCGCGGCGTAGACGTCGCCGCCGGCGATCTGCTGCGGCGTCACGCCGACCTTCTGCATCACCTGGCCGGTCAGGCCGGCGATGCGCATCTTCAGGCCCTTGAGGTCGTCGATCGTATTGATCTCCTTGCGGAACCAGCCACCCATCTGGGCACCGGTGTTGCCGGCCGGCAAGGCGTAGAGATTGTGACCGGCGAGGAATTCGTTAATCAGCTCGTTGCCGCCGCCCACCGAGAACCAGGAGTTGGTGAGGCGCGCATTGAGGCCGAAGGGAATGGCCGTGCCGAGCGCGAAGGTCGGGTCCTTGCCGACATAATAATATGAGCAGGTATGTGCCATCTCCACGGTCCCCGCGGACACCGCATCGGCTGCCTGCAGCGCAGGCACGATTTCTCCCGCCGCGAAGCTCTGGATGACGAAATTGCCGTCCGAGGCTTCCTTGACGCTTTCGGCGATCTCCGTCGCCGCACCGTAGATGATGTCCAGGCTCTTCGGGAACGAGGAAGTCAAGCGCCAGGTGATTTTCGGATTTTCCTGCGCGATGGCCGGGGCAGCCAGAACGCTTGCGGCGGCGGCGCCCATGCCGGCCGTACCTGCCTGACGAATGAAATTTCTGCGGTTCATGACGGGTAAGCCTTTCTGGCTGCGAGAGCCCGGATTGCCAAATGCGCCGCTCTTAATCCCTTCGTTTCGCCGCGAGCAAGTAAAAAATTATAATTGTTGCGCTGCAAACGTCATTTCTTTGCGGAAATTGCGGAATGGCTGATTTTTTCATCCGACTTTCACCGCGCGCGGCTTTTGTCTTGAATTTTTGTTCCAGGGCTTTAATTTAGAATTATTCTAAAAGAGGTTTTCATGCTGCGCCACCTGTTGCCCAATTCCAAACGGTCTTTCGATTCCCTGAGCGAGGAGGAAATCCTGGCGCTTGCGATCGCCTCGGAAGAGGAGGATGCCCGCATCTATCTCGGCTATGCGGACGGATTGCGGGAAGGCTATCCGGCGTCGGCGAAGGTCTTCGAGGACATGGCCGAGGTGGAGCAAACGCACAAGAACATGCTGATCGAGATGTTCCGTGCCCGCTTCGGAGAGCGCATTCCGCTCATCCGGCGTGAGCATGTGCGTGGCTTCTACGAACGCAAGCCGGATTGGCTGAGAAAGAATCTGCCGCTGGAAACGGCGCGTACGCAGGCCGAGGCCATGGAGGTTCAGGCCGGCCGCTTCTACGCCGAAGCGGCAAAGCGCGTATCCGATGCCTCGACGCGGCAGCTGCTGGGGGATCTGGCGCTTGCCGAACAGGGGCATGAGGAGATCGCCCGCATGCTGGAGGAGAAGCATCTGCCGGGAGAGGTGCGGCAGGAGGAGGACGAGGCGGCACATCGCCAGTTCGTCCTCACCTATGTGCAGCCGGGCCTGGCGGGCTTGATGGACGGCTCGGTCTCGACGCTTGCTCCGATCTTTGCCGCCGCCTTCGCCACCCAGGACACCTGGTCCACCTTCCTCATCGGCCTGTCGGCATCTGTCGGCGCGGGAATTTCCATGGGCTTCACCGAGGCCGCGCATGACGACGGCAAGATTTCCGGCCGGGGCTCTCCGGTAAAACGGGGCTTTGCGTCCGGCATCATGACTGCAATCGGCGGTCTCGGCCATGCGCTACCGTATTTGATCCCGCATTTCTGGACGGCAACGGCAATCGCCGCGCTGGTCGTCTTCATCGAGCTTTGGGCGATCGCCTTCATCCAGAACCGCTATATGGAGACGCCTTTCATGCGCGCGGTCTTCCAGGTCGTGTTCGGCGGCTCGCTGGTTCTCGCCGCCGGCATCATCATCGGGAATGGGTAAGACCCGAC
>NZ_JBHFJG010000031.1:55034-59827 GCF_057559155.1 Rhizobium moroccans | reverse complement strand
CGAACGCCCTGAGCCTGAGCGAAGGGCCGGGCGCCGGTGCGGCATATTCGAGCCCACAGCCATAAAAAAACGCCTGCGATCGGGTGGATCGCAGGCGGTCTTTCTTCCCGGTGATCGGGTACCGGCTTATCGCAGCGCACCGACCACGACATCACGGCCATTCTCGATGGTGACCCAGCGGCCGCTGTTGAAGGAAGCCTGGCGCTTCAGGAAAGTATAGGGCGTCTCGTACCAGGGGCGCACCCGGTTATCGAGATTATCGAGCACGAAATCGCCTTCGGCGGTCCGCACGGTCAGAACCGCATGGCCTTCCCCATCGGGCTTGCGCACCACGGTTATCAGGACGTCGGCGGGCGAAAAGCCCCGGCGCATTAGCTCACGGCGCTTCTGCAGGGCGTAGTCCTCGCAGTCGGCGGCATCCTTCGGATAAGCCCAGACCTCTTCGCGCCCGTACATTTCCATGTCGGTCATCGCGACATAGCGGGCGTTGACCGAGGAGTTGACGCTGCGCACCGTCGCCCAGCCTCGGGCGCTCAGCTTTGCCGGCGGTGTCGAGCGGCTGCGCTGATTGCACTCGCTGGGATATTGCTTGCAGAATTCGTAGTGACCGATCGGCTGTGAAGTATTGCCGCCGGTAATCATCGAGGCGCTTGCGCTCGATGCCGGAAGTGCAGCGCTCGTAGGCGCAAGAAGAGATGCTAGGATCACGGCAACATGCCGCGCCGACAAGGCTTTCATCATGGACCCGTCCCTCAAGTCTTAACGAAAAGTTAAAGAGCGGAACGGGCAGAGAGTCAATCGTTACAGAAGTATTAATGCGTACGGACCGGAATTATGGTTAAAGTGCTGCATTTTAGCGGCAGCTCAATTTCTCATCATTCATTAATGAGGGCCGTGGTCGCGGCGAGAATCTTTTCGATGTCCTGGGGGCGTGAGAGCCGGTGGTCGCCGTCGCGGATGAGCGTCAGCACCACGTCGTCGGCCGGCAGGAATTCCATGAGCTTCAGTGCGTGCTTGTAGGGCACGTCGGGGTCCTGCATGCCTTGCAGGATATGAACGGGGCAGCCGGTTTCGATGATGCCCGTCATTACCAGGTTTTTGCGGCCGTCCTCGATCAGGGCGCGGGTGTAGATATTGGGCTCGGGGCTGTAGGCGGAATGCTCCTCGAAATAGTCTCGCTCGTCGAGCGAGCGGCGTTCGGCTTCCGTGAGGTTGGGTTCGATGAGTTCGGCGGTGAAATCCGGAGCCGGTGCGATCAACACGATACCTTTGACGGCAGGCGCTCGTTTGCGCTTTTTCAGTTCCTGCACCAGGCGGAGCGCGATCCACGCGCCCATGGACGACCCCACCAGAAAGACGCGTTTCGGCTTGATATCCTCAAGAACGGCGATCGCCTCCTCGAGCCAGCGCGAGATCGTGCCGTCGCGGAATTCTCCTCCCGAGACACCGTGACCGGAATAGTCGAAGCGGATCGCGGCGAGACCAGCGCGCTCAGCCAGCGCATCGAGTTCGATCGCCTTCGTGCCGGACATGTCGGAGCGGTAGCCGCCGAGCCAGACGATCGCAGCCGCGCCCTTCCTGGTCGCCGGCCGGTGGAGAACGGCGATCTCCCGGGCTTCCGCTCCGGAACCGACGATGATCCTTTTCGGTATGGTCATGTCTGTGGCGTCTGTCATGGCGGGCTCCTCGGAACGAGTTTCCGGCGCTATAAAACAGATTCGCAGCGCGCGACAGCAGGTGATTTTTCTGTGGCGGTGTGCTATTGACTTCGTGCGAGCGATCACGACATTGCCGTCGGCCTTAAGGCCGGGCGAGCAAGAGGCGTTGCTTGCGTTCTGAAACAATATGGAGAATACGACCATTCGCAGACCATTCAAAGCCGATGCCCCCGTCAAGGAGGGGCCGCGCTCCAATAGGGAAATTCGCGTTCCCAAGGTCCAGCTTATCGATGCCGAAGGCCAGAATCTCGGTGCAGTACCGACCGACCAGGCCCTTCGCATGGCCGAGGAAGCGGGACTGGACCTCGTAGAAATCTCGCCGAACAATGATCCGCCGGTGTGCAAGATCCTCGATCTCGGCAAGCTGAAATATGCGAACCAGAAGAAGGCCGCCGAAGCCCGCAAGAAGCAGAAGATCGTCGAAGTCAAAGAAATCAAGATGCGCCCGAACATCGACACGCACGATTACGACGTGAAGATGAAGGCCATGAACCGCTTCTTCGAGGATGGCGACAAGGTCAAGGTGACGCTGAAGTTCCGCGGCCGTGAAATGGCCCACCAGGAACTCGGCATGAAGCTCCTGCTTCAGGTCAAGGACGACACCCAGGAAATTGCCAAGGTGGAAGCCGAGCCCAAGCTCGAAGGCCGCCAGATGATGATGGTGCTGGCGCCGAGATAAGCGCCGCACCAAGCGTCCTGCGGGGAGGCTGACCGGCGTTCGCACCGGTATTCCGCATGCTTTCTTTCCCATTGCGCTTTTGGCCGACTGCGGTTATAAGCGCGCGTCCGAACGGTCCGGCAGGGCATGCCGTGGCCGTTCTAAATGCTTGAAACTAGCCTCGTCTGCTGGTTTCGATTAGAAGAACGGAGTAGCAAAATGCCCAAGATGAAGACGAAATCGGCTGCCAAGAAGCGGTTCAAGGTCACCGCAACGGGCAAAGTCGTTGCAGCCGCCGCTGGCAAGCGCCACGGCATGATCAAGCGGTCCAACAAGTTCATCCGCGATGCACGCGGAACGATGATCCTTGCCGAACCCGATGGCAAGAAGGTTATCAAGAACTACCTGCCGAACGGTCTCTGAGACTAGTCGAGCGATTGGATCAATAAGGAGATCATGACATGGCACGCGTAAAACGGGGCGTAACTTCCCGCGCCAAGCACACCAAGACCCTCAAGGCAGCCAAGGGCTTCTACGGCCGCCGCAAGAACACGATCCGCGCAGCAAAGGCTGCCGTCGATCGTTCCAGGCAGTTTGCCACCCGCGACCGCAAGGTGAAGAAGCGGAATTTCCGCGCTCTGTGGATCCAGCGCATCAATGCCGCTGTCCGCGAATTCGGCCTGACCTATGGCCGCTTCATCGACGGCCTCAACAAGGCCGGCATCGAGGTTGACCGCAAGGTTCTGTCCGACATGGCGATCCATGAACCGGCAGCCTTCGGCGCTCTGGTCGAAGCTTCCAAGAAGGCTCTCGAGTACCTCAAGGAAGCCGGCACTGCCAACGAGTTTGAAAGCGCGGTTCGTTAACCAGCGCTTCCCAGGCTTTATTAGCTTCATCGATTTTGGGAAACCCGCGCTGGTTTGGGCTGGCGCGGGTTTTTCATTGCAGCACACATGTCTGTTTGACGAACGACACTGACAGACAAGCGTCACGACTTCCAAATAATCTCGCCGACCATCATACGGAAGAGAACATGTCCGATCTGCAAACACTGAAAAACTCGCTTCTGGCTGAGATCGCCGGAGCCGCCGACGAACCGGCGATCGAAGCGGTTCGCGTCGCCGCCCTCGGCAAGAAGGGTTCGGTTTCCGAGCTCCTGAAGACGCTCGGAACCATGTCGCCGGAAGAGCGCCAGCACCGCGGCGCGGCGATCAACGAGTTGAAGAACGAGATCGCCGATGCGATCGCCACCCGCAAGACGGTGCTGAAGGATGCGGCGATCGACGCGCGCCTCAAGGCCGAGACAGTGGACGTCTCGTTACCGGTGCGCTCTTCGCCCGCCGAGCGCGGTCGTATCCATCCGATCAGCCAGATCGTCGATGAGATCACCGCCATATTCGGGGACATGGGCTTCTCGATAGCCGAAGGTCCGGATGTCGAGACCGACTATTATAATTTCACGGCGCTGAATTTTCCCGAAGGCCATCCGGCCCGGGAGATGCACGACACCTTCTTCTTCCTTCCCGATGAGAAGGGCGAGCGCAAGGTGCTGCGCACGCACACCTCGCCTGTGCAGATCCGCACCATGGAAGCGCAGAAACCGCCGATCCGCATCATCATTCCCGGCAAGACCTACCGCCAGGACAGCGATGCCACCCACTCGCCGATGTTCCATCAGGTCGAGGGGTTGGTCGTGGACCGCAAGGCGCATGTGGGTAACATGCGCTGGGTCCTGGAAGAGTTCTGCAAATCCTTCTTCGAGGTGCCGTCGGTGACGATGCGCTTCCGCCCGTCGTTCTTTCCGTTCACCGAACCCAGCTTCGAGGTGGATATCCAGTGCGACCGCTCCGGCCCGATCGTTAAGTTCGGCGAGGGTAGCGACTGGATGGAAATCCTGGGCTGCGGCATGGTGCATCCGAACGTTCTGAGGGCCGGCGGACTTGATCCCGACGAATATCAGGGCTTTGCCTGGGGCATGGGCCTCGATCGCATCGCCATGCTGAAATACGGCATGCCGGACCTGCGTGATTTCTTCAACGCCGATGTCCGCTGGATGAACCACTACGGCTTCCGCCCTCTCGACATGCCGACGCTGTTCGGCGGCTTGAGCGCGTAACGGGGAGGATGAACCGATGAAATTCACGCTTTCCTGGTTGAAGGACCACCTGGAAACGGATGCAACGCTCGAGGAAATCTGCGAGCGCCTGACCGCGATCGGCCTTGAGGTCGAGGATGTCGATGACAAGGCGGCCTACAAGCCCTTCGTCATCGCCAAGGTGATCTCGGCGGAAAAGCACCCGTCGGCTGATCGCCTCAAGGTGCTCATGGTCGATGCCGGCGATGGCAAGCCCGTGCAGGTCGTCTGCGGGGCTCCGAATGCCCGTGCCGGCCTCGTTGGCGCGCTTGCGCGCCCCGGC
>NZ_JBHFJG010000031.1:6789-55014 GCF_057559155.1 Rhizobium moroccans | reverse complement strand
CGCCCCCCGGCACCTATGTTCCCGGCATCGATGTGACGCTCGCCGTCGGCAATATCCGCGGCGTCGAAAGCCACGGCATGATGTGCTCCGAAAAGGAGCTGAACATCTCCGACAGTCACGAGGGCATCATCGACCTTCCGGAGAATGCTCCGGTCGGGACGCCGTTTGCGAGCTATGCGGGCCTCGATGATCCGGTCATCGAGATCAATCTGACGCCGAACCGGCCTGATTGCACGTCGATCCATGGTATCGCTCGCGATCTCGCGGCCTCCGGTCTTGGGCGGCTGAAGACATTGGCCAAGCCAAGCTTCCGCGTGGAAGGTGAAACCTCGGTCGGCCTCAAGATCGTGCTTGATGACGAGCGGCTTTGCCCTGGTTTCGCGCTCCGCCTCGTGCGCGGCGTCAAGAACGGCCCGAGCCCCGCCTGGATGCAGCAGCGCCTGAAGGCGATAGGCCTGCGCCCCATCAATGCGCTGGTGGATATCACCAACTATATGACCTTCGACCAGGGCCGCCCGATGCACGTCTTCGACGCGGCCAAGGTGAAGGGAAGCCTGACCGTACGCCGCGCGCTTGCCGGCGAGACCGTGCTGGCGCTCGACACCCGCGAATACAAGCTGACGCCCAACAACGTGGTCATCGCCGATGACAACGGTGTCGAATCCATCGGCGGCATCATGGGCGGCGAGCATTCCGGCTGCGACGAGAACACTACGGATGTGCTGATCGAGTCGGCGCTTTGGGATCCGATCAACATCGCCAAGTCCGGCCGCTCGCTGGGCATCATCACCGATGCCCGCTATCGCTTCGAACGCGGCGTCGATCCGGAATACATGGTTCCGGGTCTTGAGCGCACGACCGAGCTGGTGCTGGAGCTTTGCGGCGGCACGGCAGCGGAGGCGAAGGTCGTCGGCTACAAGGGATACACGCCGAAGGTGGTTGATTTCCCCTATTCGGAAGTGAAGCGGCTGACCGGCCTCGAAGTCTCCACCGAAGAGAGCCGCTCCATTCTCACCCGTCTCGGGTTCGAGGTTGAGGGGACCGGCGAGAGCGTCGCGGTGAAGGTCCCCTCCTGGCGGCCGGATATCGACGGCAAGGCGGATCTCGTGGAAGAGGTGATGCGCGTCCATGGCGTCGACCAGATCAAGCCGGAGCCGCTGGAAAGCCATGCGGCGGTCAACGGCAGGATATTGACGACGCTGCAGATCCGCTCTCGTACGGCACGGCGCGCGCTTGCCTCGCGCGGCATGCTCGAGGCTGTCACGTGGTCCTTTATTCCGGAAGAACAGGCCAAGCTCTTCGGCGGAGGAAGGCGCGAGCTGAAGCTTGCGAACCCGATCGCGTCGGACATGTCGGATATGCGCCCCTCGCTGCTGCCCGGCCTGCTGACGGCCGCGCAGCGCAATGCCGACAAGGGCTTTGGCGATGTGGCGATCTTCGAGGTATCGGGCACCTATGAGACCGATACGCCGGAAGGCCAGCGTCGCGTTGCCGGCGGCATTCGCCGCGGCACGGCATCGCTCAACGGCGCCGGCCGGCTCTGGTCGAACAATGCAAAAGGCGGCGGCAAGCCGGTCGATGTCTTCGATGCCAAGGCCGATGTGCTTGCCGTAATCGAAGCCTGCGGCCTTCCCATGGCCAACGTGCAGATCGAGAAGGGTGCGCCGTCATGGTACCATCCCGGCCGCTCGGGCACGATCAAGATGGGTCCGAAGGTCGTGCTCGGCCATTTCGGCGAGTTCCATCCGAAAACACTCGGCGCGCTCGATGTCTCCGGTGCGCTCTGCGGCTTCGAGGTCTTCCTCGATGCCATGCCGGAACCGAAGAGGAAGGCGACCCGCACCAAGCCGCCGCTGGAGCTCTCTCCCTTCCAGGTGGTCAAGCGCGATTTCGCCTTCGTGGTGGGAAGCGAAGTGGAGGCCGGCGCGATCATCAAGGCTGCATCGAGTGCCGACCGCAAGCTGATCTCCGGGGTCAATGTTTTCGATGTCTTCGAGGGCGCCTCGCTCGGCGAAGGCCGGAAGTCGGTGGCGATCGAGGTCCTTATTCAGCCGGCTGAGCGGACGCTCACGGATGAGGATTTCGAGGCTCTGACCGCCAAGATCGTCGCCAATGTCGAGAAGACGACGGGCGGGGTCCTGCGAGCCTGAAAACGGGTGGCGTGAATCACCGCCCAAAGATAGCCTGCTCTGCTGAATGTGGGGCAGGCTTTTTCTTTGGGAGGTAGGATGCGCTCACCGGGATCGATGAAGGGATTGGAAGAGCTTGGCCGTGTCCGGCTCTCGAGGAACTTCTTTTTCCGTGATTTCCTGTTTTCCGAAATATCGAGCTTCTACGGCATACCCAATATTCCCGAGGATCCTGATCTGGCGATCGAGGCGGGCCGTCATCTCTGCGAGGAACTGCTCGAGCCGATGCAGGCCACCTTCGGGCGGCTGCATCTCCGCTCAGGCTATCGTTCGGCTAAGGTCAACGAGTTCGGCAACAGGAATAACCTGAACTGCGCTTCGAATGCGAACACGGCGGCCGATCACATCTGGGACCGGCGGGATGCGCAGGGCTTCATGGGTGCGACGGCCTGCGTCGTCGTGCCATGGCTCATCGACCACCATCATGAGGAGGGCGATTGGCGAAAGCTCGCCTGGTGGATTCACGACCATCTGCCCTACGGTTCGCTCTGCTTCTTTCCGAAGCTATGGGCCGTCAACATCCAGTGGCACGAGAGGCCGGCGCGACGCATCCGCAGTTTCGCCGAGCCGCGCGGCATATTGACGAAGCCTGGAATGGCCAATCATGAGGGCGACCATTCGGAGTTCTACGAGGGCTTTCCCGCATTGGCCCGATGAGGCCCCCACCGATCAGGAGTGCAGGTGATAGAGCTTGCTGACGATCATCCAGCGTCCATTGGTCTTCAGAAGCGAGAGATAATCCGAAAACCGCATTCCGGCGAACTCGTCCACCACCTTGACGGTTGCCGCGTCGCCGGTCACGTCGAGAGCTTCGATATCGATGGGAGGCTGCGTGCCGGCCGGCGCCGCCCCCTCCGAGACGACGGCGCTGATGAACTCGTCGAGGGAGAGCCATTCAACTTTTCCGCTGAAGTTGCCGATGATGCAGGCCTTCGGGTGGAAGGCCTTTCGAAGCGCAGCCTCATGCGCAAAGGTCATCCCGTCGACATAGAGATGGACGACTGCCTGGATTGCCTGCTCCTCCGACATGGTTTCCTCCTGTTTCCGTTGGCGGATGTAGAGCAGTCAATCCGGATTTGTAGCCGCAAATCACCGGTTCGTTAGTGACATGGCTGCATCGCCATACCGTCTGCCGGCGAATTTCTCCGGCGCCAGCATGTCGCCGAGCGTCTTCAGTTCCTCCGGCGAAAGGCTGATCTCGGCGGCCGCGACGTTCTGTTCCAGATGGCCGATCTTTCTTGCTCCGGGGATCGGCACGATGAAATCGTCCTGATTGATGACCCAGGCGAGTGCGAGCTGGGCGGCCGTGACGCCCTTGGCCGCGGCCATATTCTCGAGCATTTTCACGAGCGCGGCATTGGCAGCCATGTTCTCTTCGCTGAAACGGGGCAGCGTCCGGCGGAAATCGTTATCGCCGAAATCCTCCGGCTTCTGGATCTTGCCGGTGAGAAAGCCTCGGCCGAGCGGGCTGAAGGGCACGAAGCCGATGCCGAGTTCGCGGCAGGTATCGAGGATCTCGCCTTCCGGATCGCGGGTCCAGAGCGAGTATTCGCTTTGCAGTGCCGAAATCGGGTGAACGGCATGCGCCCGGCGGATGATATCGGCGCCGGCTTCCGACAATCCCAGCGTTCTGACCTTGCCCTCCTTCACGAGCTCGGCCATGGCCCCGACCGTGTCTTCGATCGGCACCTGCGGATCGACGCGATGCTGGTAGAAGAGGTCGATCACCTCGACGCCGAGCCGCTTGAGCGATGCCTCCGCGACTTCGCGGACATGTTCCGGCCGGCTATCGACGCCGGACATCGCGTTGGCGCCCGTTTTGCTCGTATCGATCCTGAAACCGAACTTCGTGGCGATCACCACCTTATCCCGGTGAGATTTCAGCGCCTTGCCAACCAGGATCTCGTTCTCGAACGGGCCGTAGACCTCTGCCGTGTCGAAGAAGGTGACGCCGAGTTCCACGGCACGGTGAAGCGTGCGGATGGATTCGCTCTCGTCCTGTCCGCCATAGGCATGGCTCATGCCCATGCAGCCGAGCCCGACTGCTGAAACCGTGAGCTGCGATCCGAGCTTGCGTGTCTTCATGGTCTTCGTCCTTCTTTCTGAATATGAGCGGGCAGCAGGGACTATGCCCCGGCCTCATCGAGCAGCGCCATCTGATCGTCGGAAAGTTCGAGATTTCCGGCGGCGATCATGGTCTCGAGCTGGGAAAGGCTGGTGGCGCTGGCGATCGGCGCAGTGACGCCGCGCTTGCGGATCAGCCAGGCGAGCGCGATGCTCGCGGGTGCCGCATTGGTCTCGACGGCCACTTCATCGAGCGCGGCGAGAACGCGCATGCCCTTGTCGTCGAAATATCCGGAGACACGGCCTTCGCGCGCCCGGCCTCCCGCATCCTCCTTGGAGCGATACTTGCCGGTGAGAAATCCGGCGCCGAGGCTGAAATAGGTGATGACGCCGATATCCTCCTTCACGCAGAGATCGGCCAACGGCCCCTCGAAACTGTCGCGGGTGTAGAGATTGTATTCAGGCTGAATGACGTCGTAGCGCGGCAGGTTCTTGGCGGCGGAAACCTCGAGCGCGTCTTTGAGCTGCCCGGCATCGAGATTGGAACAGCCAATCGAACGGACCTTGCCCTGATCCAAAAGCTTCGCATAGGCGGCGAGTGTTTCCTCGTACGGTGTATCCGGGTCCGGCCAATGGGAGAGGTAGAGATCGATATAATCGGTCTGCAGGCGAGAGAGAGAATCTTCAACTGCCTGCATGATCCACTTGGCGGACAAGTCCTTCTTGCCCTGACCCATGTCTGAGCCGACCTTGGTGACGATGACGGCCTTGTCGCGGGAAATGCCGCCGCGCTTCAGCCATTTGCCGATAATCGTCTCGGATTCACCGCCCTGATGGCCCGGCACCCAGCGCGAATAAGCATCAGCCGTATCGATCGCATTGAAGCCTGCGTCGAAGAAACGATCGAGCAGGTTGAAAGATGTCTTCTCGTCGGCGGTCCAGCCGAAGACATTGCCGCCGAAGACGATGGGAGCGATGGAAAGGCCGGTCCGTCCGAGTGCGCGCAGCTCCATGGGAGTTCTCCAGATTTTTTGCGATGGGTGGTGAGGCGGAAGAATGGTGGGAGATTATCGCATGTTCCGCCGCTGACCAGTTTCATTTGGAGCGGATCGGTGGTTTTTCAACGAGGCTTGATTGCCTCGCGGCCGTTGCATCGCTGCCGGCCCGCCAATATGGTGCGGCCGTATCAAGCCCGGAGGGAAAGACATGCTGCGTTTCGGAATCCTGTCGACGGCCAGAATTGCGCGGGAACTCGTCATGCCCGCCATTCAGGATGCGGAAAACTGCGTGATCACGGCGGTCGCAAGCCGCGATCCTGCCAAGGCAAGAGCGCTGGCCGATCGTTTCAGCGTGCCGCACGCCTTCGGGTCCTATGAGGAGATGCTGGCTTCGGACGTTATCGATGCCGTCTATATCCCCCTGCCGACCAGCCAGCATGTGGAATGGTCGCTGAAAGCCGCCGAAGCGGGAAAGCATGTGCTTTGCGAGAAGCCGATTTCGTTGAAGGCCGATGAGATCGACCGGCTGATCGAGGCGCGTGATCGCTACAAGGTCCTGATCTGCGAAGCCTTCATGGTCACCTATGCGCCGGTATGGCTGAAGGTGCGTGAATTGATCGCCGATGGCGCGATCGGACGCCTGCGGCATGTCCAGGGTGCCTTTACCTATTTCAACCGCGATCCAGGCAATATGCGCAATATTCCGGAACTCGGTGGCGGGGCGCTTCCCGATATCGGCGTCTACCCGACGATCACCACCCGTTTTTCGACCGGCAGGGAGCCCCTGCGGGTACAGGCGGTGACCGAGCGCGATCCGGAATTCGGCACCGATATCTATTCCAGCGTCAAGGCCGACTTCGGGGACTTCGAGATGAGCTTCTACATCGCGACCCAGCTCGCCAACCGCCAGATCATGGTCTTCCACGGTACCGAGGGCTATATCGAGGTGAAGTCACCCTTCAACGCTGACCGGTGGGGCGCGGAAGAGATCGAGCTCGCCAACCAGAAGCACAACGTCTCCCAGATCTTCCGCTTCCAGGACAGCCGCCAGTATCGCCGGCAGGCGGAAAGCTTTGCGCGCGCGGCGAAAGGCGAGGCGGCGGAAGTGGTGACGCTCGAAAGCTCGCTCCTGAACCAGAAGTTCATCGATGCGATCTATCGCGCCAGCACCCATGACGGCTGGGAGAAGGTCTGAACCGGTTACCTGCGGAACACGAAGCGCGAATAGCCGAAAAAGCTGTAGGCCATTCCTGCAAGCGAGGCGAAGACGATCGCCACGAGCGGCTGCAGTACCGGCGCGCGATATAGAAGCGCGGAATAGACCACGTAGTTGACCAGCGCCGCTGTGATGCCGACCGCCCAGTAGCGGATGCCCTCGATAGCGAGGGAATGACTGGAGCGGCCAAAAGTGTAGCTGCGGTTCAAGAACCAGGTGAAGCCCATGGCAACGAAGATCGCGATTGCACGGGCGATGTAAGGCCCGGCAGGCGTCCACGCGATCAGCGCCAGGGTCACCCCCGCGTCGATGAGGAAGCCGCTGCCGCCGGCGACCATGAACCAGAGGAGCCGCTTCATGCGGCGTCGATCTTTCTGGCGTGCCCAGCAGGCGGCGAGTGCCTTCCGATTTCCCGTCTCTGCGATTGCTCCGATATGTTCATATAGTGGATGCGCAACTGTTCGGAGCGTGCCCTGGAGAGGGAATCCAGGATGAGGCCGGCCGTGAAGATCAGGAAGGAAATCAGCATCAGTACCAGTGAGAAGACCCATGTCGGCATGCGTTCCACGAGCCCGGTCTGGAAATAAGCCAGGAGCACCGGCGCCATGAAGGCGAGGCTTGCGGCCATGAAGGCGCCGCTGATGGCGCCGAAGAAGGCGAAGGGGCGGGTCTCTTTCATCAGCATGGCGAACATCCAGAGGATTTTGGCGCCGTCCCGGAAGGTTGAGAGCTTCGAATGCGAGCCTTCCGGCCGGCGGCCGTAGTCGAGCTCGATTTCGCTCACCGGCAGCTTCAGCCGCGAGGCATGCACCGAGATTTCCGTTTCGATCTCGAAACCGGCTGAAACGGCGGGGAAACTTTTCACGAAGCGGCGAGAAAAGGCGCGGTAGCCGGAAAAGATATCGGTGAAATCGCGGGCGAAGATCGAGCGGTAGAGAAGATTGAAGAGCCGGTTGCCCGCCGCATGCCCTTGCCTGCCGGCATCGGCCTGTACGCCCCGCCGCGTTCCGACCACCATGTCGGCCCGTTCGGTCATGAGCGTGCGGACAAGCTCTTCGGCATCCTGGGGCGAATAGGTGCCGTCGCCATCGGCCATGATGTAGATGTCGGCATCGATATCCGCGAACATGCGGCGCACCACATGGCCCTTGCCCTGTCGCCGCTCGCGCATGACGAGGGCGCCCGCAAGCATGGCCTGCAACGCCGTGCCGTCGGTGGAATTGTTGTCGTAGACATAGACGCGCGCCTGCGGCAAGGCCTCGCGGAAATCACGTACGACGGTGCCGATGGTTGCCGCTTCATTGTAGCAGGGCAGCAGAATGGCGATGTCATACTGGCTGGAAACGGCGTCGGTCATGATTTCCACTCGGAGAACGCAAGAAAATCGGAACGCGGGACCCGCCAGCGCTGCAGGTTTTACTATTTCTTGGGAAGGTTAAATCTAAGTTTCGCGCATTCCGGGAAGGGCACGAAAATGGCGGGCATGATGGCTGAAGCGGGATCGGCGGAACGGATCGGGAGACCGCTGACGACAAGGCCCGTGTCGATGGCGCTTGCCTATTCCGTCGTCACGGTCGGGCTGATCCTTCTGATGGCTCTGCCGGCAGCCGAGGACTATGTCGGTCGCGACAACGACGATGTCATGCGTCTTGTTCAGGTGCGCGATCTCCTCGCGGGGCAGGGCTGGTTCGATCTGATGCAGTATCGTCTCGGCCTTGCCGGCGGCACACCGATGCACTGGTCGCGCCTCGTCGATCTGCCGATCGCGCTTCTGATCCGTCTTTTCTCATTATTTCTGCCGGCCCTTGAGGCCGAAGCCGCAGCGCTCGCGATATGGCCGCTTCTATTGGTGCCGCTGCTGCTGATCCCGCTGGGAATTGCCGCGCGGCGGATCGGCGGTAGCCAGATGATGCATATTGCGCTCGGCCTGGGATCGATTTTCCTGCTCACCTGCATTCGTTTCGCACCCGGCGCCATCGATCATCATAATGTCCAGCTCGTGCTTGCCATGTGGATCGCCGCCATGCTGGCCGATCCGGAAAGGCGGATCTCGAGTTACGCGATCGCCGGCACTGCCGCGGCCCTCGCCATCGCCATCGGTGCGGAAACCATGCCCTTCGTTGCGGTCGCCTGCCTTTGCGTCGTGCTGCAATGGGCCTGGCATGGACCTGCCTTCGCGGCATCGGCCCGAGCTTTTGGCCTCGGGCTGGCGCTTGCCGTTTCGGCATGCTTCTTCCTCACCGTCCCGCCCGCCCGGTATACGGCCGTCACCTGCGACAGCCTCTCGTTCGGCTTCTATGCGCTGAGTGCGCTTGGAGGCGTCTCATTAGCCCTGCTGGCGTGTCTGCCGGCCAGGCTGCCACGAACGGCGAGGTTCGGCCTCATCGGAAGTGTCGGCATCATGCTGCTCGGCGTCGCCAGGCTGGTTGCGCCAGAATGCCTGGGCGATCCGCTCGGCAGCCTCGACCCTATGCTGGTGGAACTCTGGCTGAATTCGGTCACCGAAGCGCAATCGCTGCTTTCGGAAATGAGGTCGGATGCCGCCGTGGTCGGCGGCTTCTATGCGGTGGGTCTTTTTGCGATGGCCGCCTGCCTTTTCCGGGCGGCCCAGGGGGAGCGGGTGGAATTCCATCTCGTGTTCTTCGCGCTCCTTCTCGTCTCCTGGGGTGTGGCGGCGATCCAGGTGCGCGGCGCCTTTTTCGCAAACTTGATGAGCATTCTGCCGCTCTCCCTGCTGATCGCCGATCTTCGCCGCCAAACACAGGCCGATCCGGAGAACATGAGCCTGGCGCTTCCCTATGTTTTGACGGTGCTTGCCTCGGTGCCTGTGGTCTGGGGGCTTGCCGGTGCGCTCGCGGTCAAAGGGGTGGACAGTATCGAGATAAAGATGCTCTCCTCTCAGGGCACCAATACGGACGAGGTGGGCGATTGCCGCAGCGCGGCCGATATGGAGGCGCTGGCAGAGCTTCCGCCTGGTGTCGTTGCAGCCCCCTCAAACAGCGGCGCCTCCATCTTGCGCTATACGCCGCACCGGGTGCTCGCAGCACCGTATCACCGCAACCAGGGCGGCATGCTGGCAGAATTGCATATCGGCCTTGCTACGCCGCAGAAAGCCGAGGCACTTTTACATCAGGCTGGCGTGACCCTGCTCGCCTTCTGCGCCGCCGATCCGCAGACGCAGAACCTGATGAAACTGAAGCCGGGCGGTCTCTATGCCGCTCTCGCGCGCGGCGAGGTGCCTGCCTATCTCCAGCCGATCGGCGGGGAGGGGCAAGGCGAGTTCCGGTTGTTTCGGGTTTTGCCCGCTCAGTAGGGGCGAATGGCTTATGCCGAGCGCAGCCGATCGATCAGCACCATGCCGGCAAGTAGATTGATGATGCCGAGATTATAGCCGAGGATCGCGATCAAGAGATTGCCGAAGATCCAGGGACCATCGGAGAGGATCGAGGCTGCCGCGAAGGTGAGGACGACCAGCATCGCGCTCAATGCGACGGCAAAGGCCGATCGCATCAATCCGGCACAGAAGCCGATCGCTGTAGCGGTCAAGAGTAGCAAGTACATATCCTCCCAATTGGGATAATAGCATCACCTTTAAAGAAAGATGCTAAGAAAAAGTTGCATGAACCACCGGAAAAACTGCGGGCATAATCTGGTAGAGGAGCCTGGATCTGCCCCGTGTGCCCTCTCGTCCGGCGCGTGAGGCGATATCGGTTTCTGCTTCCCACTCCGCTGGTGAATTCGCCGCGTTCTTCCGATAAACAAGGGTGATGAACACGTTTCCTGCGAATGATTCGCCCACTAACCTGACCGAATTCTCGGTCTCGGAACTCTCCGGTTCGATCAAGCGGACCGTCGAGACGGCCTTCGACCATGTGCGGGTGCGCGGGGAGATTTCCGGCTATCGCGGCCAGCATTCTTCCGGTCATGCTTACTTCTCTCTTAAGGATGACCGCGCCCGTATCGATGCGGTAATCTGGAAGGGCACGTTTCCGCGCATCAAGTTCCGGCCGGAAGAGGGCATGGAAGTGATCGCGACCGGCAAGGTGACGACCTTCCCCGGCTCCTCGAAATACCAGATCGTCATCGATCATCTGGAGCCGGCGGGCGCCGGCGCGCTGATGGCGCTCTTGGAGGAGAGGCGGCGCAAGCTCGCCGCCGAGGGCCTTTTCGACCAGAACCGCAAGCGGCGTTTGCCTTATCTGCCGCGTGTGATCGGCGTGGTGACCTCCCCGACCGGCGCCGTCATCCGCGATATCCTCCACCGCATTTCGGACCGCTTCCCGGTGCACGTCATCGTCTGGCCGGTGAAAGTGCAGGGGGAGGGCTCCGGCGATGAGGTGGCGGCCGCGATCCGCGGCTTCAACGCGATCGAGCCGGGCGGTCCGATGAAACGGCCGGACGTGCTGATCGTCGCGCGCGGTGGCGGCAGCCTCGAAGATCTCTGGAGTTTCAACGACGAGGCCGTGGTGCGCGCCGCCGCGGCAAGCGAAATTCCGTTGATCTCGGCGGTCGGCCACGAAACGGATTGGACGCTTATCGATCACGCGGCGGATATGCGCGCGCCGACGCCCACGGGCGCCGCCGAAATGGCCGTGCCGGTGAAGGCGGAACTGGATGCGCAGGTGGCAAGCCTCGCCGCAAGGCTTCGGGGGGCCGCAAGCCGGCAGATGGATATCCGTCGGCAGTCCGTCCGTGCGCTCGTCCGCGCTCTACCTTCGCTCGACCAGCTGCTGGCCCTGCCGCGCCGCCGCTTCGATGAGGCGGCCGCCAATCTTGGCCGCGCCTTGGAGCGGACGACGGTGGTCAAGCGCCGCAGTTTCGAAAGGGCATCCAGCGGCCTGCGTCTTGAACTTCTCACGAACCGTCTTGCCCAGCACCGCCAACTGCTTGCCGATCGGCTGCTGCGAAGCGAACGCTGCCTGGAGCGCCATCTCTTGAAGGAGCGCGGTCGTGTGGCGAGGGCCGAAGCCTCGTTAGGAGCGCTCCCGGCCCGGCTGACCGGCCACCTGCAAAGAGAACGGCAGCACCTTTCCGCTCTCGCCCGTCATGCGGATACCGCGATTTCGCATACGCTCATCCGCAGCCGGTCGGCGATCACCGCGCAGGATCGCGTTTTGCAATCGCTTTCCTATAAGAACGTGCTGAATCGCGGCTATGCCGTGGTGCGCGGCGAGGACGACAAGCCCTTGACGCGCGCCGCTGGCATCGGCGAAGGGCTTGCCGTCGCGATCGAGTTCGCTGACGGCCGAATAGCCGCCATCACCAGTGAGCCGGGCGCGGCTGGGGAAAAACCTCTCCCGCCGCAGCCTAAGAAGCGAGCATCAAAGTCGGAATCGGCTGGCGATGATGCCCCGAAGCAGGGCAGCCTTTTCTGACCGGGGTTCGATTGTCGCCTGATATCAGGAATGCACCCTTGCTGTGAGTTCTATTCCAAGTGATTTCATGACCGCGATTGTTGTCTTGAGCGTCGGATTGCCGGTCGCACTGAAAGACCGGTAGAGTTGCTCGCGCGAGAGGCCGGTATCCTTGGCGATCTGCGTCATACCCTTGGCCCGGGCAACGACGCCGAGTGCATGTGCGATATAGGCGGCATCTTCCGTTTCAAAGGCTTCAGCCATGAAGATGGCGATTGCTTCATCCGAGCTGAGATCCTCGGCAGGATCGTAGTTTGAAAGTTTCTCGGCCATCATTCACTCCATTCCTGGGAAAGCTTCTTCGCAAGCTTGATATCCCGAGCCTGGCTGCTTTTGTCGCCACCACAGAGAAGAACGATCAGCACGTCGCTCGAAGTACACGCGGTAGCCAGGACCATAGTGAATCCGTAACTCGCTGATACCGTCTCCGACCGGAGCAGCGTCACCTGCATGCCCGAAAGCCAGCCGGTCCAATCGCGAAGCGATCATCGCGCGTGCGCGCTCGTCCTTGAGGCGCATGCGCCATTTGCGAAATATTTCCGTTTGTTTGAGCTCGAACACGGACGGGATGTAGTTTATAAACTACATTCCGTCAATCGTGACGAAAGCTGATCAGGCCCATTCGCCCTTGCGCATGACCGGCACTTTCGAGCCGTCAGCACGGATGCCGTCGATATCGACCTGATCGGAGCCGATCATCCAGTCGATATGGATGAGGCTGGAATTGCCGCCCTGCGCCTTGATTTGCTCTTGGTTCAGCGAAGCGCCGTCCAGGAAGCATTTCGAATAGCATTGGCCGAGCGCGATATGGCAGGAGGCGTTCTCATCGAAGAGGGTGTTGTAGAAGAGGATGCCGCTCTTCGAGATCGGTGAGGAATGCGGCACCAGCGCCACTTCGCCCAGCCGGCGCGCGCCCTCGTCCGTATCGAGCACCTTGTTCAGCACTTCCTCGCCCTTGGAGGCTTTGGCCTCGACGATGCGGCCGCCCTCGAACTTCACCTGGATGTTGTCGATCAGCGTTCCCTGGTGCGACAGCGGCTTGGTGCTCGAAACGTGACCTTCCACCTTCAGAGCATGCGGCGTGGTGAAGACCTCTTCCGTCGGGATGTTCGGGTTGCAGGTAATGCCGTTCTTGGCAGTCGAGGCCCCGCCATGCCATTCGTGCCCATCCGCGAGGCCGACGATCAGGTCCGTACCCGGACCGGTGAAATGCAGCGACGCAAAGCGCTCGGTATTCAGCCAGCTCGACCGCTTCTTGAGGTTTGCATTGTGCTCCTTCCAGGCTGCGACCGGATCGTCCAGATCGACGCGCGAGGCCGCGAAGATCGCGTCGGCCAGCTTTCGCACGGCCTCTTCCTCGGAAAGCTCGGGAAACACCTGTTTCGCCCAGGAGGGGTTCGGATAGGAGATGATGTTCCAGTTGATGTCGAAGTTGGAGATCTTCTCCAGCGCCGGCTTGTAGGCCATGGAATTCGCCTTGTTGGCGCGCGCTACCTTGGCCGGGTCCTGACCCGCCAGCATCATCGGATTGTCGCCGGCGATCGCCAGCCGCGCGGCACCCCCTTCATAAGCCTTGGCCATGCCGTCGTAGAGCCATCCCGAGGCCTTGTCGAAGCTCGCATCGGGAGCATGGGCGTAGCGGGCAAGCGTGGTTTCCTCATCGGAATAGAAGGTGGTGACGAGGCCGGCGCCGGCCATGTAGGCGTGTTTGGTGATGAGGCGCACCAGCGGCAGGGCCGCCAGCGGCGCGGTGATGACGAGATCCTGGTTCCGCTGCAGCTGCAGGCCGACTTGAATGGCCACCTCCGCCAGTTTTTCCAGTTTGCGTGGGTCGACTGCTGTCTTGACGTCGGCGTGAATGTTCATGATCGGCCTGCTCTCGAGTTTGGTGATCCGGAAAACTTAGTGCGCTTTGCGGCGTAATTGAAGCGCAGAACCTCAGTCGGCAATAAGCGGTGCTGCGATGGCCTTCAGGATGTCGCGTGCGGCTCGCGGATCGAGCCGGACCTGCAATCCGCGCTGTCCGCCATTGATATAGACATGCGTCTCTTCGAGCGCGGTAACTTCAATGGCTGTCGGTACCTGCTTCTTCTGGCCGAAGGGACTGATGCCGCCGACGTGATAGCCGGTCGCGCGTTCTGCGTCGGCCGGCTTCATCATGCTGGCGGACTTGCCGCCGAAGGCAGCGGCCAGCTTCTTCATCGACACCTCCCGGTCCGAAGGCACGACGACGCAGACCGGCTTTCCGTCCACCATGGCCATCAATGTCTTCAGAACCCGGCGCGGCTCCTCACCGATCGCTTCGGCCGCCTGCAGCCCGATCCGTTCGGCATCGGGATCATAGTCGTAGGTAACAGTCTCGAAGGCGATGCCGGCCTTGGAAAGAACCTGCGTAGCGCGGGTCGACCTGGACATCAGGCGAAGAGGCCTTCGTAAATTTCCGGCTTGAAGCCGACGATGAGCTTGCCGCTAGCCTCCAGCACCGGGCGCTTGATCATGGATGGCTGTTCCAGCATCAGTGCGATCGCCTTCTCACGATCGAGACCGGCCTTCTTCGCCTCATCCAATGCACGGAAGGTCGTGCCGGCCCGGTTGAGCACGGTCTCCCACCCGGCTTCCTCCGTCCATTTATCGAGATGGGCGCGGTCGATACCCTCGGCCTTGTAGTCGTGAAACCGGTAGGCGAGACCCTTCGCATCGAGCCAGTTCCGCGCCTTCTTCATCGTGTCGCAGTTCTTGATGCCGTAGATGGTGATCGTCACGCTTTCTCTCCCTCGGTGAACAACAGAGGGATAGCAACATGCCTGCTCGATAGGCAAGTGCCGACCGGGCACGCCATGGCCATGCCGCAGTTGCATGGCTCCCTTGTTCAGTTGTGCGTTGCACAAAGCCGCCGCCGGCCACATATACAGGGCAACGAAGAAAGGAAACTTCCATGCCCGTACAGAATTACAATGTCCGTGGCGGCTTCCTCGGCCGCGCCATCGCCGTCTTCGGCGCTGCGGTCTCTGTTTCCGCTGCTGTCGAAGGTCGCCGTACCCCGAAGAGGCACGATCTCGAAACCCTCGGCATCGACCCGAAGGCCTTCGCGAAGATCGGCTGAAGACGTCAGCCGGGCCTTCCCGGCTTGTGAGCGCACCGTTTTTGCTCTGGTGAAACGGTGCCGGCTCAAGATTTCGAGGCGCGAAGAATAGCCTCGATGAAGCGATGCGCCTTCAGCGCATCCTCGCCCGTCACTTTCGGCGGACGGTTTCCCCGTATGGCGGACGCGAAGTCCGCTATTAGTGCTCGGTGCAGCCCATGCCCGAAAGCCATGGGATCGGCCCCGCTGCCGGAACCCGTCTCATCCTCCCCTTTCTTCAGCGTCGTGCCGTCCATAAATGCGGCCTCGAGCCTGTTGCCCGAAAAGACGGCCGTCCCCTTCGTCCCAATCAGTTCTATGCGATCAGGCAGGCCCGGATAGGCGCAAGTTGTGGCGTTCAGCGTCCCGATCGCACCGTTTGCATAAGTGAAGGTGGCCGTTACGAGATCCTCCGTCTCCATCCTATGGATCGGGCTCGTGCGCACGAAGGAGGCGACCTCCTTCGGGGTGCCCGCAAGGCTCAGCAGAAGATCGATCGTATGGATGCCTTGGGTCAAGAGTACGCCGCCGCCGTCACGTGCCTTCGTGCCGCGTCCCGGCTCATCGTAATAGCTCTGCGGGCGCCAGTTCCGGATCGCGGCCGAAGCCTCCACGATCTCTCCGAGCCTGCCTGAGGCGACGGCTTCGGCAAGTGCGAGTATGCCGGGACGGAAGCGGTTCTGCAGCACTACCCCCAGCGTCACGCCGGCATTGCGCGCTGTCTCTACGATCGCTTCGGACCGCTCGAGCGTGATATCCAGCGGCTTCTCCAGAAGAATATGCTTTCCTGCCGACGCCGCGCGTCGCACGAGTTCCAGATGCGTGTTGGGGGGCGTGATGATCATGATCGCGTCGATGCTCGGATCGGCGAACATGCCGTCGAGATCGGCGGTGACCGGCAGGCCGTATTTCTCGGTGAATGCCTCCCGGCGCGCTGCGGTGGGACTATAACCCGCCACGCATTCGATCTCGTCGGAAAGGTCTTTCAGGCTGCGGGCATGGTGCCCCGCGCCCATGCCGAGCCCTATCATCCCCACCCGCAATTTTGCCATCCGCACTCCTCCCGAGGATTGGCTAGAAGCCCAGCGATTGCTGTGCCGGTTCCGGCGGCCCGAGCCGTACTCCTTCCAGCTCCAGCATGCGCATTTTCGCACCGGAGCCGCCCGGTGCCGAAAAGCCGCCGATTTTGCCGCCGGCCGCCAGCACCCTATGGCAAGGAATGATGAGCGCAACCGGATTTTTCGCCATGGCCTGGCCGACATCGCGCGCGACCTCCGGTCCTGCGCCGATCTCTTTTGCGAGCGCGCCATAGGTGGTGGTGTGGCCCCAGCCGACACGCCGGGCTGCCGCATAGATGGTACGGAAGAACTCGTCCTGTCCTTCGAGATCGAGCGCCACAGCGGAGAAATCCATTTGCTCGCCCTGGAAGTAGCGTCTCACTGCCGCGATGGCCTGCTCCACCGGCGGCGTCGGCCGGCTGGGGCGGCCTCCCGAAAGCCGGCGCAGCAACAGGCGCTCGGTGGATTGCGCGCTACTCGTCGGAAGCTGAAAGCGCGTGATGCCGGCCTCGCTCCAGGCGATGCCGCAATAGCCGCCGGCGGTTTCGAAGATATGGTAATGGTGTGCCTTATCGCTCATGACATGGCCTCCCTTGCATGACCGGCAGGATCACGCGTGGGAGACTTCAAATCAACCCGTTTCTTGCCGGAACAGCGACTTCGTCAGCTCAACGCGCTTGCGATGAAGTAGAAGCAGGCGGAGATCAGCGCCGCGGAGGGAAGGGTGACGATCCAGGCGATGACGATGTTGCCGGCCAGCCCCCAGCGAACTGCCGAAACGCGCCGTGCCGCGCCGACCCCGATGATCGCACCGGTGATAGTGTGGGTCGTCGAGACGGGAATGCCGAGCCAGGTCGCGCCGAAGAGCGTCAACGCGCCGCCGGTTTCGGCGCAGAAGCCCTGCATCGGATTGAGCTTGGTGATCTTCGATCCCATCGTGTGCACGATGCGCCAGCCGCCGAAGAGCGTACCGAGCGCCATGGCTGCCTGGCAGGTGATGACCACCCAGAAGGGCACGTGGAATTCGGAGCCCAGATATCCTTGCGAAAACAGGAGCACAGCGATGATGCCCATGGTCTTCTGGGCGTCGTTGCCGCCGTGTCCGAGCGAATACATCGAGGCGGAGACGAATTGCAGCACCCGGAAGGTGCTGTCCACCGCGAACGGCGTCTGCCGCACGAAGAGCCAGGAGACCGCGAGGATCAACATCAGCGCCAGGAAAAAGCCGATCGCCGGAGACATGAAGATCGCCGCCACGGTCTTCAGAAGGCCGGCCCAGACGATCGAGCTGAAGCCGACCTTGGCGAGCCCTGCACCGACAAGACCGCCGATCAGCGCATGCGATGAACTCGAGGGAATGCCGAAGACCCAGGTTATGATGTTCCAGAGGATCGCGCCCATCAGCGCCGCGAAGATCACCTGGGGCGAGACGATGCCCGGATCGATGATACCGGTGCCGAGCGTTTCTGCCACATGCAGGCCGAAGAACAGGAAGGCGATGAAATTGAAGAAAGCCGCCCATAAGACCGCATATTGCGGCCTCAGCACCCGCGTCGAGACGATGGTGGCGATGGAATTCGCCGCGTCATGCAGCCCGTTCAGGAAATCGAAGAAGAGCGCGATGCCGATAAGGCCGACGAGCAGGGGAAAGGCGAGCGTCGCATCCATCAGACGTTCTCGATCACGATGCCGCTGATCTCGTTGGCGACGTCCTCGAAGCGGTCGACGACCTTTTCCAGCTCACCATAGATTTCGCTGCCGATCATATAAGCCATGGCATTGCCCGTCGCCCCATAGCGATGGAAGAGGTCTTTGAGGCCGTGGTCGTGAAGATCGTCGGAACGGCCCTCCACCCGCGTCACGTCCTCGGCAATCGTGCTGAGGCGCTGGGCATTGGTGCCGACCCTGTCGAGCAGGGGTATCGCCTCCGCGATCAGGTGAGCGGCCTCGACCACCGCCTTGCCCATTTCCTGCATGCCGGGATCGAAGCTCGTCTGCTCGTAGAGCCGGATCGTCTTCACGGTCTTGTGCATCATATCGATGGCATCATCCATGGACTGGATGAGATCCTTGATGTCGCCTCGATCGAAGGGCGTAATGAAGCTGCGGCGCACGGCGAGCAGCACTTGACGGGTGATCTCGTCCGCCTCGTCCTCGAGTTTGACGATCCGAGCGCAATTGCCCTCGATATCCGTGCCGGACAGTAGCTGGTTCAAAGCTTCGGCAGCGCTTACGACCATGCGCGCATGCTGCTCGAAGAGGTCGAAGAAGCGATCCTCGCGCGGCAAAAGCTTTCTGAACAGGCTCAGCATCTTCGTTCCTTCTGGGTCGTGTCCGGGTTGTCACAAAACTGTCATAAATGACGGGCCGGGCGAAGGAAACTCCTGTAGACTCAAAAGCTCGGAAGGGTAAACGGCCTCGTCGGCCGGGAAGCATGCTCTCCACAGGGATGTCCAAGGTCATCGCGCCGATCCTTACAAATGTCTTGGAACAGCACGGGTCCTTCTCCGTTCCGCGTGTGATTTCTCACGGGCAATATGGGTTTCCCTCTCTATATATGTGCGGACTACGCCCAAGCTCGAATCTTTGTCCCGGAGAAGGCCGGTGCGGACCATGAGCAATCGCCTAGCCCTCATTGGAGCGCCTACAAGCGCCGGGGCCTATGCTCCCGGCCAGGAGAAGGCGCCCGAAGCGTTTCGACGTCATGGATTGGTGCCGGCCTTGGAGCGGACCGGATGGCAGGTTACCGATCTGGCCGATATACCCCATTTTCGTTGGCGTCCCGATCCTGATAACCCAAATGCGATGAACCTGGCGGCTGTTCGCGACGCGGCGGAGGCGGTGTCCCGTGAGGTGTCCCGCGCCATGGCGAATGGCGGGGCGGTGCTCGTCCTAGGCGGCGATTGCACGATCGGGCTGGGGGTCGTTGCCGGAGCCTTGGCTGACGGCGCCTCGGTCGGACTGATCTACATCGATGGCGATGCGGACCTCAACGTGCCGGAAACCGCCGAAGGCGCTCTCGACTGGACGGGGATCGCGCATATGCTCGATCTGCCCGGCGCACTCGCGGACCTCAGCGGTCTCGCATCGAGGCGGCCGATGCTGCACCCCTCCGATGTGCTGCTCTTCGGCCCTCACGAGATCACGGCGCCGGAGGCAAGGACCATTGCTGCCAATGACATTCAGCACATTGCCCTGGCTGAAATAAAGGCGGACCCCACGGCCGCGGCCGAACGGGCAAAAGCCTGGGGGCATCGGTTTGATCGCCTGCTCGTTCATATCGATATCGATATACTCGCGTTTACGTCCTTCCCGATTGCCGAGAACGTTCGCTATGGCGCGCGCGATACCGGGCTCGAACTCTTTGAGCTCGGAAAGGTTCTCACTGTCCTGCTGAAGGCACCGAACTGGCATGCGCTCGCGCTGACGGAATTGAATCCGGATCATGCGCCGGATGAGCGCGCCGCGTTCGCCAGCCTCATTGCCATGTTGACCCAGGCGCTCGCCGCATCACCAAGGCCGCATCAATGAGTTCTTCCGCAGGAAAAGAGCTTCATGAAACCGTCGATGACGATCCGCGGCTTGCATTCGTGTACCAGGAGGCCGTGCGTGGCCTCCAGCATCAACAGCAGGTCGTCGAATCGCTGAATGCCAGAGGCGGCAATCTGATCTTCGCGGCCGCATTCGCGACTTCGCTCCTCGGCACGGCCGCGCTGAGAGACGGCGTCGGCCCGTGGGACTGGATGGCGCTGATCCTGTTGTTCCTCATCGGATGCTTCGCCGCGTTCATCCTGTGGCCCTATTACAATTACACGTTCCGATTCGATCCGGGAGATTTGCTGGCCCGGTATATCGACCAGGACAGCAAGGCGAGCATGTCCGTAATCCATCGCTCGCTTGCTCTGCAGATCAAGGCGGACATGAGCAGCAACTGGCGCATCATCCAGCGTATCCGTATCGCGCTTGAGATTGGCCTGGTGGTTCTCGTGCTCGAAATCCTGGCCTGGCTCATCTCGATCGGAGTTACGTCCCAGGCGCCATGACGCCACTTCAAGCGATCGCAGCTCGGCTTTCGACCGGATTACGGCAAGCGTCGACGGCGACCTGCCGGCCGTCAGTCGCGCGATAGGGACAGCCCCGCGAGAAGCGGAGCGTACGCGGCGAGCCTGCCGGATGCGAACTCCGTGAAGAGCCGCACGCGCTTCGTCTTGCGTGTCTCCCCCTGTGTGAGAAGCCAGAGCGTTCCATACATGTGCGGGTCGGTGCCCGGCACCCTCACCAGTAGTGGGTCGGCATCTCCGACGAAGCACGGCAGCGTCGTCATTCCGATCCCTTGCCGTGCCGCAACGATCTGCGCCTCGGCGTCCGGGGTCCTGAATGAAACCCCCGTGGTACGAACCTCACCCCCGCGGGCCCAGTCCGGGATTCTGCGGGTATTTATGACGATCCGCCGGATGGGATCGGGCGCGCCCGCACGCCACGCGGCCAGTCGGTCGCGGGATATGTAGACGCCGCCGAACAGCTCCGGTCCCTTCAGCCCGTGAAGATTGAGCGGCAGGGTCCTGCGGTCGGAGACTATGCGGATCGCCACGTCGGCCTCCCGATTGGTGAGGTTCGCCACCTCGCCCGACGGCAGGATTTCCATCTCGATGTCCGGATGCATACGCGCGAAATCGGCGAAGTCCGGCATGAGCAGATGTGTTGCGAGAAACGGTGGCAGCGTCACCCGTAGAAGTCCGCGCGCGCTCTGGTCGCGCCCGAAGACGCGCGTCTCCAGCTGGTGCGACGACGCTTCCATCTGGTTGGCGAGTTCGAGGACCTCCTCGCCCGCAGCCGTCAGGCGGTAGCCCGAAGGCAGCTTTTCGAACATCTGCGCCCCGAGCCGTTCCTCCAGTTGTGCGATGCGTCGCAGCACGGTCGAGTGATACACCCCGAGGCCCTCTGCGGCAGAACGCACTGAACCTCCGCGCGCCACGGCAAGAAAATAGCGAATGTCATCCCAGTCGATCATGGTGCAATCCGGCACCACATGGTGCGCCTTCCAAAGCCGTATCTGACGCATCGTACAGTAAGCAGTATGGGCGGTCATCATAACTTGTGTCGACGAGCGCGGCCCAATTCCGAATGGCGGACGCGGCTGGGCGTCAGTCGTCCAGCCGGATCGATTTTGCACCACCGATGTGCGTGCTTCCGCACTCAACGCCTGACTCCGGCGGACCTACTTGGAGGTTCTCGGGGCGTTGTCCCCGAACAACCAAAGACGGAGCAAAAGAGAAATCATGGGAAAGCTTGAAGGTAAGGTTGCAGTCGTCACGGGTGGATCGAGCGGCATGGCGCTGGCGAGCGCCAAGCGGTTCGTTGAAGAAGGTGCCTATGTTTTCATCACGGGCCGGCGGCAGGAGGCGCTCGACCAGGCCGTCAAGCTGATCGGCCGGAACGTAACCGGCGTGCGCGGCGACGCGTCCAATCTCGACGACCTTGATCGCCTGTTCGATATAGTCAAACGGGAAAAGGGCAAGATCGATATCCTGTACGCGAGCGCCGGCTGGGGCGAAGCCGTCCCGCTGGGCGAGATAACCGAGCAGCATTTCGATACGACCTTCGGCCTGAATACGCGCGGCACGCTGTTCACGGTGCAAAAGGCGCTGCCGCTGTTCAACGATGGCGGATCGATCTTCATGACCGGGTCGGTTGCTTCGCTGAAAGGTTTTCCCGGTTACAGCGTGTATGCGGCGAGCAAGGCGGCGTTGCACGCATTCGCACGCGGGTGGCTTAACGAATTGAAGGGCAGGAATATCCGGGTGAACGTGCTGCACCCGGGGCCGATCGCCACACCGATGCAGGACCAGGTTCTCACCGAGGAGGCCAAGCTGATGTTCGAATCCCTGATCCCGCGGGGAACGATGGGTCGTCCCGAGGAAATCGCGGCGGTCGCGCTGTTTCTTGCTTCAGACGATTCGAGCTTCGTGAATGGGATGGAGTTGAACGTCGACGGCGGCTTCTCGGCCATCTGAATTCACGCAAACACGGATCGGAGAATTATTATGAGCTATGCGATTATTGGATTCGGTAAGATAGGGCAGGCCCTCGCCCACGCCTTCGCCCGTAGGAACATCGACGTGACTGTCGCGAGCCGCCGTCCGCCCGAGGCGTTGGCGCCGCAGGCTCGGGCGATTGGACCCATGGTCGTCGCCAGGTCGCTGCGGGACGCACTCGAGGCCGACACAATCATCCTGGCGGTCCCGTTCTGGGAACATCGCGAGGTTGCGAAGGCGCTGCCGAACTGGGAAGGCAAGACAATCATCGACGCGATGAACACGTATGGCGTTCCCCCTGAAGAGCTGGACGGCCTCCCGTCCTCCGCCTTCGTCGCAAAGTCGTTCACCGGCGCCAAGTTCGTGAAAGGTTTCAATCACCTGGTTGCGGCCACCCTGGCTGCCGATCCCCTCGTCGAGGGCGGGCACCGGGTCGTATTCCTGTCGAGCGACGACGAGGACGCGATCGCTCCCGTGGCGGACTTGGCCAAACAACTCGGGTTCGCACCCGTCAAGCTGGGAAAGCTCGACGAGGGTGGCGCGCTGGTGCACGCACGCGGCCGCACGTGGGGCCAGCTCATCTTCCAGGATTTGTTCAAGAAGGAGCAGTAATCGATCTACGGCTGTGTGATCGACGCCGAGAACTGGTCGCGCGCTAACGTCTTCGAGCAGCGCGCGACCGAATAGGCCACAAAGTCGCGAAGGTTGGGATGGGCCTGACGGCCGCTTTCACTCCCACTCGATCGTGCCGGGCGGCTTGGAGGTCACGTCGTAGACGACGCGGTTGATGCCGCGCACCTCATTGATGATGCGGGTCGCGGTCCGGCCGAGGAAGTTCATGTCGTACGGATAGAAATCCGCCGTCATGCCATCGACCGAAGTGACCGCGCGTAGCGCGCAGACGAAATCGTATGTGCGGTAGTCGCCCATGACGCCGACGGTCTGCACCGGCAGAAGCACGGCGAAGGCCTGCCAGATCGTGTCATAGAGGCCTGCCTTGCGGATTTCGTCCAGATAGATCGCGTCCGCCTTGCGCAGGATGTCGAGCTTCTCGCGCGTCACGCCGCCGGGGCAGCGGATCGCAAGCCCCGGACCCGGGAAGGGGTGGCGGCCGATGAACTGGTCGGGAAGGCCGAGCTCGCGGCCGAGCGCGCGCACCTCGTCCTTGAAGAGCTCGCGAAGCGGCTCGACGAGCTTCATGTTCATGCGCTCGGGCAGGCCGCCGACATTGTGGTGGCTCTTGATCGTGACCGAAGGTCCGCCGGAGAAGGAGACGCTTTCGATCACATCCGGATAGAGCGTGCCCTGGGCGAGGAAGGCGGGTGCCCCCTTGCCGTCCTCGGCGATCTTGCTGGCTTCCGCTTCGAAGACCTCGATGAACAGGCGGCCGATCGTCTTGCGCTTCAGTTCCGGGTCGGAGACACCGGCAAGCTCGGTGAGGAACAGGTCGGACGCATCCACATGCACGAGCGGGATGTTGTAGTTGTCGCGGAACATCTTCACGACTTCTTCCGCTTCGTTCATCCGCAACAGGCCGTGATCGACGAAGATGCAGGTGAGCTGGTCGCCGATCGCCTCGTGGATGAGCACGGCCGCAACGGAAGAATCGACACCGCCGGAAAGACCGCAGATCACCCGCCCCTTGCCGACCTGTTCGCGGATCTTGCGGATCATCTCGGCGCGGTAGGCGGACATCGTCCAGTCCGACTTCAACCCGACGATCTTGTGCACGAAATTGGAGAGAAGCTTCGCGCCATCCGGCGTATGCACCACTTCCGGATGGAACATGGTGGAATAGTAATGACGGCTCTCGTCCGCGGCGATCGCGAACGGCGCGTTTTCCGAGGTCGCGATAACCTCGAAGCCCTCAGGAAGCTTGGTGACACGGTCGCCATGGCTCATCCAGACGGGATAGCGCTTTCCGGATTCCCAGAAGCCATCGAACAGCGGGCTTGCCGCCCTGATCTCCACGTCGGCGCGGCCGAACTCCGCCGCATGTCCGCCTTCCACCTCGCCGCCGAGCTGCAGGCAAAGCGTCTGTTGGCCGTAGCAGATGCCGAGGATCGGCACGCCGCTGTCGAATACCGCCTGTGGCGCCCTCGGGCTGCCTTCGGCTGTCACCGAGGCGGGGCCGCCGGAAAAGATCACGCCTTTCGGCTGCAGCTTTTCGAAGGCTTCGGCCGCGTTCTGAAACGGATGGATCTCGCAGTAGACGCCGGATTCGCGGATGCGGCGCGCAATCAGCTGCGTCACCTGGCTGCCGAAATCGATGATGAGGATGCTGTCGGGATGGGCTATCTGGGTCATGGCGAGCCTTTAAAGAAAACTTGCATTTCTTGCAACTGTCTCAGAAGGCCAAATCGCCGCTTTCCAGCGCCTCCGTCAGGCGATCGACGGCTTCTGCCAGTTTCCCGTCTATCACATGCAGGTATTCGGTCCAGTCGCCGACATGCTTCAGCTCTTCCTTCCCATCGGAAATGCCGCGAAGGCCGATGAGTGGCAGGTTGAAAAGCTGGCAGCAGCGCAGCACCGCAAAGGTTTCCATATCCACCATGTCGGCATCGACGAGATCGTAGGCGGCGCCCGAGACGATGTTCGCACCCGTCGAAAGGGAGGCTTCCGGAATACCGGGAATGCGTATCGGCAGCGGGACGGTTGCGGGTTGATCGAGGAACGGCGTGCAGCCCTTCTCGAAGCCGAGCGGCGAGGCGTCCATGTCGCGATAGGCGACGGAGGTAACCTGGTAGATTTCGGTCTGTTCGAGGTTGCGCGAGCCGGCGGAGCCGAGCGAGACGACGAGATCGGGAAGCCTTGCCGCCGCCTCCAGCTTCGTCAGCGCATGGGAGAGCACCACGGCGGCTTCAACTGGCCCGACGCCGGTCATCAGCGGCTTGATGCGGGCCTTGAGCGCGGGACCGTATTCCGCGTCCACCGCCATAACGAAGAGGATGGAACGGTCGCCGACCCGTTTCAGCACGCTTGGGGAAGAGGGAAATGTCATCCGATGAGATCCTGTCTGCCGCGGATCGCCATCATCGTGCCCGTCATGGAGGCGATCAGCTTGGCCGGGCCGTCGCTGATTGCATAGGCCCGTCCGTCGGCGACGATGATGGTGGAGCCCGGCTTGGTGATTTCGCCGCGGAAAAGGAAGCGCTCGCCGCGCCCTGGCGACATCAGGTTCACCTTGAACTCGATGGTAAGGATCGAGACATCGGGTGCGATCGTCGTATAGGCGGCATAGGTGCAGGCGGCATCGAGAGCGGCCGAAATCACGCCCGCATGCAGCAGGCCATGCTGTTGCGTGAGCTTGGGATCGAAAGGTAGCTCGATCTCGACCATCGCAGGTTCGACGCGTGTCAGTTCCGCGCCGAGCATCGCCATCGCTCCCTGGCGGCCAAAACTCTGCTGCACGCGCTCGCGGAAATCGCCGGTATCCGTTCCGTCCATCTCTCATCCTTTCGCAGGCGCGAAAACTGGCATGTCGAAAAGGCTTCGGCAAGCGGTTAAAAAACCGGTTTGGAAGAAGATCAGGAGCTTATCCGCACGATATGCTGATCCCAGGCGACTTCGCTGCGGGTCTCGTTGAACCGGCCATCATAGGAGGAGACCGCGATACCATGCGCGGCAGGAGCGACACCGGCGGCATCCTGCACGATTTCCTCCTTCAGCACCCTGCCGGTGCGGGCATCGAGCGTCACGGCGGCGCCTCCGACGGGCGAGGTGAGGCCGACGAGGCCTTCGCGGCGATTGACTGCGATCGCCCCCACATAATTGCCGAGCCGCATCGTCGTTTCCTCCGGCAGGGAAATGAAGGAAAGGTCTTCGCCCTTGGCGAACCAGCCGGCAAGTGGCGGCAGCTCGTTGCGCGCGCCCTCCCATTGGCAGGCGAACCAGATGTGGCCGTCGTCGGCGATATCGAGATGGCGGGTTGAAAGCTGGCGAAGCGGGGCGGGTAGGCCGTGTCGCTGGATGAGCGCGCCGGTCCTGGCGTCGAGCAGTACCAGGGAAGGCTCCATGCGGTCGAGGTTGAGCTTGGTGCGCCCGAAATCCGGATGCGTTTCGATCCCGCCATTGGCGATGACCAGCATCGTGCCGTCGTCGGAAACGGTCATGTCGTGGGTGCCGATGCCATGGGCGTCGAACTCGCCGATGCGGCGGAAGCCGTCGTGGGCATCATGGATGCCGATCATGCCGCGATTGCCGTCGAAATCGTTCTCGCTTGTGTAGAGGAGCGCGCCGTCCGGTGAAAAATGCCCGTGACCATAGAAGTGCCGACCTTCCGGCGAACTGATGATGACGGGCTCCGCTTGCCGCGATGGATCGAATATCATGGCGAAGGTGCCGGGCCGGCGGGCAAAGGCCACCACTCGGCCGGCCGCAGCGCTGTAGGCCATTCCATGGGCGCGCGCGGGAAGAGCCACCCGGTCGATGATCTCGCCCCGTTCGGAAACCGTCGCGATGCCGAAGGAACCGTCAGGCGCCTTGAAACCGGCGGCATAGACCGCATCGGCGCGTTCGAGCGCCATCAGGGAGCGTGGTGAAAGCGCGGCGGTGAAGGCAAGACCCGCCGCTTTCAGAAAACCACGCCGATCCAGGGCCTCCCCGCGCCACATGGTTTTCTAGTCCCCATCCGAAAAGGAAAAGCCGGAGGTAAGGCCGATCGCGCTGCCGTAGCCATTGTTGAGACGGGTGATGAGATCGCGGCCGTTCAACAGCAGGAAATCCAGCTTCTGACGTTCGGTCTGGTCAGCAACAGCCTTTTCGACATCCGGATCGATGGTGCCGGCCACCCGGATCATCGACTTCATGACGAAGTCGATCGAAGAGATGATGGAGCGCTCGTCTTCGTTGAGCAGGTTGACCATGCCGGAACTCTTCATCAGGGCATCCAGTCCTTCCAGATTGCCTTTGACCATGGTCCAGGTATTTGCGGATCGCCAGAAGAGCGCCTGTCGCGGAAATTTGGCGCTGTCGGGGCCCTTGTAGAAGGTCTCGATGCGCTGGTCCCGCACGGTCTCGGCGCCGTGGACGAGAATGCCGAGAAGCGCGGTGATCGCCTCGCGCCTGTCGCGGAAAACGGGATTGTCCGGCCCCGGATGTTTCCAGGCCTGCTGGATGCCGTCCGGCCGGTCCCAAAGATAGGCAAGCTCGGCGGCGATGCTCTCGATATTTCCCGCGACTGCAGCACCATAACGGCAACGGAACGCGTTCTTCTCCGCCCCCAGTGTTTCCGAACCCGTCCCGAAAAGCAGGTATTCCAGCGCGCCGAGCCCTTGCATGGCGACGCTCTTGTCGGCCAGCGTTTCGGCCGAGGTGGCGCTTTCGTCCGGCTTCGCAAGGATTGCCTGCACCTGCTTGAGGCCGGTGCTCTTGCGGTCGGGATAGAAGAGGATGCGTTCGAAACGGTTCTGCTCGATCACCGGTCCCACCCGCACGACCTCGATGTGCGCCCAGCGTCCTGCCGTTTCGACGAAAGCCGATTTCGCCGCTTCATAGGTTTCGGGGGAGGGGGAGCTGCAAAGCGCGCTCATCGCCGTCGACAGTCGTCCGGAGGCCGCGTGAAAATCCCGGTAGCCGGGGCGGATGAAACCATCGACCGCCGCGGCCATCACCGCGCCGACCCCCTCGTCGGTCAGCACGACGGCACCGGAAGGATTGGCATCCTGCGCAAGAGTGCCGAAAGGAAGGAGTGCCACGAGACCAGCGGCAAGCAGTTTACGCATCAGAGCGACTCCAGGAATTTAATGAGGGCTGCGCGATCATCCTTGGGAAGTGCGGCAAAGGCATCCCGCGCTTTTGTCGCTTCCCCGCCATGCCAGAGAATGGCCTCGGTAAGGTTTCGCGCCCGCCCGTCATGCAGGAAGAAGGTATGGCCGTTGACGGTTTGCGTAAGCCCGATGCCCCAGAGCGGCTGGGTGCGCCACTCGCGGCCGTCTGCCACGCCCACCTGCTGGCCATCGGCAAGGCCGTCGCCCATGTCGTGCAGCAGGAAATCCGAATAGGGCCAGACGAGCTGGAAGGAATGCGCTTTGTTTCCCGCGTCGCGGCGGGTCACGAATTTCGGCGTATGGCAGGAGGTGCAGCCCGCCTGATAGAACATTTCCTTGCCATGCAGCACGGTCGGATCATCGAGATCCCGCCGGAGGGGAACTGCAAGGTTCTCCGAATAGAAGCTGACCAGGTCGAGCACCGGATCGGGTGCCTCCGTATCGCCGAGACGTGGCTGTACCCCAGTTGGCATGGCGAGGCATGCGGTTTGTGCTTCGGTGCAGTCGCCATGGCTCACGGGCCTGTCCGGCGTGGAAATGCCGAGATCGCCTGCAAAGGCGGAAGCGGTCTGGTCGCGGATCGAGGCATTCTGGGCCTTGAAGCCGAAGCGGCCGAGCTTCAACCCGCCAGTGCGGTGATCGCGGACGAAAGCCGGCCTGCCGGAAATGCCGTCATGGTCGATATCGTCCGGATCGGCTTTTGCGAGAATATCGGCTTCGTGGATGGCCTGGATGAGACCCATGCCGATCATCGGCGGTGAAACGCGCGGCGAAAGCGTCACATCGGCCTCGAGCGGCCCATAGGCGAGATCGGAAACCGAATAGGTCGGTTTGCGCAGGGAAACCACCTCGCCGTCGCCGAGCGTGACGGGAGTTTCCTCATAGGTAATCTGCATGCGGCCTTCGGATTTCAGGCCGGGAACCGCAGCATCCTGGAGCTGCTCGCCATAGGTCGCATCCGCGAAATTGAGCTTTTCATGATTGGCGATTGCCCGTTTCTCTTCCTCGGTTCGCGCCGGCCGGGCCAGCCTCAGGAACATCGAGGTCGCATCCGTCGAGCCTTCCGGCGGGTGCCCGCGCCCGTCCTTCAGGTGGCAGCTCTGACAGGCCCGCGCGTTGAAGAGTGGCCCCAGGCCGTCGGAGGCCTGGGTGGAAGACGGAGAGGAAACCCAGAGCTTGGTGAAGAGCGCATTGCCGAGCTTGAAAGTCTCTTCCTCGGCAAAGGTGAGATTGGCGGAGAAATGCGAGAAGGCGTCGCCGTTGACGATCGCCTTGCTGGTCGCAGCACCCGCCGGCATCCGCTCGAATTGTTCTGGTTTGGAAAAGTCCGAGGCGGGACGCGTCACGCTCTCGACCCGTTTGCGGTCCTTCGGGTTGAGATCGGTACGTTCGGTGGGAAAAAGCGCCTCTCCGCCGCCGGCGACAAGCGGCGCAAGGAAGAGAACGCCCGAAAGAACGGGCAACAGGAACAGTGCGGCTTTGGGCGTTCTCATCATTCATCGGGTCGCGGTAGTTGAGGATACCGCGACCGGCCTCTTCATCTCATTGGAAAACAGCGTCGGGATTGTCGAGGCTGTCGGAGCCTTCGAGGGTGACCGTACCGAGATCCAGCGATGCGATGACGCGCTCGATCGACCGGGTCTGGTCGATCAATCCGTCGATCGCCTTTTGCACGACGGCGTTGCCCTCGGCATTCCCTTCGCCGATCATCTGGTCATAGGCCTCGATCTTCTGGGCGCGGTCGGCCATGGCGTTCATGGCGTCAAGCGTGGCGTCGAGCTTGCCCTTCACCTCGGTGTCGAGCGCGGCATCCTTGGCCGCAACGAGCTCCGAAAGCGAGGGACCGGTGAGCTTCGTGCCGTCGATCCGGACATATTCGCCCGTGTAGGCCGACTTGATGCCGATCGCGTCATTGAGGTGCGAGGCGTAGGTATTGTCGGAGAAGCAGTCATGCTCCTCTTCCGGATCGTGCAGCAGCAGGCCGAGCTTCATGCGTTCGCCGGCAAGCTCGCCATAGGAGAGGGAGCCCATGCCGGTCAGGATCGCGGTGAGGCCGGCCTTGGGATCGGCTTCCACTTCCTTCGTGGCCTCGCCGTCCGGGGCCCAGGCCGCGGCCATCTCCTCCAGGTCGGAGACGAGCAGCGTGGAGGCAGCCTTCAGATAGGCGGCGCGGCGGTCGCAATTACCGTTCGTGCAATTGGCCTTGTCGTAGTCGGTATAGGCCCGGTTGCCCGCGCCCGGCCCGGTGCCGTTAAGGTCCTGCCCCCACAGCAGGAACTCGACGGCGTGATAGCCGGTCGCGACATTGGCCTCGATCTCGCCCGCCTCGTGCAGGCTGCGGATGAGCTCGGGCGTGATATTGGTCGCGTCGATCTCTTCCCCGTTGATCGTCACCTTCGGATTGGCGATGACATTGGCGGTATAAAGGGTGTTCTCGTCACTTTCGGTGCCGTAGGAGGCATCGACATAATCGATCAGGCCCTCGTCGAGCGGCCAGGCGTTCACCTTGCCTTCCCACTCGTCGACCATCGGATTGCCGAAGCGGTAGACTTCCGTCTGCTGGTAGGGAACGCGCGCGACGATCCAGGCGGCTCGCGCCGCCTTCAGCGTCTCTTCGCTCGGCTTTGCCAGGAAGGCATCGATCGCAGCATCGAGGGCCTTGGCGGTCGTCAGCGAATCTTCGTATTTCGCATGCGCCAGTTCGGTGTAGTGCTTCACGACGGCGGCGGCATCGGTCGCCGCCTGCGCGGGCGCGACGGTGAACGCCGCCGAGGCGGCGAGCAGCGCCATGGCGGCGCCGAGAACGGTCTTGCGGATCATTGTCCCTCTCCTTCGCAACGGGAAATTTCGCGCTGCCCGGCGTGTCATCGCGCAAATGCAAACTGGTGTCAAACTATCTAGTTTAGAATACTTTGAAAGAGTGAAGTATACTTGATCCGCTTCAAGGCGGATCAAACCTTGCGTTGCATGCGGCAGAAGAAAAAGCCGTCCGTATCGGTACTTGCGGGAGTGAGTGTTACGGTGCGCTCGTCTTTCGAGCGTGGCTTAGGGGCATCCTTGCCGAAGACTTCCTCCCAGGTTTCGAGCGCCGGCATGATGGAGAATTCCGGGTTCTCGGCACAGAAGCGGGCGGCCTGCGTGTCGTTTTCCTCGGGCAATATGGAACAGGTGACGTAGAGAAGCGCGCCGCCCGGCTTCACGAAGGCTGCTGCCTCCGAGAGCGCCTCCTGCTGCTGGGCGATGCGCTCTTCGAGGTTCTTCGCCGTCAGCCGCCATTTCGTGTCCGGCCGGCGCCGCCAGGTGCCCGTGCCCGTGCAAGGCGCGTCGACGAGAACCGCATGCAGCTTGCCCTTCAAGGCTTCGAGCTGTCGCGGATCGTCATGTACCTGCACATTGCGGGTACCCGCCCGCCGCAGCCGCTCGATGATCGGCGCAAGTCGCTTGCGGTCGGCATCATAGGCATGGATCTGGCCCTTGTTGCCCATGGCGGCCGAGAGCGCCAAGGTCTTGCCGCCACCGCCGGCGCAATAATCCAGCACTTGGTCGTGCTCACCGGGATGCACCAGGTCGGCAACGATCTGCGAGCCCTCGTCCTGAACCTCGAACCAGCCTTTCTGGAACGAAAGCTCGGCGGTCACGTTCGGCAGGCGGGATGCGCCTTCGCCGGCGGCGATCCGGATGCCGTTTCGGGCGATGCGCGAAGGTTTTGCACCGGCGCGTTCCAGCGCCTTCACGACCTTCTCACGGGATGCCTTCAGGGTATTGGCCCGGAGATCGAGGGTGGGGCGTTCGGCCAGCGCCTTGGCCTCCGCCAGCCAGTCCTCGCCGAAATTGGCTTCGAGAGAAGGCTGAATCCAGTCGGGGATGTCGCCCTGCACATGGAGGGGGGCGTCTTCGAGCTTGCGAGAGGCGAGGGCCGAGAGGTTCGCTTCGGCAAGTGTCGGCGGCGCGAAGCGGTCATCGGTAAACTCGGCGGCCAGGATTTCCGGCGTCAGACCCCACTGACGGATGAGGACCGCATAGGCAAGCGCGACAGGGCCGTCATCATCCATAAGCCAGGCATGCGAAAGCCGCATCCGGAGCGCGTCGTAAACAATGTTGCCGATAGCGGCGCGATCGCCGGAACCGGCAAAACGATGCGCCAGGCCCCAATCCTTGAGCGCGTCGGCGACCGGCCGTTTGCGCGCTTCTATGTCTGCCAGAACCTCGATGGCTCCGGCCATTCGCCCGCCCAGTCGCATGTCGCTCTCCGTCTCGGTTGCACCCGTATGGTGAGGGTCCTAACCGTGATCGGGCTGCCGGGCAAGGGCCAAGCCGGTTTTGGCCGGATCAGCCGATGATCTGGTAGCAGACCTGTGCCGTGCCGGAGCTCACCATGCCGATGTTCTGGGCAGCAGCCTTGGAAACATCGATGACCCGGCCGCGAATGAACGGGCCGCGATCGTTGATGCGCACCACGACGCTCTTGCCATTGCGCTTGTTAGTGACCTTGAGCTTGGTCCCGAAAGGCAGCGAGCGATGTGCCGCCGTCAGCTTGGCGGGGTTCATCCGCTCGCCCGACGCGGTCTTGGAGGTGAGGGCATACCAGGAAGCGTGCCCGCATCCGGGCGTAGGCTTTGCCTGTGCGGAGCCATGAAGCGAGAATGCAGCAATGGCGGCCGCAGCGAAAATCCAGCGTGGAGTTGTATTCACGTTTGTCGTCCCGTCCGATCGTCCCTGCACGTTGCGTGCAATTGGCTGGAATCCGGCCAAAGATGGCAAAAAAGAGGGATAAGCGATCACGCAATGTTACAACATGTAACATTTGTGACTCAATCGCTGGCTGTATTTCGACGGAAGCCGGCTAAGCATTAAGGAAAGAAAACATTTAAAAACAGGAGGAAAGCGGAAAAGCATTCCCTCTCTTCGGCCTGCGCGGCAATGTTCACGAAATCGGAAGAAAAAAATTTTTGCAGAGCGCCAAGGCACTGCCAAAATCAGGGCATTTTCCGGATCGCTTGCCCCAGATATTAAGAAAAAATGACCGGATGACACTGGATGGAAGGAAATTCCATCCAGTTGACGCTAGGAATTTATCCCTTCCAACGACCTGAATCCCACATTTCGGCGAGCGACATTCGATAGTTTGGGAAGCGGAATTCGAACCCTGTCGCGCGGAGCTTCGTATTCGAGACCCGCTTGTTGGCCCCGTAGAAGGAACGGGCCATCGGTGTCATCTCGGCGGTCTCGAAATCCTGCTCCGGCGGAGGCTCCACACCCATCAGCCGGGCGGCTTCGACGATCACGTCCTGCGGCGGCCCCGGCTCGTCGTCGGTGACGTTATAGATGCCGCCGAGCTTGCGCTCGGCGAGGAGGAGCGCGGCCCCGGCAATATCCTCGACCCGGATGCGGTTGAAAACCTGGTCCTTCTTGATGATCCGCCGGGCCGTGCCGCGCGCCAGATTGACAAAGGCGTTACGGCCCGGCCCGTAGATACCGGCGAGCCGAAGGCGGGCCACAGGCACGTGGACCGCGTCCCCTTCCGCCGTCCAGGCTTCTTCGGTATCGACCCGCTCAATCGACCGGCCCTGGATGGGGCTGCCGGGCGTTTCCTCCGTCACCCAGCCACCACCATGGTCGCCATAGACCCCGACGGTCGAGAGATAGCCGATCCACTGGAGTTTGGGGCAAACCTGTTGAAGCCGCCCGGCCACAAGTTTCAGCAGCGGATCGCCCGTGCCGCCGGGCGGGATGGACTGCACCAGGTGCGTTACCTCGGCGAGTTCCTCCGCAAGCTCGTCGCCAAATGCGCTGCCGTCGAAGATGAAAGGCTTGATGCCTTGTTTTGCAAGTTTCTCGGCACTCTCTGGTGTGCGGACGGTTCCCGAAGCCGCGAAGCCGGCGGATTTGAAGGCTTCCGCGATTGCCTGTCCCGAATAGCCGCAGCCGAAGATCATCACTCGCATTACGCCACTCCCGCCATTCGCCATTCTTCTTGCACCTCCGCGTCCGTCTCGCCCGCACGCATCTCCGCGAAGCGTGCGAATTCCTCAAGGGTCATCAGCTGCTTCAGCGCCCAGATAGCCATGCCGCGAACGGTCGCCGAAGGATCGCTGGCCAGCATCCGGCATTGATCGATCAGGCTCCGGTCACCGGAATTGCCGGCCGCGATCAGCACATTGCGGATAAACCGATCGCGGCCGATGCGTTTCACCGGCGAACCGCTGAAGAAGCTGCGGAAGGCGGCTTCGTCCAGCGTCAGCAGAAAGGCGATCGACGGCTCCTTCAGGTCCTCGCGCGCCTTCAGCTTCATTTCGGAAGCGCTTGCCGCGAACTTGTTCCATGGGCAGGCCGCGAGGCAATCGTCGCAGCCATAGATGCGGTTGCCGATGAGAGGCCGGAATTCGGGATCGATCGGCCCTTTGTGCTCGATCGTGAGATAGGAAATGCAGCGCCGCGCATCCAGCCGATAAGGCGCCGGAAATGCGGCTGTCGGGCAGGCGTCGAGACAGGCGCGGCAGGAGCCGCAATGGTCGATCTCCGGCGCATCGATGTCGAGATCGGCTGTGGTGAAGAGGCTGCCGAGGAATATCCAGGAGCCATGCGTGCGGCTGACGAGGTTGGTATGCCTACCCTGCCAGCCGAGCCCGGCAGCTTCCGCCAGCGGCTTTTCCATGACCGGCGCCGTATCGACGAAGACCTTCACGTCCTCGCCTGCCCGCGCTGCAAAGCGGGTGGCGATCTCCTTCAGCCGCCCCTTGATCACGTCGTGATAATCGCGGTTGCGGGCATAGACGGAAATCGCTGCCTTTTCCGGTTTGTCGAGTAGCTCTCGCGGGTCCTCGTCCGGGCCGTAGTTGAGGCCGAACACGACGACGGAGCGCACCTCCGGCCACAGCACCTTCGGGTCGCCGCGGCGCTCGCGCGTTTCGGCCATCCATTCCATCGTGCCGTGATGGCCGTCGTTCAGAAAGGTCCGCAGACGGCCAGGCGCCTGCGGAATGCTGTCCGGATGCGTGATGCGACAGAGATCGAAGCCCTGCGCGGCGGCTTCCGCCCTGATGAAGGCGGTCAGCTTCTCGCGTCTGCGGGCTTCCTTTTCCGGTGCCTGCTCGCCCGGTCTTGTCCTATCAGAAATCGAGGTCCGCATAATGGGATACCGGCGTTAGGCCGCGGATGCGCTCGGCAAGCAGCGGCCGGAAGGATGGGCGGGATTTGAGCCGCTGATACCATTCCTTGGCGATTGGCGTCTCCGACCAGTCGATCTCGCCCATATAGTCTAGCACGGAAATCGAGGCTGCCGCTGCAAGATCGGCATAGCTCAGCCGGTCGCCCGCAAGCCATGGCCGCGATCCCGCAAGCCAGGAGAGATATTTCATGTGCTGACGGATATTGGCGCGCGAGGTGCGCAGCACTTTCGAATCCGGCGCGCCTCCGCCCTGCGCCGCCGTCATCTGCAGCTTGTAGACCCGTTCGCGGGTGAGTGGCCGGGTAACGTCGCTCTCCATCTTCTGCAGGAACCATTCGGTCAGCCGGCGGATTTCGGCGCGCTGCCAGGGATCTTCGGCCAGCAGCCGCCGGTCGCGTTTCAGAACGCCGTGGGTCTCGTCCAGGAATTCCATCAGCACGGCCGGCCCGCAAAGAACCCGCATGCTGTCGTCCACATAGACGGGCAGCGTGGCGGCCGGGTTGAGCGTCAGGAACTCGCGGCGTCGTTCCCAGGGCTGCTCCTCGATCAGGTCCACCTGGAAGCCGTATTCCGACAAAATCAGCCGGACGAACCGGGAAGCGGAAGACATGGGATGGTGATAGAGCGTGGGCATCGTTACTGGCGCTTTGCGATTATTGTACTAAAAGACGGCATGGCTGCGTCGCGCACCCGCTGACATATTGCAGCTATATGGGTTTGATAGGGGCGAGGCAAGCAAGCGAGATTTGCCCGCGTTTCCTAAGCAAAGGATTAAGAATGCCCGACCAGTCGATCATCAGCGCCCTCGTTCTTGGATTGATCGAGGGGTTGACCGAATTCATACCGGTTTCCTCCACCGCTCATGTGCTTCTTGCAGGTCATTTCCTCGGTTTCCAGTCTCCAGGCAACACGTTCGCGGTGTTGATCCAGCTTGGGGCGATACTCGCGATCCTGCTCGTCTATTTCCAGAAGCTCATGTCGATCGCACTCTCCTTGCCGACGAGCACGCAATCTCGCCGCTTCGTGGCGACGGTTCTTGCCGGGTTCCTGCCGGCTGCCGTAATCGGCGCCCTCGCGCATGATTTCATCAAGACCGTGCTTTTCGAAACCCCGATATTGATCTGCGTCGTGCTGATCCTCGGCGGCTTCGTGCTGCTCGCCGTCGACCGCATGAAGTTCCAGCCGAAATATCACAACGTGATGGATTATCCGGTCTCGCTCGCCTTGAAGATCGGTCTTTGCCAATGCGTCGCGATGATCCCTGGTACATCGCGTTCGGGCGCGACCATCGTCGGCGCGCTGCTGCTCGGCGCCGACAAGCGTTCAGCGGCCGAGTTCTCCTTCTTCCTGGCCATGCCCACCATGCTCGGGGCCTTCACGCTGGACCTCTACAAGAACCGTTCGGCGCTGAGCTTCGATGACACCGCGGTAATCGCGATCGGCTTCATAGCCGCTTTCGTCACCGCGCTTCTCGTGGTGCGCTCTCTCCTCGATTTCGTCTCCAGCCGTGGTTACGCACCCTTCGCATGGTGGCGTATTCTGATCGGCATGGTCGGGCTCGCCGCCCTCCTGCTGTACCGCTAGTCCGATAGCTCAGTGGTGATCGCCGCCGCGATAGAAGAAGAAGTCGTATCCCGCCATGGCGACGGTGACCGCAAACAGGACCGCAAGGTCGGCGCGCGGCACCCGCCACAGGAAAACGGCGAGGAAGCCGCAGAGCAGCAGGAATGCGAGAAGGGCAAGTAATCGGTCCTGCATATCAATCTCCCATAGCATCGAGGTAGGTCGATGAGGCGCCGTTCCCCGGCGCCTCCATCTCTTGGCTCTTATCGTCCATAAACCTGGTCCGGCAGGTAGAAGACGAGGCCGGGGAACGCGTAGATGATAGCCATGGCCACGAAGACTAGGCCGACAAAGGGCAGCATGCCCCAGAATATCTCCGTCAGGCGGACCTGTGGAGGCGCGATCCCCTTCAGGTAATAGGCCGACATTGCCATCGGCGGTGTCAGGAATGCCGTTTGCAGGTTTAGCGCTACCAGAATCCCGAAAAACAGCGGGTCGATCCCGAATATCGGCAGAAGCGGCAGGAAGATCGGCACGAAGATGATGATGATCTCCGACCATTCGAGCGGCCAGCCAAGCAGGAAGATGATGAGCTGCGCCAGGATCAGGAACTGGAAGGGCGTGAGGTCCAGGCTCTGCACGAACTGCGAGATGACCTGCTCGCCGCCGAGATAGGCGAAGACCGAGGCGAAGGTATAGGAGCCGACGAAGAGCCAGCACACCATCGCGGTGGTGCGAAGCGTGAGATAGACGCTCTGTCGGATCCGGTCCCAGGTCAGTGCCCGGTATGCGACCGCAAGCACCAGGCCGCCGAGCGCGCCGATGGAGGCTGCCTCCGAAGGTGTCGCAAGCCCGAAGAGGATTGAGCCGAGCACGGCCAGGATCAGGAAGGCGAGCGGAAAGAACGAGGTCAGCAGCATGATGACGATGCGGCCGAAGGGCACTTCCGGCACCTCTCCAGGCGCGGGTCTCGGCGCCACGTTCGGCTGCAGCATGGCCCGAACGACCACATAGACCAGATAAAGCCCGACCAGCAGGAAGCCGGGAATGAGTGCGCCCGCATAGAGCCGGACGATGGAGACGCCCGAGGTGGCGGCATAGACGATCAGCATGATCGAGGGCGGGATCAGGATGCCGAGCGTGCCGCCGGCGCATATGATCCCCGTCGCGAAGGCATGGTTGTAACGGGCCTTCAGCATCGGCGGCAGCGCGAGAAGTCCGAGCAGCGTGACAACCGCGCCGACGATCCCCGTGGCGGTGGCGAAGAGGGCGCAGGTAATGAGTGCGGCGACGCCAAGCGATCCCGGCACGTTTCTGGAGGCGATGTTGAGGGTCGTGAAGAGCCGGTCGACGATATTGGCCCGCTCGATGATATATCCCATGAACAGGAAGAGCGGGATCGCCGTCAGCACGTCGTTCGACATCACCGAATAGGTCTGGTTGATGAAGAGATCGAAGATGCGGTTGTTGAAGAAGCCCTCGACCCAGAGGCTGATACTGTCCCACCAGCCGGCATTCTCGTCGAGCCGATTATAGGCGCGCCACATGCGGCCGGGCTCGAAATAGGCGTAGTAGCCGAAGATGATGCCGAGCGCCATCAGGTTGAAGGCGATCGGAAAACCCAGAAAGACGATGAAGACGAAAAGTCCGAGCATGAACAGGGCGACTTGGGGATCGGTCATGCCTTGTCCCCGGAAAGTTCGGCCTGTTTTTCCTTGATCAGCAGCATCTCGGTTTCCTCGACCTCCGCTTCCGCCTCGATCCAGCGGCCGGTGCGGATGCAGTTGATGCAGCGGAACACCTGCGCGATGCCCTGGATGAAAAGCAGAACACCGGCTGCCGCCAGCACCGTCTTGAACTGGTAGATCGGAATGCCGGCCGGGCTGTTGATGCTGACCTCGCCATAGCCCCACGAGCGGAAGGCATATTTCCACCCCGTTACGACCAGCGCCGTAACGCCGGGAAAGAAGAAGATGAGATAAAGTATGAGATCGACCGTGGCTTGGGTCCGCGGCTTCCAGAGGCGATAGATGAAATCGCCCCGCACATGCCCGCCTTGCGAAAGGGTATAGGCACCGCCCATCATGAAGAGGGTGCCGTACATGATGAAGGACATATCGAGCGCCCAGGGCGTCGGCCGTCCGAGGACGTAGCGGACGAAAACCTCGAAACTGGTGCCGAATGTCATCAGAATGATGAGCCAGGCGAATGCCTTGCCGAACCATGCCGACATCGCATCGGCGAAACGAATGAATGCCACCATCGAACGGACGTCTTTCTGTTCCAAGGATATCCCGGCAGGAGAGGTCTCCTGCCGGATAGACATGCGATGGGTCTGAAAAAATGCCCGGTACCTATGGCCGGTTAGGCTGGGGCTGGCGCTAGTTTCTAGAGCTTGAGCTTGTTCGGAAAATAATGGTCATAGGCCGCGGCATAGTCCGGTGATGCCATCAGCTCGAAATAGGTGACCCGCTCCACCCAGGCGCGCTGGCTGTCGAGCACTTTTTTCATGAAGGCATCCTTTTCCAGTTCGACGATCAGATCGTCCCAGGCGCCGATCTGCGCATCGAGGATTTCCTTCGGCGTACGGTGGACATTGACGCCTGCCTCGTTCTGAAGCTTGAGGAGGTCGGCGGAATAATTGTCCATTGCCGCTGCCGTGTTGGCGGTCGAAGCCGATTCCACGGTGTAGCGCAGGATCGCCTGCAGGTCCGGATCCAGATCGTCGTAGAAGTCCTTGTTGAAGAGGAATTCGAAGCTTTCCGAGGCCTGGTGATACGAAGAAAGATAATAGTGCTTGGCGACGTCCTGGGCTCCGAAGCGAAGGTCGGAGGAAGGATTGTTGAACTCGAAGGCGTCGATGACGCCACGCTCCATTGCCGGAACGATCTCTCCGCCGGGAAGCTGCGCCACCGACATGCCCATCGCCTGCATAAGGTCCGCCGCCAGGCCGACGGTGCGGTACTTGAAGCCGTTGATGTCCGCGACAGTGCTGACTTCTCCCTTGAACCAGCCGAAGGGCTGGGCGAACATCGGGAAGCCCAGGAAACCGACCACGTTCAGGCCGAGGATGTCCTGCTGCAGTTCGCGGAAATATTCCGCCCCGCCGCCGCTGTAGAACCATGAGAGCATGGTGGTGGCCGAACCGCCGAAAACCGGGCCGGTGCCGAAAAGCGATGCTCCCTTGTGCTTGCCGTACCAGTAGGCGCAGACCGAATGGGCAGCGTCGATGACCCCGTCATGGCAGGCATCGAGCACCTGAAAGGCGCCGACGACGGAGCCGGCCGGCAGGAGATCCACCTTGATCCGATTGCCGGACATTGCTTCTACGCGCTGGGTATACTGCCGCGCGAAATCCATCCAGATGTCGGACGCCGGCCAGGACGTCTGCATCTTCATGGTGATCGGGGCTTGTGCGAGAACGGCTGGGGCTGCGAGTGTGCTTGCTGCGACGGCGCCACTGGTGGTTGCGCCCATTTTCAGGAATGAACGGCGCGTCGGCGCCTTCTTATCAGGCGTTGCCATAACTTCTCCTCCCGGTATGGGCGGGCTGTTGCCCTTCTCCCGGAGGGAAGTATTCAGGAAAACAAGAGGAAACTCAAATGCGAGCGTCTACGACTTTCGTATCAAACGAAAGTTGAAAATCGCCTGGAATTTGGGGGCTGTTTTAAGGAATACAACCTTACTGGTCGACGCTGTCCGTCGTGATGGAGGCGGTCTTGCAGGGGTCCACGCCATAGGCGGGGGCGCATCCCGGCTTGCTGGCCACGCCGATCTCCGGAGCGATCAGGGAACCGGCGAGAATGATCAGTGCCGCACACGCAAAAAAGAGTGCGATGGGCTTGCCCATGGAGGAACGCCTTTCGAAGAAAATGGGAACGTCACAGTCGAGGTTCGTCTGCGCGGTGCGGTTTATTGGCCAAAACTCGCAAGTTCAATAGCCGAATTTGTTGAACTGCGGGTTAACGCAAGCATGTCGCCGACTGCGGCCTTTGTGCCACAGAAGATGCTCGTCGGATGTGCGGTCGAGCATGCCTGCCCGTTTTCTGGGCGCATGAAAAAGCCGGCCGTGTGGGCCGGCTTCGTCCGAAAGGAGAGAAACTTCCTCAGGCAGCCCTGCCGGACCCGGTGAACTGGCCCTGCGGGCGATACTGCACCAGATAGGAAGAAAGGATCGATGTGAGCAGTGTCGGGCGAATACCCATGCCTTCGAGCGTCCGGCCTTCCTTCGCCGCGCCCTCGGAAACTATGTTGTCGCTCTTCAGAAGCTGCACCTGATCGGCCGTAATCGGCGGCTGGATGAACGGGATGAGCGAAGCGAGGCTGCCGATGAATGAGGCGATCGAGAAGGGCAGCGAGACGAGCGGACGCTCGCGATTGGTGATGCGAAGCATGGTCTGGAGACATTCGCGGAAGGTCAGCACTTCCGGACCGCCCAGTTCATAAGTCCGGCCGGCGGCGATCGTGCCGTCCACAGAGCGGCCCACCACCTCGGCGACATCCTCGACATAGACCGGCTGGAACTTGGTCTTGCCGCCGCCGACCAGCGGCAGAGCCGGATAGACGCGGGCCATGGCGGCGAACTTGTTGAAGAAGCTGTCTTCCGGCCCGAACATGATGGAGGGGCGCAGGATCACCGCGTCAGGCAGAAGCGAGTTGATCGCGGCCTCGCCCCGCGCCTTGCTGCGGGCGTAGGAGGAGGCCGAATCCGGATCGACGCCGAGCGCGGAGATATGGGTCAGCTTGGCGCCGGCTGCGCGGGCGGCCTCGGCGACTGCGCGAGCGCCGAAATCCTGCACCGCATCGAAGGAATTGCGTCCGCTCTCGAACATGATGCCGACGCAGTTGACCACATGGGACGCGCCCTCGACCGCGCGGTCGATCGAATTGCGGTAGCGCAGGTTGGCCTGCACCAGCGAAATCTGGCCGACATAGCCGTAGGGCAGCAGGAAGCCGGCGAGGTCCGGACGCCGCACGGCGACGCGGATGCGGTACCCGCGCTTCGCGAGCGTGCGCACCACATGCCTCCCGACAAAGCCCGATCCTCCGAATACGGTGACGAGAGGGGGAAGATTGGTCAGGGTCATAGTTTGCTCCGGGAGCCGACAAGGAGGGATGGTTTTCCGTCCTCATAACCGAATTGCGGCAGCGCGTGAAGCCTTTCCGCTGCCGCACCCGCACACCCGCTGATTATAGGCTCAAATACCCTCGACGACTACCATTTCGGCATCCGCGACTTCCTGGCGGATCTTCGCCGCCACCTGATATTCCGGTGAATTGTAGCAGTCGACGGCGGCCTGCAGCGAGGGAAACTCGATCACTACGTTTCGCCCACGCGCCTTGCCTTCGAGTTCGGTAAACGCGCCGCCACGCGCGAGGAACTTCGCGCCATAGCGTTCGAAGGCGGGCTTCGCTGCCGCGACATAGTCCTTGTAGCGCTGGGGATCGCGCACATCGACCCGGGCGATCCAGTATCCCTTTGCCATAAAATCTCCTCCGGTTGGCGATTGAGCCTAAAGCGCGCCCTGCATCTCGGCAAGGATCGCCTGCGCGGCTGCCTTCGGGTCCGGCGCCTTGACGATCGGACGGGCGACGACGAGATGGCTGGAGCCGGCGCGGATCGCGTCCGCAGGCGTCACCACCCGCTTCTGGTCGCCGGCTTCGGCGCCCGCGGGGCGGATGCCGGGAGTCACTACGGCCATGTCGGGGCCGACGATCTTGCGGACGGCGGAAGATTCTGCCGCCGAGCAGACGATGCCGCCCATGCCGGCCGCCCGCGCCTGCTCGGCACGGCGCAGCACCAGCGTATGCGGGTCGTATTCGTAGCCGGCATCGATCAGGTCCGCCTCGTCCATGGACGTCAGGACCGTCACGCCGAGCAGGCAGAGATCGGAGCCCCTGGCGGCCTCGACCGCGGCACGCATCGCCTTCGGATAGGCATGCAGGGTGAGCATGGAGACGCCCATCTTGACGATGTTCTCGACGCCTTTCGCCACCGTGTTGTCGATGTCGAGCAGCTTCATGTCCAGGAAGATCTTTTTGCCGTCCGCGACGAGGTCGCGGGCGAGTTCCAGGCCCCCGGCGAAAGCGAGCTGATAGCCGATCTTGTAGAAGGAGATTTCTTCGCCGAGCGTTTTGACGATCGCTCTCGCTTCGGAAACGGTGGGAATGTCGAGGCCAACGATAAGACGGTCACGTGCGTCCATGTTCGAATCCCTTCCAGACTTCCATCGGCGTCCAGTCGCACGATAATGCCCGGTCCGCAAGGGTGAAGCAGAAGAGATTTCCGCCGCCGCCGGGCTGATCCCGGTCGCGGGATATGGACCGGCCGGCGAAATGACATTTGAGCAGCGTACCGACGCCGCCATGGCCGACGAAGGCGATCGGCACGGTCCGGTCATGCGCGTCGAGCGCGCGCGTGACGGCCGAGACGATGCGCGCCTGTGCGTCGGCCGCCGTCTCCCAGCCTTTGAAGCTTTCGTGCGGGTGGGCAAAAAACCAATCCGCAGCCTCCTCGAACTGCGGCGGCGGCAGGAAGCCGGTGGCGGAGCGGTCGTTTTCGTGAGTGTCCTCGGCGATCTCGAAGGAAATGCCGGCCGCGGCTGCCAGCACCTGCGCTGTCTCGATCGCCTTGGCCTCGCCGCTCGAAACGATCCGCCCGAGCCCTTTCGCCCAAGCCGACCGGGCCGCCTGTTCGGCGCGGGCGCGACCTATCTCGGAAAGGCCCCAGTCCGGCACCGGCACGTTCGGGTCGATGCGGACCTGCGGGTGGGTGATGTAGAGCCCGTACATGGAATGTCAGCCGCGGCTGTATATCCAGAGCTGCGCCGGCGGAATGTTGCGGACGACGAAATCGAAATGCTTGATCTGATAGCGGTCGGGCCGTGCGACGATCGGCGAGACGGGGCCGTAAGTGATCTGCACAAACGGTCTGCCGGCCGGCATCCGTCCGAGCAGGTCCTCCAGAAGCGCGATGCGTTTTTCCATCGGGAAGCTGAGCAGCGGTATGGCGGAAATCACGCTGTCGAACGTCTTGTCCTTCCACTCCCCGAGCGTGCGCTCCAGATCGAAGGCATCCCCGTTGATGAAGTTCGCGCCGGGAAACGTCTTCACCAGATGCTGATAGAAGTCCGTCGAATATTCGATGGAAACCAGGTTCTCGGGCCGCACCCCGCGTTCCAGGATCGCCTTGGTGATGATGCCGGTGCCGGGACCCAGCTCCAGCACCGGAAGGCCGGAGGACGTGTCGATCACGCTTGCCATGCGCCTCGCGGTCACGGAGGAAGTCGGCAGGATCGCCCCCACCCGCTTCGGGCCGTCCATCCAGCCCTTGAAGAAACGGATTTCTTCATCGAACTTGCGGCCGAGCCGCTCTTTCAGGCGCAGTTCCATCATCCTCTCCCATCCGGTTCCGCCGAGGTCCTATCTGGAGTCTTCTGGCGCAAAAGCAAGATAAAATGTCGCTCCGAGAAAATGCGACAAAAAAAGCGGCGAATTCGAGATCGCCGCTTTCTATGGGTTAAACGCGCATCGGCATCAGCACGTAGAGCGCGTCGTCTCCGGCCGTATCGCGCACCAGCGTCGGCGAGCCGGCATCGGCCAGCATGAAGATCGCGTCCTCGCCGGAAAGCTGGGCGGTGATGTCGAGCAGATATTTGGCGTTGAAGCCGATTTCCATCGGATCGTGCTCGTAGCTGACGGCGACCTCTTCCGTCGCGCTGCCGGAATCGGGATTGTTGACCGTCAGCATGAGCTGGCCTTCGGAAAGCGACAGCTTCACCGCGCGCCCGCGCTCGGAGGAAATGGTCGAGACGCGGTCCACCGCCTTGGTGAAGCTCTGGCAATCGACGCGCATTTCTTTGTCGTTGCCGGTCGGAATGACGCGCTGATAATCCGGGAAGGTGCCGTCGATCAGCTTGGAGGTCATCACGATGCTGCCGATCGTCAGGCGGATCTTGGCGTCGGAGACTTCGACGGTGACCAGGGCTTCCGGATCGTCCACGAGCTTCTGGAGTTCGCCCACGGTCTTGCGCGGAATGATGATGCCCGGCATGCCTTCCGAGCCCGACGGCGCCTCCACGTCGGCGCGGGCCAGACGGTGCCCGTCCGTTGCCACGGCGCGAAGTTTCAGGTCTCCGTTGGCCTCGATCGTATGGAAGAAGATGCCGTTGAGATAATAGCGGGTCTCCTCGGTGGAGATCGCGAACTGCGTGCGGTCGATCAGCATCTTCAGATCGGCCGCCTTCAGCTTGAAGGTATGCGAGAAACTGCCGGCCGTGAGATCCGGAAAATCCGATTCCGGCAGGCATTGCAGCGAGAACTTCGAGCGGCCGGATTGCACGGTCATCGAGCCGCCGTCGGGATTGGTGGCGAGCAGCACTTCCGAGCCGTCCGGCAGCTTGCGGACGATTTCGTAGAGGAGATGCGCCGGCACGGTCGTCGCGCCTGCCTGCTCCACCATGGCCGGTGCCGCTTCGGTGACTTCGAGATCGAGGTCGGTCGCCTTCAGGTCCAGGTTCGCGCCGGAAGCGCGCAGCAGCACGTTGGAGAGGATCGGGATCGTGTTCCGCCGCTCGACGACCCGGTGCACGTGGTTCAGCGACTTTAGAAGATTTGACCGCTCAAGAGTAATACGCATGGACGCTATCGCTTTCGACCGTGGCGATCCGGCATGGGCCGGACCCCTGATATTCTGCCACCGGAAGGCGGCTGGTGGATGTGGACGGGCAAAATGGCAGAGATTTTCATGGGAATGCAAGAGGAGAACGAAGGTGCCATGCGGCATTTCCCCATTCGCGCACGCACTGCACACAGAAAACATGGGCTTGCTTTACTTGCCGAAGGGCGCGGCCTTGCCCATAAAGGGGCATGAGCATCCTCGTTTTTCGTGAAATCCCGTGACGGACGAACAAAAGACCGCTGCGCGCGGCTACCGCGTCGCAAACACTTTCGTGCAGGCGCGCCCGCTGGAGCCGGCGCTCTATCTCGTCGCCACGCCGATCGGCAATCTCGGCGATATCACGCTGCGGGCGCTCGAGACGCTGGCGGGGGCGGACGTGCTCGCCTGCGAGGATACCCGCGTCACCCGCGTGCTGCTCGACCGTTACGGCATCGTCAACCGGCCCTTCTCCTATCACGAGCACAATGCGGATGAGGCCGGGCCGCGTCTCATGGCCGCGCTGGGGGAGGGGAAATCGGTGGCGCTCGTCTCCGATGCCGGTACGCCGCTGGTCTCCGATCCCGGATACAGGCTGGGGCAGATGGCGATCGAGGCCGGGCACCGGGTGGTGCCGATCCCCGGCGCGTCGGCGCCGCTTGCGGCACTCGTCGGCTCTGGAATGCCGTCCGATGCTTTTCTCTTTGCCGGGTTCCTGCCGGTCAAGGACAAGGGCAAGCGCGATCGGCTGGCCGAGCTTTCCAGAGTGCCGGCAACGCTGATCTTCTTCGAGTCTCCCCATCGCATCGGCGCGAGTCTCGCGACCGCCGCGGATGTCCTCGGCCCGAACCGCCACGCCACCGTCTGCCGGGAGCTGACGAAGACCTTCGAGGAGTTCAGGCGCGGCACGCTTGGGGAACTCGCCGCCTATTACGGTGAGGACCGGGTCGTGAAGGGCGAGATCGTGCTCCTCGTGGCACCTCCCGAAATCGACGACGTGCCGGGCGCGGTCGAGGTCGATGTCCTCTTGCGGGAACTCGCCGCCTCGATGCCCACCGCCAAGGCGGCTGCGGAAGCCGCAAGGCTCACCGGCCTTTCCCGTAAGGACCTTTACCAGCGGCTTCTCGGCCTGAAGGGCGAAGATGGCGCAGGATGACTGGAGCCTGAAGCGCAGGAAAGCCGTGCGCCGGGGGCATTTCTCGGAATATCTCGCGGCATTTTTCCTGTTCGCGAAGGGCTACCGCATTCTCGCCATCCGCTATCGAACCAGGCTCGGAGAGATCGATATCATCGCCAGGAAGGGTGATCTCGCTGTCTTCGTCGAGGTGAAGGCGCGCCGGGTCGAGCAGGAGGCGATCGACGCGGTGGGCTTTGCCGCGCAGAGGCGCATCCGGGCCGCGAGCGATCTGTGGCTCGCAAGGCGGGCCGATGCCGCCCGCCTGTCGCAACGCTATGACATCGTGACCGTTTTGCCGGGCCGCCTGCCGCGGCATTTTCCCGACGCTTTCTAGGTCATTTTCTCAGCTTTTTGCACGGCTGTGCACAGCACCGTTCCATTTGTAATCATTCCGACATGAAACTGTGACGATGGCGTCACATGAGCGCTCTATTGCGGCTCTTATCCATTACACGCTGGAGAGGGTCGAAGCATGTTCCGGAAATTTTCGATGGCCGCGACCGCGGTCGCACTGTCTGCGTCGCACACGCTTGCGGCGACTGAAATCACCTGGTGGCACGGCATGGGTGGCCGCAATGGCGAGGTCATCAACGAGGTCTCTCAGAAATTCAATGCCTCGCAGACGGCTTGCAACCTGACGCCGATCTCGAAGGGTACCTACGAAGAGGCCCTCGCTGGTGGCATCGCTGCCTTCCGCTCGGGCGAGCAGCCGAACATTCTGCAGGTTTTTGATGCCGGCGCTGCCACCATCATCAACGCCAAGGGCGCAACCGTCGCCGCTGAAGACCTAATCAACAACGCCGGCTACAAGTTTGACCGCGAAGCCTTCATCGAAGGCGTCCGTTACTTCTACGCTGATTCCGACGGCAAGTTCGTGGGCATGCCGTTCAATTCTTCCGCGCCGATCATGTACGTCAATACGCAGGCTTTCGAAAAGGCAGGCGTAGCGGTTCCGAAGACCTGGGAAGAATTCGAGGCCGCGGCTCCGAAGCTTAAGGAAGCCGGCTATATCGCGCTGACGGCATCGCAGCTGACATGGCAGTTCACCGAGAACTTCTTCTCGCGCCATAACATCCAGTTTGCGACGAACAACAATGGCTACGACAGCGTTGTCGATACCAAAATGAACCTGACGGACGAGCATCTCGTCAAGATGTTCGAAAAGCTCAAGGAATGGGCTGACGCTGGCTATTACGGTTTCTACGGCGCGGGCTGGAACGACAACCAGAAACCTTTCGAAGAGGGCAAGGTTGCGCTGTGGATCGGCTCGTCGGGTTCGTTCGGCGGCCTCCAGAAGACCGCCACCATGCCGTTCTCGGCCGATTTCCTGCCTTACTGGTTCGACGTTAAGGGCGCCGGCACGAACACCTTCATCGGTGGCGCGGCCCTCTTTGCAATGGCCGGCAAGCCGGAAGCCGAGAACAAGTGCGTCGCGGATTTCTTCCAGTTCCTCACGTCCCCGGAAATCCAGAAGTTCTACCACCAGGCCACCGGCTACGTCGCCATCACCCAGGCGGCCTACGAACTGGCCAAGAAGGAAGGCTATTACGAAAAGCAGCCGGTTGCCGAAGTCGGCATCAAGCAGCTCATGCTTCCCTCCGGTGAATGGTCCAAGGGTTATCGTCTCGGCTTCTATCCGCAGATCCGCTCCATCATGGAGCGCGAATACAACAAGATCTTTGCGGGCGAGACCACGGTGAAGCAGGCTTTCGAAACGATCGAGAAGGAAGGCAACGACCTCCTCGCCCGCTTCGCCAAGACCGCCGGCTGATTCAGGATCGCTAGGAAGTGGGGGGGG
>NZ_JBHFJG010000031.1:0-6766 GCF_057559155.1 Rhizobium moroccans | reverse complement strand
CCCCCACTTCCTCTATGATGAAGAGGGGAAAGTTGCCGTGACCTATACGACGTCACCATCGGGTGCCGGTCGTCTCCTTCCCTGGCTGGGCGGAGGCCGCAGGGTTCGCAGCGCACGGGCGCGCGAAACTGCGACGGAGATGAAACGCGTACAGTTTTCCTCTCCCGTGTTGCCCTATCTGTTTCTCTTCCCGCAGCTTGCGGTCATTTTCGTCTTCTTCTATTGGCCGTCGGTCCAGGCCATTCAGTCCTCCTTCTATCTCGAGGACCCCTTCGGCTTCGGTTCCACCTTCGTGGGACTGAGCAATTATGCCGATGCGATGTTCAGCCCGGAATATCAGTCGATCGCCCTTTTCACGGCGGTCTTCACAGCCCTGGTCACTCTGTTTTCGCTTTCGATCGGCCTGCTGCTCGCGGTCAAGGCCGACAAGGTCATTCGCGGCAGTTCGGCATACAAGACCCTGCTGATTTCCGTCTACGCCATCGCCGCGCCGGTCGCGGGCCTTATCGGAATGATGCTTTTCGATCAGCATATCGGGCCCTTCGTGGAAATGGCATCCTGGTTCGGCTGGAACATGCGCGTGGGCTTGAGCTATTTCGACACCGCCTTTGCGATGATCGTCGTCGCGGTGTGGAAGCAGGTGCCCTATAATTTCATCTTCTTCCTGTCGGGGTTGCAGAACGTTCCGATGTCCGTCCGCGAGGCCGCCACCATCGATTGCCGATCGGGCTTCCGGCGGTTCTGGACGGTGGTCCTGCCGCTGCTTGCGCCGACGGCTTTCTTCCTGCTGATCATCAACGTCACCTATTCCCTGTTCGACACTTTCGGCCTGATCGACGTGATGGTGAAGGACAAGCCGGCGAACAACCCGATCACGCTCGTCTACAAGGTCTATAACGACGGCTTCCGCGGCAACGATATCGGCGGTTCGTCGGCCCAGTCTGTCATCCTGATGATCGTGGTGTTCGCGCTGACCGTCATCCAGTTCCGCTTGATCGAGCGGCGTATCCACTACACTTGAGGGGACGGTCATGCACCGCACGAACCTGTCGGATCATCTTGTCCTCATCTTCGGCTCGCTCTTCCTGTTTCTTCCGGTCATCGTCGCTTTCATGACGTCGACGCATACCGCGGCCGACATCCACAGCAACGGCATCGCCATTACCCCGGGCGGACATTTCTTCGAGACCTATGAAAAGGTGCTGACGCAAAAAGGCGGCTTCACCGGCGAAATTACCGGCGCGCGGATGGTGATGAATTCGCTGATCCTCGGCGTCGGCTTTGCGGCCGGCAAGATCGTTCTTTCGATGATGGCTGCCTATGCCATCGTCTATTTCAGGTTTCCCATGGCGACGCTCGCCTTCTGGGTGATCTTCACGACGCTGCTTCTGCCGCTGGAAGTCCGCATCATGCCCTCCTACCAGGTCATGTCGAGCCTCGGTCTGCTCAACTCCTATACCGGGCTCATCGTGCCTCTTCTGGCGTCCGCCACCGGCACTTTCTATTTCCGGCAATTCTTCAAGTCGGTGCCGGAGGAACTTCTCGAAGCAGCGCGAATGGATGGTGCAGGTCCGTTCAAGTTCTTCTTCGATATTCTGGTACCGCTATCGCGTACGATGATCGCGGCGATCTTCATCATCATGTTCGTCTACGGCTGGAACCAGTATCTTTGGCCGATGCTGATGACGACGGATGAGAAGTTCTTCACCCTGATGCGCGGCATCAAATCGATCCTGCAGGTTTGGATCGGCTCGCAAATTCCGGATTACAACGAAGCTTTCGCGCTCGCGGTGCTCGCCATGGTGCCGCCGCTGCTGATCGTGGTGATTTTCCAGAGATGGTTCATCAAAGGCCTGACCGAAAGCGATAAATAAAGGAGAAGGCAGTGGCAGCGATCGACATCAACAACGTTCACAAGGTCTATGCCGGCGGCGTTACGGCGGTATCCGACGTTCAGCTTCAGATCGCCGATGGTGAGTTCATCGTCCTGGTCGGTCCGTCCGGCTGCGGCAAGTCCACGCTCCTGCGCATGGTCGCGGGACTGGAGACGATATCGGAAGGCGAGGTGAAGATCGGCAGCCGCGTGGTGAACGAGACGGAGCCGGCCGACCGGGATATCGCCATGGTCTTCCAGAACTATGCGCTCTATCCGCATATGACGGTCTATAACAACCTCGCCTATGGCCTGAAGAACCGCGGCACGCCGAAAGCGGAGATCGAGGCCCGCGTGGCCGAGGCCGCCCGCATGCTGGAGATCACCCAGTTCCTCGACCGCCGGCCGAAGCAGCTTTCCGGCGGCCAGCGCCAGCGCGTCGCCATGGGACGCGCGATCGTGCGCAAGCCGGCCGCCTTCCTGTTCGATGAGCCTCTGTCCAATCTGGATGCGAAGCTGCGCGTTTCCATGCGCGGCGAGATCAAGCGCCTGCAGCGCCGGCTGGGCACCACCTCCATCTATGTCACGCATGACCAGCTCGAAGCCATGACGCTCGCCGACCGTCTTGTCGTGCTGAACGGCGGCAGGGTGGAGCAGATCGGCGCGCCGCTCGAGGTCTACCATGCGCCGGCCTCCACCTTCGTCGCAAGTTTCATCGGCTCGCCGGCCATGAATCTCATGCAGGGCGAATTGCATGGTGACCGGCTGGCGATCGGGCCGGCGATCCTTGGCCTCAATGGTTTCGCGCCGATCTCCGGACCGGTCACGGTGGGGATACGCGCGGAGGACCTGCGCCTTGCCCGCGTGGAGGAAGAGGCAATGCCCTTCCGGCTCGATTACGTCGAGGAACTCGGCTCTCAACGCCTGGTTCACGGTTCGGTTGGGGACCAGACATTGACCGCAGCCGTGCCGGCCGAGACCGAACTGGTCTCCGAGATGCGCCTTGCGATCAACCCGCGCCGGCTGCATTTCTTTGCGCCGGAAACGGGCAAGCGCATCGCCTCGGCTGCTCCGGCCGCGGCAGCGTCGGTTTCGGTTGCGCAGCCGGTTGCCTGAGCCATCCGGATGTGGTGCGAAATCGGCAATCGTTAAAATTGCGATGGCGTCTTGAACCGGCCGCTTACCTCTTGCCCCTATCTTCCCCCGGCCTGACGGTGAAAAAGGGGGAAGAAAATGACTTGGCAAATATGGGCGGCGACAGCGGCCGCCGCTGCAATCCGCTACAAGCCCTATGTGCCGGAAAACTCGGCAGTAAAGCCTTTTGTCGGGGCGTGTCCGCATTCGCTGGAGATGCAGCCATTGCCGATCGAGCCGAGTTGGGTCCTGGCCGGCAATCCGCAGGCGCGTGCGGCTTCCCATTCCAAAGCGGAGGACCAATGCGCGGCGACCGGCGTATGGGATTGTACCGCAGGCACCTTCCGCTGGTTTTTCGGCTGGGACGAGACCGTGGTCATCCTCGAGGGCGAGGTGCATGTGACGGCGGAGGATGGCACGGAACGCACCCTTCATCGCGGCGATGTCGCCTATTTCAAGGGCGGCACCTGGGCCACCTGGCGCATCGACAGCTACGTCAAGAAGATCGCCTTCCTGCGCAAGCCCTTCCCGGCGCCGCTGGCCTTCCTTTATCGCCTGCGCAATATGTTGCGCCCGAAGCAGGCGATCGGTCTCGCCGGTTGATGCCTGACCGGTTGCCTTTGGAGGCCCGCCGTCCTACATCAGGCGGGCATTTCTCGAGGGGCTTCAGTCATGGCGAAAATCCGCAAAGTCGCATTCCAGATGGATCATGTGTCCGGCATCAATATCGCCGGGGATTCCACCTTCGCAATGGCGCTGGAAGCGCAGGCGCGCGGCTTCGAGCTCTTCCATTATACTCCCGACCGGCTGACCATGCGCGACGGCAAGGTCTATGCTGCCGTGGAGCCGATGCAGCTGCGCGACGCCAAGGGCGATCATTTCACCCTCGGTGAGAAGGAGCGCGTCGATCTCTCGACCATGGACGTCGTCCATCTGCGCCAGGACCCTCCCTTCGACATGGGCTATATCACCTCCACGCACCTCTTGGAGCGCATCCATCCGAAGACGCTGGTGGTCAACGATCCCGCCTGGGTTCGCAATTCGCCGGAAAAGATCTTCGTCACCGAATTCGCCGACCTGATGCCGGCAACGCTGATTTCCCGTGATCCCGCCGAGATCGCCCGTTTCCGCGAGGAGATGGGCGATATCATCCTGAAGCCGCTTTACGGCAATGGCGGCGCCGGCGTCTTCCATTCGGCGCGCGATGACCGTAACTTTACCTCGCTGCTCGAGATGTTCGGTCAGATGTATCGCGGCGAACCCTATATCGCGCAAGCCTACCTGCCGGCTGTTCGCAAGGGCGACAAGCGTATCCTGCTGGTCAACGGCGAGCCGGTGGGCGCCATCAACCGCGTCCCGGCCGAGCATGACAGCCGCTCCAACATGCATGTCGGCGGCCGCGCCGAAGCGACCGAGATCACGCCGCGGGAGAAGGAAATCTGCGCCCGCATCGGCCCGGCGCTGCGCGAACGGGGCTTCCTCTTCGTCGGCATCGACGTCATCGGCGATTACATGACCGAGATCAACGTCACCTCGCCCACCGGTATCCGTGAAGTGAAGAAGTTTGGCGGCGCCGACGTCGCAAGCCTTTTGTGGGATGCGATCGAAGAAAAACGCGCCTGAGCTTGGGCGATGATCTCTCTTTGTTCCACCAGTACAACCGCTTGCAACCAGGTTGCATCGGGCGCGTGAGAACGTTCGATAAACGTTCTTGTTTTATTCCTTGTTCCATGCAAGATTGCAGTCGTCGAGGCGTTTAGCGTATCCCGCTAGCTGCTCCGGACATGCGGCGAATTCATTGTCGAGGGCGCGTCCCACGCGCCTGATGGGGCGGGGTGGACATGGTTGCGCGGGTTAGCACGGTTGCATTTCTGGGAATTGAGGGCGTTCCGGTCGAAGTTCAGGTCATGGTCGGGCCGGGCAAGATGCTGATGCCCATCGTCGGCCTTCCGGATAAGGCTGTGGCCGAAAGCCGGGAACGGGTGCAGGCCGCACTTCATGCCTCCGGTCTCGCATTGCCGCCGAAGAAGGTGACGGTCAATCTGGCGCCTGCGGACCTGCCCAAGGAGGGCTCGCATTTCGATCTGCCGATCGCGCTCGGGCTGATGGCGGTGCTCGGAGCCATTCCGGCGGATGCGCTGTCGGATTATATGGTCATCGGTGAATTGAACCTTGACGGAACCTTGGCGCCGGTGGCCGGCGCGCTTCCTGCCGCGATTGCCGCAAGCGCCATGGGCAAGGGGTTCATCTGCCCGGCAGACAGCGGTGCGGAAGCTGCATGGGCCAGTCCCGATTTAGATATTCTTGCGCCCCGCAGTCTCATCGCGCTTGCCAATCATTTTCGTGGTACGCAGGTGCTTTCGCGCCCGCAGCCGGCGATCCGCGCGGCACCCGCCAATCTTCCCGATCTGGCGGATATCAAAGGGCAGGAGAGCGCCAAGCGGGCGCTGGAAGTCGCGGCCGCTGGCGGGCATAACCTGCTCAGAGTGTAAACGAAAGACCCCATAGCGCTTGCCCCCCAGTCAGAGCAGGATAATACAGGTCCATGAGCAGATTTGGTCGAATTGCGCGAAGCGCTCCGTGTCCCTGCAAGAGCGGGAAGCGTTTCAAGCATTGTCATGGTGCGACCTCTAAAGGGCCCTCTCCTGAGGTCTCGGCTGACCGCGTCAGGGAGTTGATGCGTCAGCAAGAAGCGACCGAGATGCTCCGCAGACGCCAGCAAGGGCATGGGAGGCCGATCATCACTATCTTGCTTAATGGAGTTCGTTTCGTCGCAGTTGGCGAGCGGATGTCCTATTCAAGATCGTGGCGTTTTTTCCCGGACTTCCTCATATCGAACATGAAGGAAGTAATGGGCTTGGACTGGGGTAAGGATGCCGCTACGACGATGCCGGATCATCCGGTAATCCGGTGGCTTCGCAAAGTGACCGAGGCGCGCATAGCCTCTGGCGGCGCGAAAAAAATGCCTTCCCGGGGCTTCATAGCCGCGCTTAGCCGCTTCGCTTACGCCCTCTACTTAATCGAACACAACGACCGGCCGCCTAGGAGCGTGCTAAAGAGGCTGCGTCATCCCACCAGTTTTGATGCCGCGTGCTACGAGACCATTGTGGCCTCGGCATTCGCTCTAGCGGGAGCGCAGATCAGCGGGGCGGAAGATAAGAAAGGGAGCGGGCCGACGCCCGAGTTTTTCGCCACCTTCCAGGATGGGAGGCGTTACTCTGTAGAGGCAAAACGCAAGCGCAATTGGAAATCTCCTCTCGAAATATATAGCGATGCCTTCGCCGCTGAGCTTCGATCATGGTTACGAGACAAGGTTCACGACGCCTCAAAAAAGCTACTCTCCAGCCCAGTTTACTGGTTCGAGCTTTGCATTGGAAAAGACCTATCAAAGGAGGACGCGCAGCATCTTCAGGGGCTGATTGGTAGCGCATTGAAAGATGCAGAAATGTTGATTTGCACTGAGAGCTGACCCGGGATTGCGGGAAATTATCACTGAGATTTGACCCATGTTTCAATCATCCTTCGCGAGGTTTCAGCGGGGGCTCTGGAGTGATCGACATGGCGTTACTGAGCGTAATCCGACGCTGGCATTTTCGAGAGCATCTATCGATCCGGGAGGTTTGCCGCAGGACCGGCCTGTCCCGGAACACTGTCCGCAAATACCTGCGCCTGGACGGCGTGGAGCCGAAGTTCAAGGTCCCAGAGCGACCGAGCAAGCTTGATCCGTTCGCGGATCGGCTGTCGGCCTGGCTGAAGACG
>NZ_JBHFJG010000030.1:0-8924 GCF_057559155.1 Rhizobium moroccans | reverse complement strand
GAGTTTTGGAGGTCTCCCGGCACCTAAGGTTTGCGACCGGTGCGCGGGGAGACCGTGTGTCCTGAATGAACCGCGCCGATTAGTTCGGGCGGTTCGCGCCTTCGTAGTAATCGCCGCGATTGATGGTCTGATCGTTCTGGGCGAGTACCGAGTGGTTGCCGCTGTTGATGCTGCCGGTGTGGCGGGCGTCGACATGCGACTGGGAGGCGTTCTTGTCTGCGCCCTGATAATAGTCACCAGCGGCAAGAGCGGCGCTGCCATAAGCTGCGGAAGCAACGAGTGCGGCAACGAGAGCAAAAGACTTGTTCATGTTCGTATCCTTTTCCTTTTGGGGTCTCCCGGCACTTAAGTTTGCGACCAGTGCACGGGAGATACGGTGTCTTGAATGAGCTGCGCCGAATTAGTTCGGGCGGTTTGCGCCTTCGTAGTAGTCACCACGGTTGATGTTGGCCTGATCGTTCTGGGCCAGAACCAGGTGGCCGTTGTTCTTGGCAGTGCTGTGGGTGCGGACGGTGTCGACCGCGACGGTAGCAGCATCCTTGGAAGCACCTTCATAATAGTCGCCGGCGGCGAGGGCTGCGCCACCAAAGGCGGCGGAAGCGATCAGGGCGGCGGCAAGGGTGGAGGTCAGAGACTTGGTCATTGATATAGTCCTTTCCGTCTGACGGAGGTTCGCTCTTGGGGTACGAACCGGGGAGAGTGATTTGCTGTTTACGGTGCTCATATCGGACCGATCGGTTCGATCCGGAAGACCCTCATTCGGGATACGACTGTCAATGAAATGTTGACGACCTGAGGTGGTGGTCTCGCATATGCGCCCTCCGGTTGATAGCCGTGCTTAATAAAGCTTTAGGAATGGGTGTTAATCGATTTAATCACGTCTGCGTTTTATAAATTGAGCAATTAATACAGTATGTTGCGTGTTTCCAAAATGGAATTAATCTAGGGTTGTGAGTGCTGTGCACAATGTGGCTTTTTCATGTCTTTTATGCGGCATTTAAATGAGGTTGGCATATTTCAAGAGTTTCACAAAACTGTGAAATGCAAAAATAGTTGCCAGAAGCGCGGTGGGAAAAGAGGCAGCGGCCTACCAACCGGGCAAAAAAATCTAGTTTGCCTCGCCTCTTCATGCAGAAAGCACGAGCTCCGGCAGCCGCGGCGAGGCGCCGCGACCGGGATAAATCATGCTTAGATGACAGCTATATGTACAAAGGGACGCTTAAGACCCACTCGATGAGCCTTCGGCAGATTTCATCACCCGCCCGTGCTCCGGTCGATCCTATAATATTAAAGACGCGTCCAGGTTTGCGACTTGCAGAGGATTTTCAGGACGCAGCCCTTCATCCGCAGCGAATTGCCCGAGACGGTGCCCGACCCGCTATAGGTCTTGTCTTCGGCCGGATCGGTGATCTGCCCGCTATATTGCCCGCCCGTGCCGGAAAGTCGGCCGATCTGCTTTCCCGCATGCTTGCCGGTGACCAGCGTCACGCAATAGGCGCCGCCGCAAGGGCCGATCTTCGCGGTTTCGCCGCTTGCCGTTTTCCAGTTTCCTTCGATTGCTTCGGCGGCGTTTCCGGCCGTTGCGGCAACCAGCACGAAAGCTGCCGCCAGCATCAATTTCTGCATCCTCGTTTCCCTCCCGATGCATGAGGCACGTTCATTGCGGACATGCCTTTTTCCTCCGGCCTTCCTCCAGAAAGCCGGTTCCCACAATATCTTACGCGAACGTAAAGGTAAATATGTGCGGAGGCCGGCTTCACCACCTCCGCGTCTGGTGCATCCGGCAAGGCTGACGCGATTCTTGGTTAGCAATCCGTTGAAATTCCAATTCTGAAGTTTTCGTAAAAATCCTGCAGAAGTCCTTAATAGGCAGGAGTTCCGATGTTTAACAAAAACTCAAATTTACCAATCATTTGAACTTTGTTTTCGGCAAATTAAGCATGCGTTTTAAGCGAGTTTTTGAAGGTTTCCGCGAAGGTTTGGGCATCAGACGAGCGGGAAACCCGCCGGCCGAGGGATCAAGAAGCCGCATGAAGACGGCGATCTCGAGGAGCCCGAAAGGGCATCGAAACAGGGACGATGAATAACAGGTACGAACAGGGATAAACCGATGGCACATTTCGAAACGCACATGTCCGAGCCCACCATGATGAGGGGAGAAGGACGCGCCGACGCTCTCTGTGAGATGGGAGTGCGGTACGCGACAGGCCGCGGGGTGGATCGCGATCTGGTTGCCGCGCACAAGTGGCTTAACATTGCCGCCATCAAGGGCTGCGATCGCGCCGCCGAGTTGCGCGCCGATCTGGTGTCGACGATGAGCAAGGCCCAGCTTGCCGAGGCGCTCCGCGCGGCTCGCGACTGGATGACGGTGCATTGAGTAGTGAGTAGTGATTAGCCGTTAGTGAGCAGAAATGCGGATTGCGCCAAGGTCCGCATGTGAAAGCTACTCACTACTCACTACTCACTACTCACTACTCACTACTCGCTACTCGCTTCAAAACCTGCGGCAGTGCCTTTGCCAGCAGCGTCATGTTCTCTTCCGGCCCGGTGCTGATGCGGATGCAGCGATTGAGCGGTGCCACGCCTGGCATACGAATGAAGACGCCGTGCTCCATCAATCCGTCGACGATCGCGCGGGCGTGGGCTCCGTCGCGGCCGCAATCGATGGCGACGAAATTGGTCGCTGAGGGCAGGGGGACAAGGCCGTTCTCGCGCGCGATCGCCGCGATCCGCTCCCGAGAGGCTTTTATCTTGCCGATCACTTCGGCTAGATAGGCCTGGTCCTTGAGCGCAGCGATTGCCGCCGCTACTCCGACTATGCTCATGCCGAAGTGATTACGGATCTTGTCGAAGGCCTGCGCCGTGCCGGGCGTAGAGATCGCGTAGCCGACGCGAGCGCCTGCAAGCCCGTAAGCCTTCGAGAAGGTGCGGGTGCGGATCACGTTGGGCAGGTCGATCAGCGCGGAGATCGGCGGTGTCGCCCCGGCGGGCGCGGTTTCGCAATAGGCCTCGTCGAGGATCATGAGGCAGGTTTCCGGCAGCGCCTTGGCAAAGGCCACGATGTTGTCGGCATCGTGCCAGCTTCCCATCGGATTGTCGGGATTGGCGAAATAGACGAGCGGCGCATTCTCCCGCTTCACCGCATCGAGAAGCCCTTCCAGATCCTCGCGGTCGTCCACATAGGGCACCGTGACCAGCCGCCCGCCATGGCCGGCAACGTGGAAGTTGAAGGTGGGATAGGCGCCGAACGAAGTTACGACCGGCATTCCGGGCTCGATGACGAGCCGCACGATGAGACCGAGCAGAGAATCGATCCCTTCGCCCACGGCGAGATTGTCGGACGAGCAGCCGAGATGGGCGGCGAGCGCCTGTTTCAGGAGAAAGTTCTCCGGATCGGAATATTTCCAGGTTTCCGTCGCCGCGGCACCGATCGCTTCGATCACGGAAGGCGCGGGGCCGAAGCCGTTCTCGTTCGCGCCGATGCGCGCCTTGACGGTAAGCCCCCGATTGCGCTCGATCGCCTCCGGCCCGACGAAGGGAACGGTTGCGGGAAGCGCGCCGACCAGCGGCGTGAAACGCGAAAATGCAGGCATGACGATGTCCCGGTTATGAAAGCCGGCACACAATAAGAGCGATTCTTTCCCATGCAAGGGCCGCGTCCGTTCACGACGTCCGCTCGCCGCGGAACCGCTTCTCCTCGTCCTTGAAGAGACGGCTCAGCCGCTCGATCACGAGGCGTATCTCCGGACGATGGCGATCGTCGTCATTGGCGACGATCCATATCGTGTGGGTGAGGTCCTCTATAATGTCACCCTGACGCCGAAGCCCAGGCTGCGAATCGCCCACGAAACACGGAAGGACGCCTCTGCCGTTGCCGCTGCGGATCAGCCGGGCAAGCAGGGCCGGCGAGTTCGTCCAGGTAAGAATGTCGGCCTCGTGATGCTGGAACACCCATTTGTCGGCGGGCGAAAAGGCATTCTCGGTGCCGATGGATATCCAAGGCAGCTCGTCGGAATCGGGAAGGTCCGAGGCCTTATATATAGCATAGGCGATGTCGACGGAGCGGCGCACCGCGACATTGCCGCTCTGCGGCCGGCGGTTGACGAGGCCGACATTCGCCTCCCGATAGGTGAAATCGACGCCTGCGTGCAGAGATTTGCAGCACAGGCGAAAGCGGTCCTCGCCGCCTCGGAGAGCTGGGATATTGTCGGCGATGAAGCCCGAAAGCCAGACATCGCTGCCGATCGAGACGATCGGGAGCGCAAAGGCCTTCCTGTGCCAGTCGGATATGCTTTCCGCCGTCCGGCGCATGGCCCGCACGTGTTCGAGCAGGACCTCGCCGTCCGGCGCCAGCCGGTATCCCTGTTGGCTGCGCACGAACAGGGTGCGCCCGGTCACCCTTTCGAGCGCCAGCATCCGCCGGCCGATCGTCGGCGCGCTGATGCCCGTGCGCTCGGCCGCGCCGCTGAGGCCGCCCTCCTGCGCCACATGGAAGAACAGTTTGAGGTCGTCCCAATCGGCATCCTTCATGGCGGCACCCTTATGCCTCAAACGGCGACTTCTCCATCTTTCAGCGGTGAAACGCGCCTTTCGCCGTCGCGTCTACAGGTCCGCTCCCAACCTCCCTAGCTGAACGGCAGGTATAGCCAAGACATTATAGATGGAGTGGATGCCATGCTTCTCAACTGGGTAAGGCTCTGGGAGCGTCTTAGGGACGAGGATTGCAAGAAGAAGAGCAATCCTCTTGCCGATCCGCTGGAGGGCACCGAATGGCGGGGTCTCCTCTGGGCGCTGCCGTTTCTCTCATGGGTTTCGGGCGGTTCTTCGCGCGCCGGCCGGAATCGGCCGGGCCGCCGCCTGCGATCGGAAAACGACGAACCTCAATGGCTCGTTTCGAAGTTCAGCCGCACGACGTGATGCAGGAATTCCGGATCGATCAGCATGTTGAAGCCGACCGTCAGCCTTTCCTCTTCCCGGCGGATGACCGTGCAGCCGATCTCGTCGTGGATGCCGAGGATTTCCAGGAAGAAATTGTTCGGCACCGGCATGTGCGGGGCGATTTCCAGTTCCGCACCATAGAGAGAGATGGAGTGGACGAGGCAGCGGAAATGCGTGGTCGTGCTCAACCGCCGGCCGACGAAGATGATTCTGCCTGGGCGATCCACGGTGAATTTCTGGAAGGCCCGGTCGCGCGGCGCGTCCCGTTTCGGGTCCTCGTCCATATTCAAGGGCATGGCACCCTCCTTTTCTCCTCATGCGGTCAGTCTAAGCCCAGATCGGCTGACGCATTCTGAAACAGATCATTAAAATGCCGTCTGTCCCGCGCGTTTTCGTCGCGCCATGGCTTCCGTGCGTACGCGCAACCGTCTGCGGTTGACGGGCAGGCGCGGCAGGGTTACGCCTCAACTGACGCGACATGCGTCATGTGGCGGATGTGTCAGGGGGATCGAGGTGACAGGCAGGCTGGTGATCGTCGGCGCGGGGCAGGCGGGTTTCGCGCTCGCCGCGAAGCTTCGCTTGCTGAAGGATGAACGGCCCATCACCCTGATCGGCGCCGAGGACGTGCCGCCCTATCAGCGCCCGCCGCTTTCCAAGAAATACCTGCTCGGCGAGATGGAATTCGACCGGCTGACCTTCCGCCAGGAAAACTGGTATGCGGAAAACCAGGTCGATCTGAGGCTTTCCACCCATGTCGAGGAGATAGACCGGGCCGCCAGGCGGGTGCGCATGCAGGACGGCTCCGTTCTGGACTATGAGACACTGGCGCTTGCGACCGGCTCCACGCCGCGCACACTGCCCGCCGCCATCGGAGGCGATCTCGACGGGGTCTTCGTGGTCCGCGACAAGCGCGATGCCGATCTGCTTTCCGGGGAGATGCGGGCCGGCCGGCGGCTTCTCATCATCGGCGGCGGCTATATCGGCCTGGAGGCGGCGGCGGTTGCCCGCCATCTCGGCGTCGAGGTGACGCTGATCGAAATGGCCGACCGTATCCTCCAGCGCGTCGCCGCCAAGGAGACCGCGGACGCCATGCGCGCCATCCACCTGCGGCACGGGGCGGTGATCCGCGAGAAGACCGGGCTCGTGCGGCTGCTCGGCGAAGGCGGCAAGGTGCGCGGCGCCGAGCTTTCCGATGGTTCGGTGGTCGATGTGGATGTCGTCATCGTCGGCATCGGCGTGATGCCGAATGACCGGCTGGCGCAGGAAAGCGGCCTTGATGTCGGAAACGGCGTAATCGTCGACGAATTCGGCCGCACCTCCGATCCTTCCATCTTCGCGATGGGTGATTGCGCCATGCTGCCCTGGAGAGGGCGGCGAATTCGTCTCGAATCGGTACAGAATGCCGTCGATCAGGCTGAAGCCGTGGCGACCGTTCTGGCGGGTGACGGCGAACCTTATGATCCGAAGCCCTGGTTCTGGTCGGACCAGTATGACGTGAAACTGCAGATCGCCGGCTTCAATCTGGGTTACGACGAGACGCTGGTGCGACCTGGAATGCGCGAGGGCAGCCTTTCCATCTGGTATTTCCGGGAAGGCGAGTTCATCGCCGTCGATGCGATCAACGATGCCAAGGCCTATGTCACCGGCAAGAAGATGCTGGAAGCGGGGATAGCGCCGGACAGGAGGGTGCTCGCCGATCCATCCATCGATCTCAAGCAGCTCCTTTCCTGACTCCTTTAATACTGGACGAACAACATGCCCGTGCCGAAGAATCACTTCAAAGCCGCCATTCGCGAGGATCGCCTGCAGATCGGCCTTTGGCTGAACATGGGCGAGCCGCTGCCGGCGGAGATTGCCGGAACCGCCGGTTTCGACTGGCTGGTGATCGACGGGGAGCACGGGCCGAACGACCTGCGCAGCATTCTGGCCCAATTGCAGGCGCTCGCGGCCTATCCGGTCGAGCCGGTGGTGCGCGTGCCGGTCGGCGAGCCGTGGATGCTCAAGCAGGTGCTCGATATCGGCGCGCGGACGATTCTCGTGCCCATGGTCGATTCGGCGGATCAGGCGCGCGAGCTGGTGCGCGCGCTGCGCTATCCGCCTAAAGGCATTCGCGGCGTCGGCGCGGCGGTGGGCAGGGCTTCCGCCTTCAATGCGGTCGCCGACTATGCCGATACCGCGGAGGACGAGATCTGCCTTCTGGTGCAGGCCGAGACCATGGCGGCGATCGCCGATCTCGAAAACATCGCGGCCATCGAGGGCGTGGATGGGGTCTTCATCGGTCCCGCCGATCTTTCCGCCGACATGGGCTATCTCGGCCGCATGGAAGCGCCGGAGGTGCAGGAGGTGATCGAAAAGGCGATCGCGACAATCACCGGCGCGGGCAAGGCCGCGGGCATCCTGACTTTCAGCGAATCACTCAACCGCCGCTATATCGATCTCGGCGCCCGATTCGTCGCTGTCGGCGCCGATGTGACCGAATTTGCCGCAGCACTTCGTGGGCTCGCATCCCGCTACGGCCGGGGCGGCGAACCTGCCGGACACAGGGCCGGCTATTGAGAATCGATCTGTCCGCGGCAAGCATCGCCCGAAGAGCCGGCGTTCGGCCAGCGTGTGAATGCCACCGAATCGCCGGATCTGCGTCAGATAATCCATCGGCTCCGCCAGGACGGCCCGCTGGAGAATCAGCGCGCGCGAGCGGGGATATCAATCTCCCTGGGAAGCAGTTCGGACGGTGTGATTCGTCCAAAACTTGGCGGATGAATTCACAAAGGCCTTGCATTCACAGGCTCTTCAACTTACTGAGGCCTCACCGGAGAGGTGGCCGAGTGGTCGAAGGCGCTCCCCTGCTAAGGGAGTATACGTCAAAAGCGTATCGAGGGTTCGAATCCCTTCCTCTCCGCCATCAACACCATGCGTTTCGGGGTTTTCCACACCCGCCCGCTCATCCACATTCGGCATCGCCCTTTGCGGGAAAAGCCGTTCCGCGATGAACCGCATCGGTTGTTGCGCCCATTTCCCCTATGCCTTTGCTAAGTAACTGGCACATAAGTCCTTTCTTAACGAAGGGTAAATGTTGATGCCGTCCTGCTCTCGCTTTTGTGTCCTTTCGGCAACAGCCTTCATCGAAGCAGGTCGGATGAGCTTGTTTGGCTGTAGTTCAAGATTGCATGGCCTTCGACGTCTTGTATTTTCACATTCGGAAGCGAGGCGGTGGATCGTCCGTTTTCTGGTAATCGCGGGGATGGGGCAGGGAACGCTGTCCTTCAGCAAAGAACCCAGACCCAAACGAAACTTTGACTGGAGGTCAAAATGAACATCAAGAGCCTTCTTCTCGGCTCCGCTGCTGCCCTCGCAGCAGTATCTGGCGCCCAGGCGGCCGACGCGATCGTGGCCGCTGAGCCCGAGCCGATGGAATACGTTCGCGTCTGCGACGCGTTCGGTACTGGCTACTTCTACATCCCGGGTACGGAAACCTGCCTCAAGATCAGCGGTTATGTCCGTGTGCAGGTCGATGGCCGCAGCGATTTCGATATCGATGGCGTGGAACTGCAGGACGGCGGTTACCGCACCAACACGCGTGCTCAGCTTCGCTTCCAGGCGAAGAGCGACACCGAGTTTGGTGAGCTGCACTCTCAGATCACGCTGCGCGCCAACAGCAACAGCGATGACGACTACTACCTCGAAGAGAGCTTCATCCAGCTCGGCGGTCTGCAGGTCGGTTACTTCTACAACTACTTCGATATCGGTCTGCCGGGTGAAACCGTTCTCTCCGACGGCGGTCCGATTGCTGGCGCTGACTACATCGGTGGCGACACCCTGAACAACTCGATCCGCTACACCTTTGCAACCGAGGCATTCCAGGCTTACATCCAGGGTGACGCTTTCAACTCGCAGGCTGGTTGGAAGACCGACGAAGCCGGTAACGACGACGAACTCGGCGTCAACGGCCTGATCGGCGGCACGTTCGGCGGCGTATCCGCTAACCT
>NZ_JBHFJG010000029.1:13955-35477 GCF_057559155.1 Rhizobium moroccans | reverse complement strand
CATTTCCGTGAATATGGAGGAACACCGCCTTACCCTCCCCCTTGAGGGGGGAGGTCATCGCGAAGCGACGGGGAGGGGCAAATCCGGAAACGCCCGCATCAGCGCCTCCAACCCGTCCCGTCCGAGAGCCCCGCCCTGCGGCCGCATTCCACCCGTCATGGCGGAAAGCTCCAACGGCGTCAGCGCCCAGAAATCCCTGGAGGAAAGCCGCAGCAGGCAGAAGCCGGCGTGCATCGCCGCCTTCCAGGGAAAGGGCTCCGCTCGCTTTTCGTTGGTCGCAGGTGCATACGGAAAACCGCCTGGCACTTTTCCTGCAACAGCTTCTCCGCCTGCTGCGGCTCTCAAGGGTTTTGCGTCACCCCCTCCTCCGAACCACCAAAGGTCGCCGCCAGAAGATCGCCGACGATCCGCGCATAGCCGGCAATCCCGCCCTCCATGCTCATCGCGGCCACCTCGTCGTCGGAGAAGAGGTTGCCGCCGCCGCGAAGGCCGGCGCCGATCACCCGTATCATGTCCGCCGCCTTCAACCGCCCGGTAGAGAACCGTTCGGCAAGCCCGTTCAGATCGCCGGCTGCGAACGCAGTCTCCAGTTCCGCCAGCGCTCCCAGCGTCAGACAGAGGATGCGGCGCTCGCCGTCGATCACCGCCTCCACCTCGCCGCGCCTGCGGTTCGCGCGTCCGCCCATCCTCGATGTCATCGGATCGCTCCGAAAGTCAGCGCGCCGGCCGATTCCAGCGCCAGCTCGAACTGCATCTCGCCATTGTGGTCGCCGGAATATTCGAGCGCCGTCACCTGAAAGAGCCCGCTCACCGTCCCAAAATCCGGGATCACCACCTGCCAGTTCAGAATGCTCGCCGCGAAGAAGGCTGTCCGCACCAGTCCGTCGCTCGCCTGGTCCTTGAAGATGCCGGCTCCGGTCAGCGAGGCGCGCTGCACGCCCGCCCCGCCCAAGAGCTCTCGCCATCGGCCGGCGCTTTCGGCGTCCGTCACGTCCACCGTCTCGGCATTGAAGGCGAGCCGCCTGGAACGCAGCCCCGCCACGGTCACGTAACTTCCACCATCGTCCATCTTCAGAAGCAGGTCCTTGCCCTTCTGAGCCACCATCTTCTCGTCCTCTCCAAAATGAAAAAGGCGCCGCCGGGCGCCTGTCATGGAAATGTCGCTTTCGCCGGAATGCGCCGCCTGCTACTGCAAGGCGGCACGCCCCTCCTCTATTGCCCGTCGCCATGGCCTCTCTTCCCATCCGCTCCATCCAGACCGTCGCGGTGCTGGCCGTCACGCAGCTCGCCGGCTGGGGCACGAGCTTCGAAGTGCTCGGCGTAATGGGGCGCGTCATCGCGCCGGAACTCGGCTTAGCGAACGAAATCATCTTCGCCGGCCTCACCATCATGATGATCGTCAGCGCGCTTGCCGGGCCTTTGACCGGCCGTCTGCTCGAGCGTCACGGCGCGGCCCGCGTCCTTGCCGCCGGTGCCCTGGCGTTCGCACTGGGCCTTGCGATGCTGGCGGCCGCAAACGGCCTGCTGATCTATATTCTCGCCTGGATCGTCATCGGCATCGGCGGCGCATTCGGGCTGTCCGCTCCGGCCTATACCGCGGTGGTCGAACGCGAGGGACCGAACGCCAAGCGCACGATCGCCATCCTCATGCTCTTCACCGGCCTCTCGGTCACCATCTTCTGGCCGCTCTTGAGCCTGCTCAACGAGCTGATCGGCTGGCGCTTCACCTTTGCCGCCTGCGCAGCCATTCAACTGTTCGTATGCCTGCCGCTCTATCTCTTCGCCTTGCCGAAGCCGATCGCGCGCCAGGAACAAGGTGCGAGCGCCGATCTCGCGCCCGTGGAACTCTCGGCCGCCGAACGTAGGAAAGCCTTCCTGCTCGTCGCGGCCACCACCACCATCGCCTCCTTCGTCACCTTCGGCCTCGCGCCCTCTCTCCTCGAACTGCTCCGCCAGTCAGGCGCAACGCCCGAATTCGCGCTGCAGCTCGCCGCGGCGCGCGGCGTCATCGGCATATCGGCGCGCGGCGTCGACATGCTGCTCGGCCGGCGCGGCAATCCGCTGCTGACCTCGATCGCCGGCACCGGCATGATACTGCTCGGCTTCACCTGCCTTCTGGGCCTGCCGCCTTCGACCGCCAGCCTCTGCGCCTTCATACTCTTCTACGGCTTTGGTTCCGGCGTGCTCGCCGTCGCCCGTGCGCTTCTGCCGCTCGCACTCTTTTCGCCTCGGGAATACGGGCTGCAGGCAGCCCGCCTCTCGCTGCCGCAAAATCTCGCCAATGCGGCGGCCCCCGTGGTCTTCACGGCCCTCCTCGACCGCGCCGGCTATCAGGTGGCCATCGTCTTCGCGATAGCGCTAGCGCTCGTCGCCCTTGCGGCAATCATGATGCTGATCGGCCTGGTGCGGAAGGCACATACAAAAGCCTCATGACGCCGGTTCCGTCACCGCGCGGAAGCGGACTTCAGCGCAAAACAGCTTCGACTTAGACTCACGCCGTATGCGCAGATCCCGGTGCCTCAGACTAACGAGAACCGCACCATCGAGCCGCAATGCCGCATCGTCGAGCAGCGCACGCACCCGTCCGGCGATCTCCACCGCCTCCTTGCGGCCCTCTGCGCCGGACCAGATCTCCAGCGTCAGCAGATGTTCCTCCGCCTCTTCCGTGGAGGTCGAATAGTTCCTCGTCTCCATCTCCCCGAAGACGATGCAGGGCATGTGGGCGCGCGCAAGCCAGCGGTCGCGAATACCATCCCGCCCCACGAGGCCGGTAAGCACCGCATCGCCGGATAACCTCGCATGGATTGCCGCGAGCAGCGCATTCGCAGCCGTCATCGGCCGTCCTCCTCGCACTGGCAGACGAGATAACGCCGCGTCTCGTCCGGATCGCGCACGAGCTTCACCACGAAGGTCCGCGCACCTTTGCGGAACCGCATCCCGGCCTGCACGTCCTCGCGAAAGCGGACCCAGATGCGGTGGCTCACCGTGCCGGTCTCCGCCACCGCCTCCTCCCTCACCACATGCGAAACCGGCTCGATGCGCGCCCACATGGAAGCGAGCACTTCCCAGCCTGTCACCGCGCCGCCCTGGCCATCCGGCGCCGCACTCGGCGCCTCCAGGTCCAGCCGCGCGGTCATCTGCCCCGGATCGAAGAAGACGATCGCCATGGTCAGAGCCTCCGCATCCGGAACGGCCCGATCAGACGCTCATATCCATCCGGAATGCCGGCCGGCTGCTGGTCGGGCGAGATCGCCCCCCGGAACGCGAACATGTGGCCGATATGGATCGACATCGCCCGCTTCAGCGTGTCGGGCACGTCCGCGCCCGCCTCTCCGAAGCCGGCGGAAAAATCGATCTCGATGCCGTTCGCCGCGTGTCCGAGTTCAAGCCTCTCACGTAGCCAGAGCCGTGCCGGGCGGCCCACGCCGTCCAGAAGGTGATCTTCAAGCGGAACTTCAGAAGCAGTGCCGTCCGCGTCATAAACCGTAATCTTCTGAATCTCTTGCACCGGCGATTTCAGAATTCGAATCACGCCGTCGCGGGGCCAGCGATCGAGATAGAGCCGCCAGCCCTGCGCAATCAGGCAAAGCCCGGTCTCGCGCTCCAGGTGCTGACGCGCCGTTCGGATCAGCGACAGAATAAGCGCATCCTCCTCGCCGCTGTCGAGGCGCAAATGCGCCTTCACCTCGGCAAGCGTCAGCGGCTCCGCGGTGGGCGGATGGATCAGGGCGTAGGTCATGAGGGTCCTTCGGAAGCGAATAGCGAATAGGAATTGGCGAATAGATGGAGAGCCGACGAAACAGGGCAGCCAATGGCCGCCCTCTATTCGCTATTCGCGACTCCCTATTCGCTTTTGCGAGCATCAATTCGCCGCGAACTTCACCAGCTTGATCGCCTCGAAATTCTGCACCCCGCCGCCCACGCGCTTGGTCGTGTAGAAGAGCACGTAGGGCTTGGCGGAATAGGGGTCGCGCAGGATGCGCACGCCCGCCCGGTCGACGACGAGATAGCCGGCGCGGAAGTCGCCGAAGGCGATCGAGAAGGCGTCCGCCCCCACATCCGGCATCTCCTCGGCTTCCGCGATCGGAAAGCCCATCAGCGAGGCCGGCTGGCCTGCCGCTGCCGGCGGGCGCCAGAGATAGTTGCCGTCGGCATCCTTGAACTTGCGGATGTCGGCTTGCGTCCTACGGTTCATCATGAAGGTGCCGTTCTGGCGATGCCCGGCCTTCAGCGAATAGACAGCGTCGATCAGCGTATCGGAAGGGCCGTTCGCCGCCCAGTCGCCCGCTCGTCCCGTCGCCACATAGCCGAGGCTGCCCCAGGCCCAGACCTCTTCGGCCACCGTGGGATAGGAGAGAAAGCCGCGCGGCTTGTTCACGCCGTCACCGCGGATGAAGGCATCGCCCTCCTGCTCGGCGAAGACGATGTCCACCTCGCCGGCGATCCAGGCCTCGATGTCAACCGCCGCATCGTCCAGCAGGCTCTGGGTCGCCGCCGGCATGGCATAGAGTTCCATGGTCGGGAAGGAGAGTTCGGAAAGCTGCGGCGTGGCGGTCTGCGGGCGCGCGGCCGTTTCCGCCACCCAGCCGGTGGCAAGACCCGTCGCGGCAAACGGCTTCTTCAGCACGGCGGCGGAAACGGTCCTGACGGTCGAGAGCGCCCGCATCGGAGAGACCGCCGAGATCCGGCGGCCGATCTCGGTATCGGTTTCCGGCGGCACCAGATAGCCGCCGTCGGCGCCTGCGCCGGAAGAAAAAGCCTTGGCTTCCAGCTCGCGCAGGCCCGCTTCCTCGCCGCGCCTCACATAGGCGTCGAAGGCAGCCTTGTGCTCGGTCGCTTCCGGCGAAAACTCTCCGCCGCCACGCCCAAGCGGCGGGCGCGCCTTCTTCAGCGCGAGCTGGTCGAGCACTCTCTTCTGCTCGTCCATGGCGCGGTTGATGCGATCCATCTTGTCGCGCGTCACCACGTCGGCCGTCAGCTTCGTCTCGATCTCGTCCAGTCGGCGGTCGTTCGTGTCCTTGAACGTCTCGAAGGCTTCCATGAAATCGTCGAAGGCCGCCGTCACCGTTTCCGGCACCGCCTTCACCTCCGGCGCAATCTTCACCTGTTCCGTCATATCGTCTTTCCCTTGAAGCTGGAGTTCAACATGAGTTTCGCCGCCCGGCGCACCTGGCGGACGAGCTCGGTTTCCTTGTCCCGGAAGAACCGCGCATGCTTGACGTTGGAGACCCTGGCCGAAGGCAGCATCGGAAAGGTCACCACCGAGATTTCCCATAGATCGGCTTCCAGAATGCGCCGAACACCGGTCTTGGCATCGGCCCGCGCCTTGACGGTGCGAAAGCCGATCGAAAGCCCGTCGAGCGCTCCGCTCTTCATCAGCGCGTGCACCTCGCGGGCACGGGCGACGCCTGGCGAGAGCACCCCTTCGACATAGAGCCCGCGGGCATCCTCGCGGATCACCTTCCAGGCGCCGATCGGCTCGGCCGGATCGTGCTGGTAAAGCATCCGCACGCCCCTCGCGCCGCGCTCGACGAGCGAGTTCATGAAAGCACCGCGCTCGATCGTGTCCTTGCCGAGATCGACCTCGCCGAAGATGCTGGCATAGCCGGAAAAAGCCCCGTCGCCGGTCACGCCGGCAAGTTCGAGATTGGCGAATTTGCGCATGGCGGGACGCGGCCCGCGGTAAGCGTGCATGGGTTTCTCCTGTTATGAGATTTTCGCCACCCCTCCCGGCCTGCCGGCCACCCTCCCCACAAGGGGGAGGGAGATATGCCGCACTGCCTGGCTTCCCGATTGAGGGCCGGTGGAGGAATCAATGGTCATTTTGGAACGAGGTCCGGCCGCTTGTTTCCCTCCCCCTTGTGGGGAGGGTGGCCGGCAGGCCGGGAGGGGCAATACAAGAGGCAGTTAGTTACCTCCGCGTTCCCCCATACCTCTCCGCCACTCGGGCAAGCGCGCCGAGCACCCACCAGGCCGAAAGGCTTGCCGCCGCCGCTCCCGTCAGCATCACCTCCGTGCCGGAAAGAGCGTCTGCGATGCCGAGCTGCTCGATGAGCCACAGTCCCGTCGGACCGCCGAAGATCAGCCCGCAGCTCATGCCCGTCATGAAGCGGCTCGCCGCCTCGCGACGGCTCTTGGGCAGGAGATAGATCAGCGAAATACCGGCTCCCGCCGTCGCACCCACGGCCTTCGCGGCCCACACGCCCGGTTCGTTGCCAAGGTCAGCCATCGTTAATCTCTTGTTGAGGTGAAGCACATAGATCGGCGGGCACGCACGCCGCCGCAAAGCATCGGTTGAAGTCGCCGGATGCCATTTCCGCAAATCTTGCGAATCCCTTAGCGGGTTTTGTTCGGACTTTGAGTCCGGAAGTTCAGAAGTTGATTCAACGGCGCGCCAGCAAGGCCGAAGCCGCGTTCATTCGAAGACGTCGTCTTCGTCCTTCTCAAGATCGGCAGGTCCCTGGCGGGCGTGCATGATGGAAACAATCAGTATCCGGTCAGCCTGGAGGATATAATCCAGATGATAGGGCGCCGATACGAAGCGGCGAATTCCTTCGGCTGGCGCAACCGCGGTTCCGACGCGAGGGTGATCGCCGATAAGCTGAATAGCTCTCCTGACCTGTTCCGAAAAGGCTACGGATGCACGTCGGCTGAACTGAGCGAGATACGCCCTTTCTCTCTCGACATAGCGTATGGCTTCTTCCGAGAGAAACACCTTCATCAGGCGGCATCCTCACGATTGAGGCGATCGAGCTCAGCTAGAAACTCGTCGGCGTCCACGGTTCGACCGGCCGCGACATCTTCCAGGCCGCGCCGGATGCTCAGCACCTCACTCCCCTCCGCCATCAGGTAATATTTCAGCGCGCGGACGATCACCCAGCTCCGGCTGCGATCCGCCGTCTCGGCGATCTTCTCGATGTCTTCCAGGATGTCGAGCGGCAGGCGAAGCGTGATCGGATCGGAAAGAACGGGCTTGGTCATGGCAGCCTCCATTTGTAATACGGCGTATTACAACATACACCATATCCACCCCGACTAATACCCCACCGCTTCCCGCTTCTCCTCATCCGTCAGGAATGCCGCCGTCCCCACCCGCGCCCAGAGCGCATCGCGTTCGGCGGAGAGCCCGGCCACCTTGTCGAGGTCCGGCTCCAGCCGCAGCCGCTCGCCAAAGGCCTGCGAAAGCCAGGCGGAGAAGCTTGCGGCGGTGCGGGAGATCAGCGGCAGCACGGTCAAGCGGTAGAAGGCGCGGTTCGCCTCCTGATAATTGGCATAGGTATTGTCGCCCGGAATGCCGATCAGCATCGGCGGCACGCCCAAGCCCAGCGCTATGTCACGCGCGGCGGCGTTCTTCGCCTCGATGAAGTCCATGTCCTTCGGCGAAAGCCCCATGGATTTCCAGTCGAGTCCGCCTTCGAGCAGCAGCGGCCGGCCGGCATTCACCGCGCCGGAATAGCCGGCCTCCAGCTCGTCCTTCAGCCGTTGATACTGGTCGGGCGAGAGATTGCCGCCATCCTTCGGCTGGTAGACGAGCGCACCGGAAGGCCTGGCCGAATTGTCGAGCAGCGCCTTGTTCCAGCTTGCCGCCGCATTGTGAAGATCGAGTGCTGCACCCGCGGCCGCAAGCGGCGGAAAGCCCGAATGATCGTCGAGCGGATGAAAGAGCTTGAGATGCAGCAGCGCCAGGCCCTGTCCCCCCTCGGTTGCCTCCGCCGGCAGCCGGCGCGTCACCCCGCCGGCAGCCGGCGCGTCACCCCGCCGGCGCGATAATCGTAGGCGACCACCCAGCCGTCGCGGCCCTCCACCAAGCTCACTCGGTCGGGGCGAAGCAGGTGCAGTTCGCGTAGCTCCCCGCCGAGCGCCAGCGGCTCGACATAGGCATTGCCGGAAAGCATCAGGTGCCCGTAGAGCGCCTCGAAGAAATCCGGTCCGCTCTGCCGGCCGTTCGGCCGCGCGAGCAGTCCGAGAGCGGGGTGCTCGGCAAGCTCGGTCGCGCCGTCATAGGCAAGCCAGGGTACCGCCGCCGCGGCCTCGGCGATCATCCGCACGGCCCGATGCGCGACCGGGTTCTTCATGAACCCGCCGCGCGAAAGCGCCGCATAGGAGCGGCCGGACCAGTGCGCCGCGCCCTCGCCGGCAACGATCGCGAAACCGCCCGCCATCTTCGCCTCGATATGCTTTTCAGCAGGCACGCGCCGTCGTTCCGCCGTGGAGGCCCACGGCAGCCGGAATGGAGATTTCATCGGAAAATCCTTGTTGAAGCGAATAGGGAGTAGCGAATGGCGAATAGTTATGAGTAACGAGACAAAAGGCAGACAGTCCTCGCCTTCTATTTACTATTTACTACTCACTATTCGCTATTCGCTATTCGCTATTCGCTATTCGCCAATAACCATCAAACCGGCCGTTTCGCCGCCTTGTCCGCATCATAATCCGCCGCGATCCGCATTTCCCGGAGCGGGCGAACCCGCTCGATGGATTTCTGGTAAAGTGGATGCGCCTTGTAGGCGGCAAGCGCTGCCTCGTCGTCGAACTCGCCATAGACCACGAAATCCACCACGTTGCCGAGCTGGTCGGTCTTCGCATTGCTGCCGATCTCCAGGAGCCGCGCATGCGGTATCTCGGTCAGCAGCGACAGGCCGGCAAGCACCGCGTCGCGGTCCTCCCGGCTCCGGGCGGTGAAGAAGACGATATGGCGGATCATGTCTCACTCCGGTCTCATGCAACGCCACGCGGCTATCACATATCCGCCCGGCCTCAAACCCCGGCAAGCGCCCTGCAAAACGCCTTTCCATGCCCGGCCACCAGTTCTGCCCGGTCCGTGCCGTTGATGATGCGCCGCGCGCCCAGCCAGTCGGACCGGCCGGGCCCGAAATAATTGCCAAGCTTCAGGCCTGTGAATGAGCCCGCCCGCATGCCCTCGATCAGGATCGTCACCGAAATCTCCAACTCCATGGCGCGGGCCGGATCGGCCACCAGGTCCACGCCGGTCAGCTTCGACATGGCCTCGTAGTTCCGCCGGTGGGTGAGCTGCACGAGCCCCCGTCCGAGCCAGCTTTTCCCTTCCGCATCCGGCCACCAATAGGGCGTCCTCACAGAACGCAGCCGGCCGCTCGCATAGGCCTTTTCCAGCCTGGCGATCGCTGCGGCATCGGTCCTCGCCAGCGTCTCGCGCACCGGCTGCATGGTGCCGGCGGTCTCGTGAAAGGCCGTCGCCAGCACATAGGCAAGCGCTTGCCGGTCACCCTCCGGAGCCCGTTTTTCCCAGCCGTCGAGAATCGCGCTCACCCCCTCCACCTGCTTTGCCCGCAGCCTGCCGCCGAAGATTTCGGCCCGCGCACAATCGAAGAAATAGCGCCGGTCGACACCCATGCCGCCCTCCCTGTCAAACGTTTCTGAGGAAATCCGAAAGTTTCAATCGGTTTAGAAAAACTAAATCGTTTTAAGCCGTTAGGCGGGTGATTTACTTTTGCGAAACCCTGTGGAACCAAGAGGAAGGAAGCAACGTTAGATGGCTCGCTGAAAGGAGATCATGATGATGCACCAATCTGCCCCAGTCGCTGTCGATAACGCCCCGGCCAAGCAGCCCATCCCACAGCATGTGCTGGATCGCCTCGAATCCGAATGGCAGCAGATGCGCGAAAACGCGCCCGCACCATCCGTTCAAATCCCCTTGAAACGCCCTTAAGCGAGACGAGCCAGGGCGTCAGATCCCGCGCACGCGCGGCTCGCCCTGCCCTTCGAACATCAGCGCCGTCAGCGCCCAGACCAGCGCGTCCAGCCGGTCGGGCGAACGGCCTGAGGAGAGCCCGTCGGGTCCGAAGTCGCACATCTGGTCCTCCAGTTCGGCGAACCTTCCGGCATGGGCCACCCGCCCCTGTTCGTAGAGTGCGGCCACCGGCTCGGCGCGCAGGAATTTGCCGCGCGTCGCCCGCACCATGGTCACGGGCAGGTTCGCATCCACGCTTTTCAACATGGCCGCCACCATCTCGCCGCCCTGGTTGACCTCCGCCACCACCCGGTCGGCCCGGAAACGCTCGTAGGCTCTCGCCACCGCATGCGCCCAGCCGGCGGGGCTTTTCCCTTCCACCGAGCAGTCCGCCAGCACCACGCCGCGTCCGCCCGCCTCGATCCCGGCCACCACGATGCCGCAGCAGGAACTTGCTCCCGCGCCCGAGGGCGGGTCGACCGCCACGACGATGCGCCGCAGCGCTCCGGTGAAGCGGATCACACAGGTTTCGAGGTCGTCGCGCTTCCAGAGCGCGTCTTCACGGTCCTCGATCAGCTCACCGTCGAGTTCCTGTCTTCCCAGTCGTGTGCCTCCATAACGCCCTTCGAGCGCCTGGATGAAGCCCGGCGCCAGGTTGCCGGAATTTTCCCTGGTCGATATCCTCACGAGCCGCGTTCCCGGCTCGGCGATCAGCCGCTTCAGCACCGGCACGGGCCGCGGCGTCGTCGTCACGAGCTGGCGCGGATCGGCCCCGAGCCGCAGACCGAACTGCAGCATGTCGAAAGTCTCTTCCGGATATTTCCACTTGGCGAGCTCGTCGCACCAGGCAAAGTGGAATTGAGGTCCGCGCAGGCTCTCCGGATCTTCCGAGGAGAATATCTGCGCCACGGCCCCGTTCGGCCAGACGAGCCTTCGCCGCGAGATCTCGAATTCCGGCCGCTTGCCCCGCGCAATGCGGCAAATGCCGGAAACGCCGTCGATCATCACCTCGCGGGCATCGCCCAGCGTCTCGGCCACCAGCGCGATCCTCAGGTTCGAACGCTCGGAGGCGCAAGCCAGCGCATGCACCCATTCCGCGCCCGCCCGCGTCTTGCCCGAACCCCGCCCGCCCATAACGAGCCAGGTGCGCCAATCGCCTTCGGGGGGCTTTTGTTCGGAACGGCCATTGAAATCCCAGTCCCGGTCGAGGCCGAAAATGAAGTCGGCGTAGGGATCGGAACACTCCGGAGCCAACATATCTCCGTCATTCCTGTGCTTGTCACAGGAATCCAGCCAGCCCAAGTCTTTGGGCTGAAAAGACTCTTCCGCGCCGCCGCCGCGGCGCTGCTGGATCCCTGTGACAAGCACAGGGATGACGGGAAGTGACCCTGCGGCGCTCTCATCAACAAAGGTCGGCACCTGCCCATCGGCCATCGCGACACCGTCTGTTATCCGCTCGCCAAGCGCGCTACCTTGCCTCACGGCCTCCAGGCTTTCCTCACGCACGGCCGCGATTGTCCGTACGCCTTGATTCAGCCGCTTCGAAAGCAACAATGCCTTGCCCGCCGTCCGCTCCTGCGCCCGCCGCAATGTCCGCTGGCTCGGCGGCGCAGCGCCCAACCCTCTCGATAACTGAGGTCGGTGGACCATCCCGTTTCCATGCTTCGTAAAGGCGGAAAGCGTTTTCATTGGCACGGTCCTCGATAAGCTTCATGAAGCGGGCCTTGGCCTCCTCATAACCGCCCTCCTCCGCCTGCCGCTCGGCCTCCGCTTCCCGGTCGCGGGCAAGCTGGCGCTGCAGGGCGTCCACCTTTTCGAGCGTGCGCACGATCAGCGACATGGCGTCGGTCGCGGCCTTCACGTCGGCGCGGGCGAGCTTTTGCGCCGCCTCGTCGCCGCCGTCGAGAAGCGCCTCGGCGGTCGCGCGCAGCTTGCGGAAGGTCGAAAACTGCGCGCGCATCTCCACGGTCATCTCGTTGAGCAGCCGCCGCAGTTCCTCGGCCTCGGAACGGGTCCCTTCGGCCGATTTGGTTTCCAGCAGCACGCCGCGCACCCTTTTGGCGAGGTCCAAATCCTCCATGCGCACGGCCTCGTCATAGCGCGGCCGTTCCGCCCAGAGCCCGAAAAGCGCCGGTTCGAAAGTCTCGAATTCATTCATGGCCGATATCCAAAAGGCACGCGAAACCGCGCCGGCGGCCTTAAACCACCACCGACGAAACGCTGCCGAAATCCTGGAAAAAAGAAAGCCCGGTCTGCTTGAGCCGGGCCAATTGACTGGAAGCCTTGCGACCGTCTGCCTCTCAAGGCTACCCGCCGGTCGCAATTCTTCGACGATAACCAAAACCTACCAAACTACCGTCACGCCGTCAAGGACTATTTTCCTATCCACGCGATTTTTATCGCCGACCGGCCTTCAACCCCGCAGCCTTCCGGAGGTCGTCATTCATCTGGCTTTGCCAGCCCTTTCCCTTGGCCTTGTAATGTTCGACGATATCGGGATCGAGGCGGATCGTGACAGGTGTCTTGGTCGTTTCGAGCGGCGGCCGACCACGCGAACGCAGGATGCTGCCATAAAGTTCGGGAAAGACCTCGCGAAACGGTTTGCCACCCTCGGCGATCTCTTCGTCGCTTATCTCGCAATCCTCCGGATCTTGGGCAATCTGCCGCTGGATTTCAGCCTCCTCGGCATCTGAAATTTCTGGAATCCGTTTCCTGCTCATAACGCTTGCCTTTCCTTTCGGCTGGCCCGTCGCATGGAAACGATCGAGATCGCCTCCATTCCAAGCGGTCTGAAGATAACCGCAATGATCATCCCGTTCAGGAAGCCGATGGCCTTGTAGCGGCCATCCCTTGCCGGAAAGACCACCGCCGAGGCAAAGAACTCCATGTCGACGTCTTCAAAATCGAGGCCTCTGCTCTCGAGGTTCCTCAAACGCTTCGGCGGATCATAAACGATCTTCACGCCAATCTAACCCCCGCATCCCCCAGATTTCAATAAATATCGTACGTACAATAATAATGCAATCTAAAGTTTATTTCCTGTTCAGGAAGGAACATCTTCCAAATCCCGGGGTTACGTCGCCAATCGATCGTGGGCCAACCGATCGTGGAAAGGGCAGACCATGGAGACCGGCGCAAGTCATTCCCTCCCCAGCATACCCGTCACGCTCACCGTCAACGGCGAGCGCCACCGGTTCGAGCTTCACCCCTGGGTCACGCTTCTCGATCTTCTGCGCGGACCCCTGCAGCTCACCGGCACCAAGAAGGGCTGCGATCAGGGCCAGTGCGGCGCCTGCACGGTTCTCATCGATGGCGAGAGGATCAATTCCTGTCTCAAGCTCGCCGTCAGCGTCGACGGCGCCGAGATCACCACCGTCGAAGGGCTCGGCACGCCGGAAAACATGCACCCGCTGCAGAAGGCCTTCCTGGAGCACGATGCCTATCAGTGCGGCTATTGCACGCCGGGGCAGATCTGTTCCGCCGCCGGCCTGCTTGCCGAAGGTCATGCCCATTCCCGCGCCGATATCCGCGAGCTGATGAGCGGCAATCTCTGTCGCTGCGGCGCCTATACCAATATCGCCGACGCCGTCGAGGAGGTCATGGGCAACCAGGCGGTTCTCCGGGAGGCGGCGGAATGAGGCCCTTCGATTATACCCGCGCCGAAACCGTCCGCGAGGCCGTTGCCGCACTTGTCGCCAATCCCGAGGCGCAATTGCTTGCCGGCGGCACCAATCTCGTGGACCTGATGAAATACGAGGTGGCGCACCCCGCCGCCATCATCGATATCAACCACCTGCCGCTCAGGCAGATTGAGGAGCTTGCGGACGGCAGCCTGCGCATCGGCGCGCTCGTCAGCAATGCCGCCGTCGCCTACGACTCTCGTGTGAAGGAACGCTATCCGCTGCTTGCTAGTGCCATTCTCGCCGGTGCCTCGCCGCAGCTCCGCAACGCCGCCACCACCGGCGGCAACCTGCTCCAGCGCACGCGCTGCTATTATTTCTACGATCCGTCGAGCCCCTGCAACAAGCGCGAGCCGGGCTCCGGCTGCTCGGCGATCGGCGGCGTCAACCGCATCCATGCCATTCTCGGCGCCAGCGACAAATGCATCGCCGTCCACCCATCCGATATGTGTGTGGCGCTGGCGGCGCTCGCCGCAACCGTCGAGGTCGAGGGGCCGGAAGGCCGCCGCTATATCCCGTTTGCCGAATTCCACCGGCTGCCCGGCGATCATCCGGAGCGCGACAACACGCTGGCTCCGGGAGAAATGGTTCTCGCCGTCCGGCTGGAGGGCAATCACTTCGTCCCCCATCACAGCTACCTGAAACTGCGCGACCGGCTTTCCTTTGCCTTCGCGCTGGTCTCGGTCGCCGCGGCCATGGATATTGCCGATGGCGAGATCGTCGATCTGCGCGTGGCGCTCGGCGGCGTGGCCCACATGCCCTGGCGCGACAGTCTGGCGGAGGCCGAATTCGCCGGCGCACCGCCGACGGAAGAGACCTTCCGCAAGGTCGCGGTGCGGCTTCTGGCCGGCGCGAAGGGCCAGGGCGGCAATGATTTCAAGATCCCGCTCGCCCATCGGGCAATCGTGCGGGCGCTCTCCCAGGCGGCCGCCGGCACGCCGCAGGACCAGACCGTCAAAGCCTTCCAATAGAGAAATTCGCCATGCTCAATCATTCGCGGATCGTCGGCTTTCCTTTCTCCCGCATCGAGGGGCCGCTGAAAGTCACCGGCCAGGCGCACTATGCCGCCGAGCATCACGCGCCGGGCCTGCTGCACGGCTTCGTCGCGGTCTCCACCGTTGCCGCCGGCAGCATCGCGGAGATCGACACGGCCGAGGCCGAGCGCTTTCCCGGCGTGGTGAAGGTCTATACCCATGAAAGCCGGCCCCAAACGGCGGAAAGCGACGACAAGTGGAAGGACACAGCCGCCGTGCCCGGCCACCCGTTCCGGCCGCTCGAAAACGGACGCATCCTTTACGACGGCCAACCGGTGGCGCTGGTGATCGCCGAGGGTTTCGAGGCCGCGCGAGATGCCGCCTCCCTCATCCGCATCCGCTACATCGCGGACGAGCCCCATACCGATATCCTCCGCGAAAGGCGGCAGAGCTATGTTCCGGCCGAGCCGCGCGGCGAGAGCATGGTTCCGCCCCCTCCCCGCGGCGAGCCGGAACAGGCCTTCGCGGCCGCGCCATGCACGGTCTCCGCCGAATACGTGCTGGAAGGAGAGCACCATAATCCGATGGAGCTTTTCGGCACGACGGTGCTCTTCGAAAACGGCGGCCTCACCATCCATGACAAGACGCAGGGGCCGCAGAACACCCAGGCCTATGTCTGCAATGTCTTCGGCCTCGATCCTGAAAAGGTGAAGGTCAGGAACGATTTCGTCGGCGGAGCCTTCGGCGCGGGCCTGCGCCCCAAGCACCAGCTTTTCCTCGCCGTCATGGCGAGTCTCGATCTCCAGCGTCCGGTCAAGGTGGAGCTTTCCCGCCGCGAGATGTTCTATCTCACCTGGCGTCCGGCCACCGTCCAGCGGGTCTCGCTCGCCGCCGATCGCGACGGCCGCCTGCAATCGGTCATGCACCATGCCGTGCAGGCCACTTCGCGCTACGAGGACTATCAGGAGAATGTCGTCAACTGGTCCGGGCTCGCCTATCGATGCGACAATGTCAGACTTTCATACGAACTCGCCAAGCTGGATGTCTCCACGCCGGGCGACATGCGCGCGCCGGGTGCCGCCACCGGCGTCACGGCACTCGAAACGGCCATGGACGAACTCGCCTACGAGGTCGGCATCGACCCGCTGGAACTGAGGCGCCGCAACTTCGCCGACCACGACCAGAACCAGGGCAAGCAGTTCACCTCCAAGGCGCTCGACGCCTGCTATCGGGAAGGCGCCGCCCGTTTTGGCTGGGATCGGCGCTCCTTCTCGCCCCGCTCGATGCGCGAAGGCCACGATCTCGTCGGCTGGGGCATGGCGGGCGGCGTCTGGGAAGCGTCGATCGCGCCGGCGGAAGCCCGGGTGCGCCTCTCAGTCGATGGCGCGGTCACCGTCTCGGCGGCCGCCTCCGATATCGGCACCGGCACCTATACCATCCTCGGTCAGATCGCTGCCGAGACCTTCGGCGTCCCCCTCGGCCGGGTCAAGGTGGAGATCGGGGATTCCACCCTGCCGAAGACCGGCGTCGAGGGCGGTTCGCGCACCGCCGCCTCCTCCGGCTCGGCCGTCCAGGTCGCCTCGAAAGCGGCCGTCAAAACGCTGCTTGCCCACGCGAAGGGGATGCCGAACTCACCGCTTGCCCGCGCATCGGAGGAAGACGTCTCCATCAGCGAAGGCCGGCTCGTGCTCGAACGCAACCACCAGATCGGCCTTTCGATCGGCGATATCATGGACGCCGCCGGCGTCTCCTTCATCGAGGAGCACGGCAAGATCGAGCCGGACGAGGCGCAGATGAAGAAGTTCATCAGCTACACCCATTCGGCCGTTTTCGTGGAAGTGAAGGTGGATGAGGATCTCTGCATCCCCCGCGTCACCCGCGTCGTCAGCGCGATCGCCGGCGGGCGCATCCTCAATCCCAAGACAGCCCGCAGCCAGATTCTCGGCGGCGTCGTCATGGGCATCGGCATGGCGCTTCACGAGGAAGGCATGATCGACCACCGCACCGGCCGGATCATGAACCACAATCTCGCAGAATATCATATGCCCGCCCATGCGGATATCGAGGATATTGAGGTCGTTTTCGTGGAGGAAGAGGACGACAAGGTGAGCCCGATCGGCGCCAAGGGGCTCGGCGAGATCGGCATCGTCGGCGTCGCCGCCGCCGTCTCAAACGCCATCTTCCACGCCACCGGCAAGCGCATCCGGCATCTTCCCATTACGGTTGATAGAATTCTGGGAGCGTGAGGCGGGGCTGGGCAGGCGGATGAGGGGCAGCAACACTGCGTAGCCGATCTACGTCCCGCAGAACGTCTTCATCACTCGCTCCTCGGGCTTCGGCGGCACGGTGAAATCGGCAAACTCGGCGATATCCTCATAGGGCCGTTCCAGCGCCGCCAGCAGGCGTTCGAAAGGCTGCATGTCGCCGGCGGTCGCGGCAACGATCGCCTCCTCGATCCGGTGATTGCGGGGAATGACGGCCGGGTTGACCGTCCGCATCGCAGCGGCTCGCACCTCATCGGACTGCGGCTCTTTCGCCAGCCGTTCCCGCCATGTCGCCAGCCATTCGCGCGCCTTTTCCGGTTCGGAAAAGCCGGAAAGAAAGGCCTCGTCCGATCCTTCCGCCGCATCGCAAAGCCGCCGGAAGGCCAGCGTGAAATCCGCCTGCCCCTCGTGCATGGCGCCGAGCAGCGCCTGCACCAGATCGCCATCGCCCTCCTCTTGCCGGAAGAGCCCGATCTTGGCGCGGAACACCTCGAGCCAGCGCGCCTGAAAATGCTCGCCGAACTCCTTCAGCACGGCATTCGCCTCGTCCACCGCCTTATCCTGATCCTCGTCGAGCAGCGGCAGCAGGCATTCGGCCAGCCGCGCGATGTTCCACTGGGCGATCCCCGGCTGGTTGCGATAGGCATAGCGGCCCATGTGGTCGATGGAGGAGAAAACCTTCATCGGATCGTATTCGTCGAGGAGGGCGCAAGGTCCGAAATCGATCGTCTCGCCGGAAATCGTCATGTTGTCGGTGTTCATCACCCCATGGACGAAGCCGATGCCGAGCCAGCGCGCCACGAGATCGGCCTGCGCCAGCGCCACGGCGCGTAGCAGCGCCAGATAGGGCTTTTCCGTGCCTTCAAGCTCGGGATAGTGCCGCCCGATCACGTAATCCGCCAAGAGCCGGATCGCCTCATTGTCGCCGCGCGCGGCGAAGAACTGAAACGTGCCGATCCGGACATGGCTCGCCGCGACCCGCACGAAAATTGCGCCCGGCTCCACCCGCTCGCGATAGACCGGCTCGCCGGTCGCGACCGCGGCAAGAGCCCGCGTGGCGCGGATGCCGAGCGCATGCATGGCTTCCGAAACGATATATTCCCGAAGCACCGGCCCGAGCGCGGCCCGCCCGTCACCCCTTCGGGAAAAGGGCGTCGGCCCCGAGCCCTTGAGCTGGATGTCGCGGCGCCGGCCGCTCGCGTCCACCACCTCGCCGAGCAGGATCGCCCGCCCATCGCCGAGCTGCGGCACGAAGCTGCCGAACTGGTGGCCGGCGTAGGCCATGGCGATCGGTGCGGCCCCTTGCGGTACGACATTGCCGGCCAGCATGGCAGCCAGCCGCTTCGGGTCAGTCAGGTCCGCTTCGATCTTCAGTTCCGCCGCCAGCGCCTCGTTGAATTTCAAGAGGACAGGGCCTTCCACCGGCTCGGGATAGACCGAGGCGTAGAACCTGTCCGGCAGGCGGGCGTAGGAATTGTCGAACTGGAACAAGCAGAACTCCCTTGGGGGCCGGTATCGGCCGCTCCCTTCAATATGGGAACAGCCGATTCTCCGAACAAGGAAAAAGCGGATTGGTTGCGCCCGACTTTACTCCGCCTTCAACCTCACCCCGAAGCCGAGCAGGAAGGTCACGAGCGCACCGGCCGCGGCAACGCCGTAGAGCCAGGCGGCCGGGCCGCTTGCCTCACCCGCCGCGAGCTTTTCCACCAGACCCGTTGCCGAGGCGATCATGCCGGCAAGGCCGGCGCCCACCGCATAGCCCGCGGTGGAGATGGTCGGCAAAAGCGCGCTGGTGAGGTCCCGCTCGGCGAGCGTCGCCGCCTCCATGGCCGCCTGGTTCACATTCGCCCAGGCGGTGCCGAAGCCGGTGCCGATCGCCATCTGCCCGAAGATCAGCAGCCAGATCGAACCCTCGCTGAGCGAAATCGCGATGGCGATGAAGCCGACAAACTGGAAGAGCGGGCCGCTCCGCAGCCAGAAATGCCGTCGCGGCAGGCTCTTCGCCCAGCTCGCCACCACGGCGACCACGCTCCAGGTCAGCGCCATCAGCACGACGATGTAACCTACCGCCGCCGGGCCGTAACCCCAGGTTTCCGCCGCCATCGGCGCCAGGTAGACGCTGCCGACCGAATGGGCGGCCGACATCAGGAACAGGACCCAGAACCCATGGCCGAGCACCGAGCGGAGGCGGAAGGCGCCTTCGGGGAAGAGCTTTTTCCCCACCCGGCCGTCGAGCCTCAGCGTCAGCATGAAGAGCCCGGCGCCGGCCGAAAGCGTGGCAACCTGCATCTCCGCCCGCTCCATGACGGCCGAAAGCGACAATACGAGCGCGGCGGCAAGGCAGAGGCCGATAGAGACCGGCTGGAAGTGGGTGGCCGCGGCCTCGGTGGTGCGCGGCTTTGCGGCCAGCACGAAGACCGGCAGCAGGAGAAGCAGCGGTGCGCTCGCAAGGAAGGAGATGCGCCAGGAGAAGGCCTCGGTCAGCCATCCGCCGGCCACCGGGCCAGCAAGCGCCGTCACTGCCCAGACCACCGCCTCCACCGCGAACACCTTGGCGATCAGCGCGGAAGGGAAATTGGCCGGGATGAGGCTGTAGCAGATCGCCACGATCAGCCCGTCGGCGATGCCCTGCAGCAATCGCCCGGCGAGAATCCAGGAGAAGGTGGGAGCGGCGAGCGCCATCAGCCCGCCGGCGGCGAAGACGAAGCTGGAAAAGAGAAGAGCGGCCCGCGTGCCGAAGCGGTCGCGGAAGGAAGCGGCGCCCGTGCCGCCCGCGATGGAGCCGATGAAATAGAGGCTGTAGGCCCAGCTGAAGGCGCTCATGCCGCCGAGTTCGGCGGCGGCGAGAGGCATGGCCGCGACGATCGCGAACTGGTTGAAGGCATGCAGGCCGATGCCCGCCGAGATCAGGCCCAGCATGAGCCCATGGTTGCCGGCAAACAGCGCCGACCATTCCGTATTTCTTGTGTTTGACACGCAAATCCCCGTGGTTTTCAAGTCGGCGGGGAAGCTACAACCTCAAGTCCAGTTGAGGTCAATGGCGACCACCAAAATTATATATGTGCCATTTCATGGGCTTATCTGGGGGCGCTCAAGGGTGCGGTTTCTACCTGGCGTGATATTTTAGCTACAGCTTTTTAAGAGAATTGCCCTACCATCCTTTGCACCACTCAACGGAGGGAAGAATCATGAAGGCAATTTTCATCCTCGCAGCGTCGGCCGCCATGACCGCGTCTTCCGTAGTTTATGCGGCTGACGCTGTCGAACAGATCCCCGAGGCTCCCGTAGCCGTGGAGACGCCCGTCTTCACCTGGGCCGGCCCCTATATCGGTTTGCATGGCGGCCATGGCTGGGGTGACGGCGATATCGAAATCCTCGGCGACGAATCCTTCGACGGTTGGCGCATGGGCGGCTTCGTCGGCTATAACTGGCAGATGTCCAGCGGCTTCGTCGTCGGTATCGAAGGCGACGTGAACTACGACTGGAACGACCACGACTATGGCGGCGGCCTCGAGGCCAAGTCCGGCTTCTCCGGTTCGGTACGCGGCCGCGTCGGCTATGCCTTCGACCGGGCCCTGCTCTATGCGGCAGGCGGCTGGACGGCCACCAACGTCAAGCTGGAAGGCCCCGGCTTCGACGAAGACGACACGCTGCACGGCTGGACGCTCGGCGCGGGCCTCGATTATGCCTTCACCGACAATGTCTTCGGACGCCTCGAATATCGCTACAACGACTTCGGCAGCGGCGATCTCGGTGGCCTCGACGCCGACTTCAACCAGCATGTCATCAACGTCGGCATCGGCGTGAAGTTCTAAAAACAGAGAAATTCGGAGGCGCCTCGCGCGCCTCCCCCAAAAGGGTGATGTTTAATCCTCGGGATATGCCATCATCCTCATGCCTAAAACAGAACTGCCGGGGGCTCGGACGGGAAAAACGGCCGGGCCCCCACTTTTTCTGAGGGCGTACTGCGTCATCGGCCGGAAGGCCCGCGCCCTGGCGGACCAGCGCGGCTTTTCCGGCCCCTGACGTTGCCGGCAGCGAGCCGGATTTGCCCGCGCACGCGCCCCATTTTTTCGCGCCGGCATGTGTCGGTTTCCCCAAACTTCAAACGTCCTTCGTTCGTGAACGTCCCCGAGCGCCTCGCAATGCGCTCCGGATTTTTTGGCCCATGTCGTCATTGGCGACATACCAGCGGTACTAAGGAGGACCCCGATGGCGCACGTTGTTTCAACTCTCTGGTTCGAGAAGGAAGTGACCGAGGCGGTCGAATTCTACATCTCGATCATTCCGAATTCCCGGATCATCCGCAAAACCACCATGCCCACCGAAACGCCGAGCGGCCCGCCCGGCAGCGTCATCATCGTCGAGCTTTCGCTTGGCGGGCAGAATTTTTCCGCCTTCGAAGCCCGCCGCCCGGAAGCCTTCAATTATTCCTTCTCAATCGCCGTCCAATGCGAGAGCCAGGCGGAAATCGACCGCATCTGGAACGCGTTCCTCGAAAACGGCGGCTCGCCCCAGCAATGCGGCTGGCTCAAGGATCGCTGGGGCCTTTCCTGGCAGATCGCTCCGCGCAGCCTCGGCGATATGGTCGCCAACCCCGATCGGGAAGCGGCGAAGCGGGCGACGGAAGCCATGCTCCAGATGGTGAAGCTCGACATCGCAGAGCTGGAGCGGGCGTTCAGGGGCTAGGCAGGCGCTCGGCACCCGCCGTCAATAGAGCCACATGCTTGCCAGGATCGCGCAGGCAAGGGCCAGATTGAGCCCGATATAGAACGCCAGATCGTGATGGTGGTTCGGAACACGTTGCATGTTCATCTCCTCCTGGAAGAAGAACATGCTGAGCACCTCAAGAGTTCCGAATACTGGAGCAGGAGCCGTTGCTTACCCCCCTCTGC
>NZ_JBHFJG010000029.1:0-13935 GCF_057559155.1 Rhizobium moroccans | reverse complement strand
CCTCTGCCCTGCCGGGCAGAGGGGGGTGGAAGCTTAATCCAGGGCGGCTGGCGTCAAGTCCCCACCCGCTCGGGGCTGTAGCCCGCTTCGCGGATCGCTTCCTCGGCCACGGCGGCATCACCTTCCACGGTGACGATCTTCGACGTGAGATCGACGGTGACCGGGGCGCCTGGCAGCACTTCGCCGAGCGCACCGCGCACGGTCTTCTCGCAATGGCCGCAGGTCATGTCAGGGATGTTGAAAATCGCAGTCATCGGTAACTCCTTTTCTATCAAAATCCTTCTGCACCTTCCTATAATGGGAAGGTCAAGGGTGCTTGGAAATTCCCCCTCTGGCCTGCCGGCCATCTCCCCCACAAGGGGGGAGAGGACTCGCGGCAATCACTTGCCTTGAATGAGCGGCGACGGGAGCGGCGAGTTAAGCCCTCCCCCTTGTGGGGGTCCGCAGGTCGGGTCGAGACAAGCGGCTCGACCCCGGCCGGTTTGGGAGGGATGTTTCGAACAGATCCCGGCGGCCTCAAGCATGCTGTTTCATCTTCTTCATCGGAGGCGCCTCGCCGGCCAGATCGTCGAGGATCGGGCAGTTCGGCCGGCTGTCGCCGCCGCAGCAATGGGCGAGATGCTTCAGCGTCTTCACCATGCCCTGCATCTCCGCGATGCGGCGCTCCAGGTCCTTGATATGGGTGCTCGCCACCTCCTTCACCGCGGCACTCTCCCGGCTCTGGTCCTGCCAGAGCTTCAGAAGCGTCTCGGTCTCTTCCAGCGAGAAGCCGAGCGAGCGCGCCCGCTTGATGAAACGCAGGATATGCACCTCGTCCTCGCCATAAACCCGGTAATTGTTGCCGGTGCGGCCCATGGGGCGGATCAAGCCGATCTCCTCGTAATAGCGGATCATCTTGGCCGAAACGCCGGACGCTTCGGAGGCCTGGCCGATATTCATGTATGATCTCCATCTATCTGCTTTGACGCAATTCCGGACGCAAAACCGGTTCCCGCTTTTGCTGGAATTGCTATGGTTTTACAGCCTTCAACCTCAACGCATTGCCGAGCACGAAGACGCTGGAAAGCGCCATGGCGGCAGCCCCGATCATCGGCGAAAGCAACCAGCCGAAGGCCGGGTAGAGCAAGCCTGCCGCGACCGGGATCAGCGCCACGTTATAGCCGAAGGCCCAGAAGAGGTTCTGCTTGATGTTCCTCATCGTCGCCCGGCTCATGGAAATCGCCGCGACCACGCCGGATAGCTCGCCGCCGACCAGCACCACGTCGGCGCTTTCGATCGCCACGTCCGTGCCGGTGCCGATGGCGATGCCGATATCGGCTTCCGCCAGCGCCGGGGCGTCGTTGATGCCGTCGCCCACGAAGGCCACCTTGCGCCCGCCGGCGCGCAGCTCATGCAGCGCCTTCACCTTGCCGTCCGGCAGCACCTCGGCCACGACCTTGTCGATGCCGACCTGGCGGGCGATGGCCCCCGCCGTGCGGCGGTTGTCGCCCGTTACCATGGCGACCTCTATGCCCATCTGCCGCAAGGCCCGGATCGCGTCGCGGCTTGCCGGCTTCAGGGGATCGGCCACCGCGATCGCCGCCGCCACCTTGCCGTCGATCGCGGCATAGATCGGCGTCTTGCCCTCGTCGGCAAGGCGCGCTGCGGCTTCCGCAAAACCTTCCACCGAAAGGCCCAGCTTCTGCATGAAGCGATCCGCGCCGACGGCAACCCTACGGCCGTCGATCTCGGCCTGAATGCCGTAGCCGGTGACGGATTCGAAATTCCGCACCTTCGGCAGAATGATGCCGCCTGTCTCCGCCGCCTTGACGATGGCGTCTGCGATCGGATGCTCGGATTGCGCCTCAACGGCTGCGACAAGACCCAGCACCTCCTTCTCGTCAAAGCCTTCGGCGGCCACGAGATCGGTCAGTTCCGGCCGGCCCTTGGTCACGGTGCCGGTCTTGTCGAGCACGACGATTTCGACATTGCGCAGTTCCTGCAGCGCCTCGCCCTTGCGGAAGAGGACGCCGAACTCGGCGGCCCTGCCACCACCCACGACGATCGAGGTCGGCACCGCAAGCCCCATGGCACAGGGGCAGGCGATGATGAGCACGGCCACCGCGTTGACCACCGCATGGGTGAGCGCCGGGCTCGGCCCATAGAAGAACCAGACGGCGAAGGTCAGCGCCGCCAACACGATGACGGCCGGCACGAACCATGCCGTGATCCGGTCCACCAGCGTCTGGATCGGCAGCTTAGCCCCTTGCGCCTGCTCCACCATGCGGATGATACTCGCCAGCATGGTGTCGCGACCGACCTTGTCGGCGCGGAAACGGAAGGCGCCGGTCTTATTGATCGTGCCGCCCACCACCGAGGCGCCGGCTGCCTTTTCCACCGGCAGCGGCTCGCCGGAGATCATCGATTCATCGACATTGGACTGGCCGTCGATCACCGTGCCGTCCACCGGAATGCGTTCGCCGGGCCGGATGACCACGATATCGCCCGCGACTACCTCGCCGGCGGGAAGATCGACCACCTTGCCGTCGCGCTCCACCCGTGCGGTCTTGGCCTGCAGGCCGGCCAGCTTCTGGATCGCCTCGCCGGTGCGGCCTGTCGCGCGGGCTTCGAGCAGCCGGCCGAACAGGATGAGCGTGACGATGACGGCCGCCGCCTCGTAATAGACGTAGCGGGCGCTTTCAGGCAGCAGATGCGGCGCGAACGTCGTCACCAGCGAATAGCCATAGGCTGCCAGAACGCCGACGGCGACCAGCGAATTCATTTCCGGCGCGCCGCGGAAGAGCGCCGGCAGGCCGATCCTCAGGAAGCGGAAGCCGGGCCAGAAGATCACGGCGGTCGCAAGCGCGAAGTAGAGGTAATAGAGGTTCTGCGTCTCAACGATCCCCATCAGCCAGTGATGGAAGGGATCGTAGAAATGGCTTCCCATTTCCAGCACGAAGAGCGGCAGCGTGAGCACAAGCGCGATCAGGAGATCGCGCTTCAGCACCCCCTCCTCGCCGGCATGCATGTGCATGTGGTCATGAGGGTCGCTGGCGCTGGCGGCTTGCTGGTGGGCAGAGTGATCGTGGGCGTAATGGGCGTGGCTTGCCGAATGCCCCCTCACACCGTTGGTGAGAAGGTGGTCCGAAGGACCGGATGAGGGGGCATCCGCCAGCATTCCCGCCTCGTGCAGCGCATGCCGCATGGCGGCGGCGGGGATTTCGTAGCCGACCTTCCTGATCGCCTTTTCGAGATCCTCCGGCGAAAACCCCTCGGCCGACTCGACCGTCAGCTTCTTCGTCGCGAAATTGACGGCGCTTCTATCGATGCCCGGCACCTTGGCGGCGGCGTTTTCCACGCGGCGCACGCAGGAAGCGCAGGTCATGCCCTCGACGGGAACGGTGAAGGGTTCGATGGGACGGTTCGTTTTTACAATCTCGTTCATAGGCAGGAATCTCCAGTTCCCGCCCTATGTGGACCTTCCCATCATTGGAAGGTCAAGAGGCCATTTCAACATTTCTCAGGCGTGGGCCTCATTCGCCGCTCCGACCAGGAATTCCATTCGGTTGCGGGCGCCGATTTCAAGCACACGCGGGATATCCGGCGGCCCATCCTGGACCGGGAAATCCGTCGTGCCGTCCGGCACAAGGTCGCCCGCCTCGCTGAAGAAGGCCTCGTGTATCCGGCCGGGAGAATTGATGACCAGCATGCGCGCCGGCGCCGGCCCCACATTCCGGAAGGCATGCACCGCCCCGTTCGGCACCTTCACGCAATCGCCCGACCGCGCCGGGATATTCTCCTCCCCCACCCTGAACTCGAACTCGCCCTCCAGCACGTAGAAGACCTCGTCGTCTTCCGGGTGCCGGTTCGGGGGAGCGCCGGCACCGGGCGCGGTGCGAAGCTCCACAAGGCAATAACCGCCTCCGCTCTCCGGCGGCCGGACATGGAAGCGGATGAGATTTCCAAGCAAATGATAGGTATCGCCGCGATCTGCGCTCATTGCCGTTCCTCCTCGACGGAAATTCGGATCATCGATCATTCAATCGAACACGACGATGATGGCGCAGTGCGCTGCTTTGGCAATCACCCGTTTGGAGGAGGCGCGGAAGGTACGCGACACGGACTGGTCAGGTCGCCTGCCCTATCGCGAGGTAACCGTCACTAACAACGCGCTAGATTTCAAAGATCAGTGGTTGGCGGTTTTCTTTGGCCTACCACCTTTTGCACCATTGGAACGGGCTGCAGCGGCCTTCGCCGGCGACGTAACGCGGCCGGCCATACGGGCCAGTTCCTTGGTCATCCATTCACGAGTGCCAAATATGCCGCTCACCAAGGCGGGCACATATAGATCCACGTCCAAAGCCGGCCAATGCAAATTGAACCCCAATCCGTCCACTTCGATCTCCGCCAGATCGGGTTCACTGGCCCCTTGGAGATCCTGAACAAGTTGAACCGGAAAGACGTACGTGCAGCCATTGACCAAATCGACAACGACCCGGCCGCTGGTGGCATCATAGTACGCAGCTTTAGCCCGCGGCTCGATTTCGAGCAGTTTCCGGCCCCTTTCCTCAGCGTCACGGAGCGCCGCATCCGTCAGGTTAGCCATGAATTCGCTCCCATTCCTTCAATAGACGATCTTGGTGCTCTTCGACTTCCGCAAGCAACCGGCGCAAATCGGAACGCTTGATGCCGATGCTGTATTCGATCTCAGGACTGCCATCTGCACCAAGGAGATTGACCTTGGCCTGCCCCGCACCCGTGATATGAATATGGGCCGGCTCGTGATCGGCGGTATAGATTACAAAACGAAAGCCGAAAGCACGGTGGACAACAACCATACCTCAAAATAACCCAACAGATGGGTTTTTCAAGGGATGGTCAAAATTTATCCCTTCACCCCATCACGCGCGAGCAGCTCCGGCAGCGAAACCGCGTCGGCATCGCCGCGGCCGAGTGCGGCCTTCCGTTCTTCGGCAAGGCGGGGGTCGTCGGCATCCTCCCCCACCGTCAGCGGCCAATCGACCAGGTAGTCCTCGTAATCCTCGATATCGACTTCCGCCTCGCTGATCGTTCGGCCACGGGCGGAAATGCCGGCAAGGTGCACGGTTTCCGGATCGCCGGAAACCAGCGGATGCCACCAATAGAGGTCCCTGTCCTCCTGCACGAGGCGATAGCCGCAGGTCGGCGGCAGCCAGCTGATCTCGCCGACCGTCTCAGGGGTGAGCTGGATGCATTCGGGAACCGTCGCCTGGCGGTTCTCGTAATCGGAACAGCGACAGCTATGGCCGTCGAGCAGACGGCAGGCAACCGAAGTGAAGGCCACCTCGCCGGTGTCCCAGTCCTCCAGCTTGTTGAGACAACAGAGGCCGCAGCCGTCGCAGAGGCTTTCCCATTCCTCCTGCGTCATCTCGTTCAGCCGCTTGGTTTTCCAGAAAGGTTCGTCAGTCATCGGTCCTGCATCGGACGGGCATCACATTTGTGGCATTCCGGAACAAACCTGCCCCATTGTCCTTTACCCTGTTGCGATTTGGCTATCGCGCGTCAACCATTTGTCAGCTATTGCTGAATAACGGTGGGAGGCTCATGCTCTTGATCCCTTGAGGGGACGGCGTCAAGCACATCCCATCGAAAAGAGCGAGGAATTCAAGCGGGAACAACCAAGGTGCAGGACGAGCCACAGTCATCCGAAGAGCTCCCTCCCGGGCGTCCGCGCAGAAAGCGCCACCTCCTGCTCCGGATCGATTCCTGGATCGATTCCACCGTCTGGAACCTGGGCTTCCGGCTCGGCGAACTCTGGGAGGAGATCACCATCTTCTCCCGCAAGTTCCGCGTCCGGGGCTGGAAGCGGGCCGTCTTCGAAGTCGCCGGCGAGGCCATGACGCTCGGCACGGCGGGCGCCGTAGCACTTCTCGCGCTCGCCCTTCCCGCATTCGAGGAAACCAAACAAGATTGGCGAAACCGGGGCGATTTCGCCGTCACCTTCCTCGACCGCTATGGCAACGTCATCGGCCACCGCGGCATCATCCATGAAGATTCGGTGCCGATCGACGAGCTGCCGGACCATCTCATCAAGGCGGTGCTCGCCACCGAGGACCGCCGCTTCTTCACCCATTTCGGCATAGATTTCATGGGGCTTGCCCGCGCACTGAATGAAAACGCCAAGGCAGGCGGCGTCGTGCAGGGCGGTTCGACGCTTACCCAGCAGCTCGCCAAGAACCTGTTCCTCACCAACGAGCGGTCGCTCGAGCGCAAGATCAAGGAAGCCTTCCTGTCGCTCTGGCTGGAGGCGAACCTTTCCAAGAAGGAAATCCTCTCGCTCTATCTGGACCGCGCCTATATGGGCGGCGGCACATTCGGGGCGGCGGCGGCGGCGCAGTTCTATTTCGGCAAGAACATCGCGGAGGTGAACCTTGCCGAATCCGCCATGCTCGCCGGCCTCTTCAAGGCGCCCGCCAAATATGCCCCGCACGTGAACCTTCCAGCCGCTCGCGCCCGCGCCAACGAGGTGCTGTCGAACCTCGTGCAGAGCGGCATGATGTCCGAAGGGCAGGTGATCGGCGCGCGGCGCAACCCGGCGACCGTCATGGACCGCGCCGAAGCAAAGGCCCCGGATTTCTTTCTCGACTGGGCTTTCGACGAGGTGCAGCATCTCGCCGATGCCGGCAGGTTTCGCGAGCATTCCGTCATCGTGCGCACCACGATCGACACGGGCCTGCAGCAGGCGGCGGAAGCGGCGATGGAATCGAGCCTTCGCGAATATGGCGAGGGATACAAGGTCAAGCAGGGCTCGCTGGTTATGATCGAGAACGGCGGGGCCGTGCGCGCCATGGTCGGCGGCCGCGATTACGGCGAGAGCCAGTTCAACCGCGCCGCCCGCGCGCTGCGCCAGCCGGGCTCCTCCTTCAAGCTCTACACCTATGCGGCCGCCATGGAGAGCGGCATGACGCCGGAAACGGTGATCTCCGACGCGCCGATCACCTGGAACGGCTGGTCGCCGCAGAACTACGGCCGCTCCTACAAGGGCAAGGTCACGCTGATGACCGCCATGTCGCAATCGCTGAACACCGTTCCGGTGCGGCTTGCCAAGGAAAAGCTCGGCACCAAGGCGATCGTGGAAATGGCAAAGGCCATGGGCATCGAAACGCCGCTTAGAAGCGACAAGACCGTCCCGCTCGGCACATCGGAAGTAACCGTGCTCGACCAGGCGACGGCTTATGCCGTGATGCCGGCGGGCGGCATGCAATCCCGCCGCCACGGCATTTCGCAGGTGCTCGGCTACGGTGGCGAGGTGCTCTACGATTTCCAGCGGGACGAGCCCCCGGCAAAGCGCGTGCTCTCGGAAGACGCCACGAAATCCATGAACCGCATCCTGACGACCATTCCCTATAACGGCACGGCGCGGCGCGCCGCCGTCGAGGGCGTGCTGACGGGCGGCAAGACCGGCACCTCGCAAAGCTATCGCGACGCCTGGTTCGTCGGCTTCACCGGCAATTACACCGCAGCCGTCTGGTTCGGGAACGACGATTTCACGCCGATGAAGGAGATGACGGGCGGCACGCTGCCGGCCATGACCTTCAAGAAGCTGATGGATTATGCGCATCAGGGCATCGAGCTTCGGCCTATTCCCTTCATCGACAATCCGCTGCCCGCCGGCGACCACAAGGGCGGCCAGGCGGTGGCGAAGAAGGAGGAAGGCAGTGAAACCGACCTGCCCGCACTCATCCGGCCGCGCTCGCTCTCGGCAGAATCGACCCGCGTGCTGCGCCAGATCGCCAAGGATCTGAAGGCGGCCGGCCCGCTCCTGCCGGGAACGCCGAAGGTCGCAGAAGCGGATATGACCGAGGCGGTCATCAAGCCGGCGGCGGGCGGAACGGAAACGCGATAGGCTTTCAGGCGGCGGCCGGCCTCTGCAAGGCTGGCAGGCAAGCGAGATAGAGTACGGCACCTGCTATCCAGACCCAGCCGTTCCACGTTCCCGCCGTCTGCGCATAGAGAGCGGTGAAGCCCAGCGGTCCGATGATGGAAGTCAGATTCGTCAGGCTGGCGAGCGTTCCCTGCAGCCTGCCTTGCGCATCATCGCCGACAGATCTCGACAGCATGGCCTGCAGGGTCGGCATGCCCACTCCGCCGGCCGCCAGCAGGAAAAGGATCGGCAGGACCATCCACCCCTGCGTGGCGAAGGCCAGAGCCAGAAAGCCGGCCCCGTCGGCCATCATGCCGAGAAGCAGGGTGCGCCTTTCACCGAGCCGAGCGGAAAGCGGCCCGGTGACGAAGGCCTGGAACAACGCATGCACGGCGCCGAAGGCCGCAAGCGACAGGCCGACCGTCGCCGTTTCCCAATGGAAGCGATCCTCGCCGTAGATCACCCAGAGTGCTGCCGGCACCTGGCCGATCAGCTGCATGGTGAAGAAGACGCCAATCAGCGCCAGAAGACCGCGCAGAGGACCATCCAGCCGGAAGGCGGCGAGCGGGTTGATGCTTGCCGGCTTCTCCGCCTCGCTCCGGCCCCGTCTGGATTCGGTGAGGAAAATGCAGGCAAGCAGAAATCCGAAGCCGTTGAGAAAGGCCGCCGCCATGAAGGGCGCATGGGCGGATATGCCGCCCATCAAGCCGCCGATCGCAGGGCCGGCGATCATGCCGCCGCCGAAGCAGGCGCCCATGAAGCCGAACCAGCGCGCGCGTTCGTCTTCCCGCGTCGCATCCGCGATGGTGGAGGCGGCCACCGCTCCGGTCGCGCCGGTGATCCCCGCGACGATCCGGCCGATATAGAGCACCCAGAGCACCGGCGCTGCCGCCATGACGGCATAATCGACCGTTGCCCCGGCGAGCGAGGCGAGCAGCACCGGCCGGCGGCCGTGCCGGTCCGACAGCCTCCCGATGAGCGGCGCGAAGAAGACCTGCATCAGCGCATAGAGCGACAGCAGGACGCCGTAATGCCCGGCCACCTCATGCGACGGCACGAGTTCGCGCAACAGCGCCGGCAGGACCGGCATGACGATCCCGAGCCCCATGGCATCGAGGGCGACCACGGCCAAGGCAACGGCAAGCGACCTGTTCATGTAAAACCTCAAATCCGGCACCGCCGGAAATTTATCATCGATAAGGAAATGGACAAAAACTTTATCGATGATAAATTGTCAAGAGCAGGAATGGAGCCAAGATGACGAAACTGGACCGGGAGACGGTGATCCGCGCGGCACTCGACCTTCTCAACGAGGTCGGCGTCGATGGCCTGACGACGCGCAGGCTTGCCGAGCGGCTGAAGGTTCAGCAACCCGCCCTCTACTGGCATTTCCGCAACAAGCGGGCGCTGCTCGATGCGCTGGCCGAGACGATGCTGGCGGAAAAGCACATGCGCTCCATGTCGAGGAAGGGCGAAGACTGGCGCATGTTCCTCAGGGAGAACGCCCGAAGTTTTCGGAAAGCCTTGCTCGCCTATCGCGACGGCGCCCTCATCCATGCCGGCACGCGGCCGACTTCACCGCAGTTCGATATCGCCGAGGCGCAGATCCGCCTGCTCTGCGAAGCGGGCTTCAACGCGAGGCAAGCCGCCCAGGCGCTCGCCGCGATCAGCCATTACACGGTCGGCGCTGTCATCGAGCAGCAGACGGCGGAGGCGGATATGGCCGAGCGGCAGGGGATGGAAGCGCCCGCAGCACCTTCGCCGCCGGCCTTTCTGCTGCATGTTTTCGACGAACTGGAGAGTGCCGGGGCGGATGCCACTTTCGACTACGGCCTAGACGCCCTCATTGCCGGGTTGGAGCAGAAACTTCCGGGTGAGTGATACGCTCTTCAGGCGGCAGACGGGACGGAGACGCGATAGCGCGAGGCTGGCCGGAGTTACAAACAAGAAACCCCGCCAAGCTTGTTATCGCCGTGACGGGGTCTGCCTCCGCGGAGGTCTTGAGGCTGAACGACTCTCGTCGCCAGCGATCGAACTCAATATGGGGAATGCCCCTTAAATTTCAAGTTAAATTCCCAGTCCTGCCCTGACAGCCAGGCGAATTCTCTCCAGGGTATCCGCATCCACTCGTCTGGTTAGATACTTGCGTTTCCCCTGCTGATCCCTGCTTGTGCGAAAGAGGTCAAGGCGATCAAAACTGACCGTTGCGATCATATCGCATTTGGCCCACATCATCGGCGAATCAAAGGGCGAAGGAAGGATCGGATCAAGGATAAGCTCAACAACATAGTCGAGCGATCGGGATGGCGGAGTTGTCGAAAGCGGCACGACTGCGCAAAGTCCATCCCGATGAGGAAGCCGTGGAGACACCACGATCGCTGGCCGACGTTTGACCATCTCAGGCGGTACGAAACCACCCAAAGCATAGTCGCAAAGCAAAAGTGTTCCTGGAGGAACGGCATATCGAATCGGCATCGCGGAACAGTAGCCGATTCGGCGCGATTCACATCTGTCTGGAACCTTCCACAGCCCCTCCTCCATTCCTTCTCAAGAGAATCAATGCTAAGGCCTGACCCAAGCAATCGTCCGAGGGCCCGGTTTCAGGTGTTTCGTGTCCCCTTTCTCATCGCCGTCGCGCTTGCCATCGCCTTCGGCGGCGGTATCTGGTCCACGCTCGTGGCGCTCGATGCGACGGTGGGGTTCGGCGCCATAAAGCTTGGTCCCTGGGAGGCATTCCCGGACGCGCAGACCTCCAAGGCCGATCCTTACGCGAAATCGCACCGCGCGAATGCCGGCAAGCTCCTCTATGCCAGCGCCGAGGGGCTCGTCTTCACCGCTGCTGTCGATAGCACCGGGGCACGGCTTTCCGGCGACTGCACCTACCGGCTTTCCGGCCACACGCCGCCGGCGCGTTTCTGGACGCTGTTTCCCACGCGCCCCGGTGGCGCGCCGCCCTCGATTACCAGCGACCTGCCCACCGCGCTGAACTCGCGCACGGTGCTGCGCCAGCCGGACGGCAATTTCACGGTAGACATCTCCGCCTCCGCCAGGCCCGGAAACTGGCTCGCCGTTTCCGCCGGCCAGCCCTTCCGCCTGACGCTGACGCTGTTCGATACGCCGACGGCCGGCAGTTCCGGCCTGGTGGATCTCTCCATGCCCTCGATCGTAAAGACCGGATGCGGAAATGCTTAGATCTTTCGCGTTCAAGCTCGCGCTGGCGATCGCCACGGGCCTCATCGGCGCGGCGCTGCTGCATCTCGTGATCGTGCTGTCGCTGCCCTATTTCAGCGAGCGCGACGCCTATACGCGCGTGCTCGCCAAAGGCGAGCGCCACCGCTTCTATCCGCTTGCCGAAAAGCCCGATCAGGCAGGGCTTGCCAAGGACGATCCCTTCCTCGAGGTGGCGGTGTGTTCCTTCGATATCGGCAGCGGCCCCATTCGCGTGATGGCGCCGGGCAACGTGCCCTTCTGGTCGCTCGCCGTTTATGACGGCGCATCGAACGAGGTCTTCTCGATCAACGACCGCACGTCCGTCGGCGGGATGCTGGATGTGGTGATCGCAACGCCCGTGCAGCTTACGCTTCTGCGCAAGTCGCTGCCGGAGCCGATCGCGGAATCGATCCTGGTGGAGACGCAGGCTGCGGAGGGTTATATCGTGCTGCGCAGCATGGTGCCGCAGCCGAGCTTTGCGGCGCCAGCGAGGCAATTCCTCGCTCAGGCGACCTGCGCGCCTTTCGAATGGCGGGCCAGAAACCAGTTCTGATTTCACCCCGCGGGAGCTGTCACTTCTGTTCTGTGCGAACCAGTGCGTTTTCAGCCTGCCGGCGGGGCGCATCCCCGGCGCGCTCGTAGCGCACGCCGGTGAAGAGCAGCAATTTGCCCTCCTTTTCCTGCGGCCTGCCGATATGCACCGGCGGCCGCCTGCTCGGCCTGAGACGCCATCTGTTCAATACCACGATCTCTGCCATGCTCGTCTCCATTCCAGGGTTCGAGACGGATGAAGGGCTGATCGATTTCACCCTGCCCTTCCGGAGGGCCTCACGCAATTCCCGGCAGCCTCACCTGCGGGGACTTGCGCTTCTTGAGCGCTCCTTACATCCAAAGCGCGGCGACACCTATTCCAAGACCGGTTTCGCCTGGACCGGGCTTGATGCGCTGGCGTCTTTCCGGTGAACCGATCAGGAAAACCATGGGGACGCCGAACATGCGGCCAATTCAGCCATAAGTCGGTTAACGGACCATTTACACTACCAAGGCATGTGGCTTCGTGCCGCCCCTGCCCACAGCAAAAACGCAAAAGACCGGCATTTGGTTCAAGCCTCCGGCAGGAGAAATTACCGGCTCGCGACATGGCTGCGTATCCATGCCGGGATGGGACGATACTGTTTCGAAACGGTCCGCCTTCACCTCCCATTAACCCTTACAGAGTTAGCATCCGGTAAACAGGATCGGGAGAGGTCGGCGCCATTTCCCCATGACCCACTTTCCTGCCGGGATCTCCCCGGAGCGCGCAACGCCTCCGGGTTTGTTTTGCGTAGTGAGTATGGCTGTGATCGACCAGTTTCGAGATCTTGAGAGGCCCGCGGCCATGCGCAGGAAGGATGTGGTTTTGATGGCCACGGTAACCAGTTTCGAAAGCCTTGCCCGCCCCTCCCGTTCGGAACTGCGGCAGTTCGCCGAACTCTTCGCACCGCTCTTTTCCGCCTCCACCGAGGAAGCCCGCCGCCAGGCGGTCGCAGCCCTCTCCCAATGCCCGAACGTGCCGCCGGCCGTCGCCTTCTTCATCGCAAGCCAGCCGATCGCGATCGCGGCGCCGTTTCTCGCCGCTTCCGCCTGCCTGGACGATGAGACGCTGGTGGCCATCGCCCGCACGCAAGGCGAGGCCCATGTCCGGGCGATCGTGCGGCGCGAGGCGCTGTCGCCGACAGTGATCGATGCTCTGGTGGGCCTGCGATATCCGAAGGAAGAAACAGAAGCGGAGACCGATGCCGAGGCGGGCGAGCCGGAGGCTCCCCCATCCGTCCAATCCGAGGCAGAAGTCCCCGAAACTGCAGAAGGCAAAGACCGCCTGGAGCGCGAAGAAGAGCTTCGCGAACAGATCAAGGCGCTGGCTGCCCATATCGACCGGCCGGCGAGCGACCGCCTCGGCCTGCGCAGTCTGACGCCGGCGCAGGAGGCGCTGCTCGTGCGGTTCGCCCGCAATCGCGAGGCAGGCTTCTTCGCGAGCGTGCTTGCCGATGCGCTTTCGGCCAGCCGCTGGCTTTCGGAGCGCATCATGCTCGACATTTCCGGCCAGCAGCTTGCCGCCACGCTGAAGGGGCTCGCCATGCAGCCGGCAGACGCGCTCTTCATCCTCGAGCGGCTCTACGGCCACCTCGCGCAGCGCACGGAAGGCGAAAGCCGGGCCGAGGCCCTATGGGGAAAGCTCGATGCGGACGAGTGCTACGGCCGCGTGGAAGCCTGGCGGCGCGCCGACAGCTATACCTATGCGGCCGGTCCGCGGACGATCTCCGAGGAAAGCGAGCTGGAAGCCCACCATGCCGCGCGGCCGCAACCGGCGGCCGTCAGCTCGCGCAGGGTGCCGCAGGCGGTTCGCCGGCGCTGATTATCCACCGCGCTCCACGACTTCGAATAGATCGCCGATTTCATCCGTTTCCAGCTCCACGAGCCAAAGATCGGGATCGAAGCGCAACTCGCGCGCCAGCATCTCCTCGATCTCGTGGGACTGCGCCTTTTCCAGACGCAGCTCGAACTTGCGGGCGCCATCGTCCGCCTCGTCGAAGAAGTTCTGGGGAGCCGGCGCGAACAGCGTTTCCAGCCCATCGCGCCCGCGCTGGCGGATGAAGATCGCGCCCGCCTCTTCCGCGCCCTTCTTCTCGACGGCGGCGAACCCGCCCGCCGAAAAGACGCGACGGATGAGGGCGGAGGCGAAGATATCGGAACGGATGCGCATGGATTTGTCTTATGGCGGTTCAATGGGAAGGGCAAATGCTGGCATGTCCAAGGGTCGAACTGCCCTGGTCTTACAGGGAAACTGCCCCTCACCCTAACCC
>NZ_JBHFJG010000028.1:0-11483 GCF_057559155.1 Rhizobium moroccans | reverse complement strand
GGCGCCGGCGGCGCCGGTCCGATGGCCCGCCCTCAGCGGTAGGGCGCATCCATTGCGATATTGCGGGCGATCTCGCGCTCCCAGCGGTCTCCGTTTTCGAGAAGTCTCGCCTTGTCGAAATAGAGCTCTTCGCGGGTTTCGGTCGAAAACTCGAAGTTCGGGCCTTCGACGATCGCGTCGACCGGACATGCCTCCTGGCAGAAGCCGCAATAGATGCACTTCACCATGTCGATGTCGTAGCGCACCGTGCGGCGGGTGCCGTCATTGCGGCGCGGTCCGGCTTCGATGGTGATCGCCTGGGCAGGACAGATCGCTTCGCAGAGCTTGCAGGCGATGCAGCGCTCCTCACCGTTAGGATAACGGCGAAGCGCATGCTCGCCGCGGAAGCGCGGAGAGACCGGGCCCTTTTCGAAGGGATAGTTGATCGTGGCCTTCTGCTTGAAGAAGTAGCGCATCGACAGGAAGAAAGCGCCGACGAACTCTTTCAGAAACAGCGAACTGACGGCTTGCGAAAGACTTGCCATCCTTATTCTCCAATGATGCCGAAACCGGGACCGGTCATGGTTATGCCCATCCCATCAGTTTCAGCACGAATGCGGTGATGATGACCATGGCGAGCGAGATCGGAAGGAAGACCTTCCAGCCGAGACGCATGAGCTGGTCATAGCGGTAGCGCGGTACGAAGGCCTTCACCATGGCGAACATGAAGAAAACCATGGACGCCTTCAGGACGAACCAGATGATGCCGGGAACCCAGTTCAGGAACCAGACGTCGACCGGCGGCAGCCATCCGCCGAGGAAGAGGATCGTCGTCAGCGAGCAGATCAGCAGGATCGCGGCATATTCGCCGAGCATCAGCATCATGTACGGCGCGGAGGAATATTCCACCATGTAGCCGGCGACGAGCTCCGATTCCGCTTCCGGAAGATCGAAGGGCGGACGGTTGGTTTCGGCCAGTCCCGAGATGAAGAAGATCACGAACATCGGGAAGAGCGACAGCCAGTGCCAGTCCAGGAAGGAGTTCGGCAGGCCGACCATGGTGCCGAGACCATCGCGCTGGGCATAGACGATATCGGTGAGGTTCAGCGAGCCGACGCAAAGCAGGACGGTGACGATGACGAAGCCGATCGAGACTTCGTAGGACACCATCTGCGCGGCGGAGCGCAGCGCGCCGAGGAACGGATATTTCGAGTTCGACGCCCAGCCCGACATGATGACGCCGTAGACTTCGAGCGAGGAGATCGCGAAGACATAGAGGATGCCGACATTGATATTGGCGATCACCCAGTTGTCGTTCAGCGGAATGACCGCCCAGGCGGCTAGCGCAAGCGTCACCGAGACCAGCGGAGCGATCAGGAAGACGCCCTTGTTAGCGCCCGACGGAATGATCGGCTCCTTGAAGACGAACTTCAAAAGGTCGGCGAAGGACTGGAACAGGCCGAAGGGACCGACGACGTTCGGGCCGCGGCGAAGCTGCACGGCAGCCCAGATCTTGCGGTCGGCCAGCAGGATGTAAGCAATGAAGACCAAGAGGCAGACGAGGAGCAGCAGGGACTGTCCGATCATGACGATCGCCGGCCAAGCATAGGTCGAGAAGAATGAATCCATGGTCCTGTTACTCCGCCGCTGCCTTGAAGTTGTTACGGGCCAGAGCCGAGCATTCGGCCATGACCGCGGAGGCGCGGGCGATTGGGTTCGTCAAATAGAAGTCTTTGATCGGAGACGCAAACGCAGACTTCGTCATCTCACCGGCTTTTTGCCCGAGTGCGGCGATTTCGTTCACGTCACCGGCCGCGATCTCATCAAGCGCGGCGAAATGCGGATAGGCTTCATAGAGCTTCGCCCGCAGCGCGGAGAGCGAATCGAACGGCAGTTTCTTGCCGAGCACGTCGGAAAGTGCGCGCAGGATCGCCCAGTCCTCTCGAGCCTCGCCCGGTGCGAAACCGGCGCGGTTGCCCATCTGCGGGCGGCCTTCGGTGTTGACCCAGGTGCCGGACTTCTCCGTATAGGCTGCGCCGGGCAAGATGACATCGGCGTTATGAGCGCCCGCATCGCCGTGGCTGCCGATATAGACGGTAAACTTGGCGTGCTTGGTCGAGAACTCCATTTCGTCCGCACCGAGCAGGAAGAGTACGTCCATCGAGCGCAGCATGGTCGCCGCATTGGCTCCCTTCGGACCCGGCACGAAGCCGAGATCGAGGCCACCGACGCGGGAGGCCGCGGTGTGAAGCACGGCAAAGCCGTTCCACTCGTCGGTGAGCGCGCCCACAGAGCCGGCGAGCTGGGCGGCGGCCGCCAGGATGGCTGCGCCATCCTGGCGGGCAAGAGCCCCCTGCCCCACGATGATCATCGGGTTCTTGGCGTTGCGCAGCGTATCGACGAAGCTGTGCTTGCCGGATGCGAGATCGGCAAGCGTCTCCGGGCCGGCGCCGAGATAGTCGTAGACGTAACGCAGCTCGCTGACTTCGCCGATGACGCCGATCGGGAAATTGCCTCGGCGCCAGCGCTTGCGGATGCGGGCGTTGAGGACCGCGGCCTCAAGGCGCGGATTGGCGCCGACGATCAGCAGAGCGCCAGCATTTTCAATGCCCTGGATGGTCGGGTTGAAGATGTAGCTTGAACGGCCGAGCGACGGATTGAGCGCCGTCCCGTCCTGGCGACAGTCGAGATTTTCCGATCCGAGCGAGCGGATCAGTTCCTTGAGCGCGTACATTTCCTCGACGGAAGCGAGATCGCCGGCGATCGCACCGATCCTCTCGCCGGAAGTCGCCGAAATGGCGGTCTTGATGGCCGCAAAGGCTTCACCCCAGGTCGCAGCCTGCAGGCGTCCGTCGCGGCGCACATAGGGCCGGTCGAGACGCTGGGTCTTCAATCCATCCCAGATGAAGCGGGTCTTGTCGGAAATCCACTCCTCGTTGACCTCCTCGTTGACGCGCGGCATGACGCGCATGACTTCGCGTCCGCGGGTGTCGACACGGATCGCCGAACCGACGGCATCCATCACGTCGATCGATTCGGTCTTGTTCAGCTCCCAGGGACGGGCCGTGAAGGCGAACGGCCGCGAGGTCAGCGCGCCGACCGGGCAAAGATCGACGACATTGCCCTGCAGCTCGGAGGTCATGGCCTGTTCGAGATAGGTGGTGATTTCCGCATCCTCGCCACGACCGATGAGGCCGAGCTCGGAAATGCCGCCGACTTCCGTCGTGAAGCGGACGCAGCGCGTGCAGTGAATGCAGCGGTTCATCACCGTCTTGACGAGCGGGCCGATATACTTGTCCTCGACGGCGCGCTTGTTTTCCGTATAGCGCGAACTGTCGATGCCGAAGGCCATGGCCTGGTCCTGCAGGTCGCACTCACCGCCCTGGTCGCAGATCGGGCAATCCAGCGGATGATTGATGAGCAGGAATTCCATCACGCCTTCGCGGGCCTTCTTGACCATCGGCGTATTGGTGAAGACTTCCGGCAGCTCGCCGTTCGGTCCGCCGCGAACGTCGCGCACGCCCATGGCGCAGGACGCCGCCGGCTTCGGCGGTCCGCCCTTCACCTCGATGAGGCACATGCGGCAATTGCCCGCGACCGACAGACGCTCGTGAAAACAAAAGCGCGGAACCTCGGCACCGGCTTCCTCGCACGCCTGAAGCAGCGTGAAATGATCCGGGACTTCGATCTCCTTGCCGTCTACCTTCAGCTTAACCATCGTCTCACTTACGTCCTGTGTTCAATCGCGCGACCCTTGAGCCGCCGAAGTATTCCTATTGCATCAGCTTCTTTGCCTGGCCGATCCAATCGTCACGACCGATGCGGCCCTCGAAACCGAGCGTCTTGTCGAACCGGGCGACGTCCGCCTTGCTCCATCCGGCAATGTCGGCGAAGCGCCGGACGCCCATATCGTTCAGAACCTTTTCCAGCTTCGGGCCTATGCCGGAGATCAGTTTCAGATCATCCGCAGGACCGACAATCCCCGCGTCAGACCCTGTGGCGGGAACCGCTTTGCCCCTCGCCTGCCGCTTCGGGGCGGCCGTGGCCTTCGCAGCCTTTTCCGCAACCGGTTTTTCCGCCGACTTCGGTGTGGCCTTTACGCGCTGCACCGGCTTCGCTTCCTCCGGCGCGGCTTGTGGCGCTGCCGGCTTCCGCGCAGCGGCTGCATGGGCGCTTTCGTCACCGAAAGCCTTGTTCATCCGGTTCGCCGCTTCCATCGCCCCTTGCAGCATGCCAAAGAAAACCCCGGCGGCCTGCGTTGCGAGACCGAAGCCGATCGCCGTGGCAGCCGTCATGGCCGCCGCCGGATGCGACATGAGCGGATGAAGCGAAAAGGCTTCCGAGAAATCGGCCGGGCGCGCGGGATCGTGCGCCGGCATATCCGCCCTCGCCCTCACATCCCGATCTGCGCCCGTTATCGCCACGCTCTTACTCCGCTGCTTCCATCACCGCGCCGTGGGACGTGGCGTTGTGGGTGTATTGATCGATACGCGCCTCGATTTCCGGACGGAAATTGCGGATCAGGCCCTGGACCGGCCAGGCGGCCGCGTCGCCGAGCGCGCAGATGGTGTGGCCCTCGATCTGCTTGGAGACCTGGAGGAGCATGTCGATCTCGCGCTTCTGCGCATTGCCCTTCACCATGCGTTCCATGACACGCCACATCCAGCCGGTGCCTTCGCGACAGGGCGTGCACTGGCCGCAGCTCTCATGCTTGAAGAAGGCCGAGAGACGTGCGATCGCCTTGATGATGTCGGTGGACTTGTCCATGACGATGACGGCGGCGGTGCCGAAGGAGGACTTCACGTCGCGCATGCCGTCGAAGTCCATGATCGCATCGATCATGTCCTCGCCCTTGACGACGGGGCAGGACGCGCCGCCGGGGATGACACCGAGCAGGTTGTCCCAGCCGCCTCGGATACCGCCGGCATGCTTCTCGATCAGTTCGCGGAAGGGGATGCTCATGGCTTCCTCGACCGTGCAGGGCTTGTTCACGTGGCCCGAGATCATGAAAAGCTTGGTGCCGACATTGTTCGGGCGGCCGATCGAGGAGAACCAGCCGGCGCCACGGCGCAGAATGGTCGGCGCGACCGCGATCGATTCGACGTTGTTGACCGTCGTCGGGCAGCCGTAGAGGCCCATATTGGCCGGGAACGGCGGCTTCAGGCGCGGCTGGCCCTTCTTGCCCTCGAGGCTTTCCAGCAGCGCCGTCTCTTCGCCGCAGATATAGGCACCGGCGCCGTGATGGACGTAGATGTCGAAATCCCAGCCGTTCTTGTTGTTCCTGCCGAGAAGGCCGGCGTCATAGCACTCGTCGATCGCCGCCTGCAGCGCCTCGCGCTCGCGCATGTATTCGCCGCGCACATAGATGTAGGCGGTATGGGCGCCCATGGCGAAACCGGCGATCAAGCAGCCTTCGATCAGCGTATGCGGATCGTGGCGCATGATCTCGCGGTCCTTGCAGGTGCCCGGCTCGGATTCGTCGGCATTGACCACGAGGTAATGCGGGCGACCGTCGCTTTCCTTCGGCATGAAGGACCACTTGAGACCGGTCGGGAAGCCCGCGCCGCCGCGTCCGCGCAAGCCGGACGCCTTCATCTCGTTGATGATCCAGTCACGGCCCTTTTCGATGATGATCTTCGTACCATCCCAGTGGCCGCGGCTCATCGCGCCCTTGAGCGACTTGTCCTTGAGGCCGTAGATATTGGTAAAGATGCGATCCTGATCCTTGAGCATGTCTCACTCCTTACCGCGGCTTCTTGCCGAAGACACGAATGTATTCGGCCTCACCGCCCTTGGCGAGTGCCTTGGCCTGCTTGACCCAGTCGTCGCGCTCGATCCGGCCCTTGAAGTTCAGATAGGAATCGACCCATTCGCGCTCCGCCTTCTTCCAGGAGGCGACTTGCGCGAAGGTGAAGATGCCGAGTTCGTGCAGAATGCCCTCGATCTTCGGGCCGACGCCAGCGATCATCTTGAGGTCATCCACTTCCGCCGGGCGTTCGATGCCCTTCGGGCGGTTCTTGTCTTCCAGCGAGGGCTTGGCGGCCTTGGCAGCCTCGGGCTTTCCACCCGTCGCCGAGCCCGGCTTGGCCGGTGCGCCTTCCGCCGTGCTGCCGACCGCCTTCGGGTCCGGCACGCTCTTTGCGGTGGCGGAAAGCGGCTGCTTTTCCGCAGCCTTCACGTTGGCGGCCGCCGCCTTCGGGGCGGTTGCCGGGGTCTTCAGCTTGGGATCGGTTTCCGGAGCCCGGTCCTTCGGCCGTGCGGCCTCGGCGGGCGGAATAGGTGCTGCGTCGGCCGCAGGCTGCGGCTCGAGATTGGTGCGAACCGGCTTCACATCTTCGAGAAGGGTCAGCGCACCGCCTTCGGGAGCGGAGAAATACCGGTCGATCTGCGGACCGGGCTTGATCTCGTCACCCTTGCCTGCCTCGAACGCATCGATGATCTCTTCCAGCCGCTCGGGCGTCAGGTCCTCGTAGGCATCCTTGAAGATGATGACCATCGGTGCGTTGACGCAGGCGCCCTGACACTCGACCTCTTCCCAGGAAAGCGTGCCGTCGGCATTCAGCGCGAAGGGATCGTGATGGATCTTCTTCTGACAGACCTTCATCAGGTCCTCGGCGCCGCGCAGCATGCAGGGCGTCGTGCCGCAGACCTGGATATGGGCGCGGGTGCCGACCGGCTTCAGCTGGAACTGCGTGTAGAAGGTCGCGACTTCCAGCACGCGGATATAGGGCATGTCGAGCTTGGCGGCGACGTATTCGATCGCCGAGCGCGTCACCCAGCCGTCCTGTTCCTGCGCGCGCATCAGAAGCGGAATCACCGCCGATTGCTGACGGCCTTCCGGATACTTTCTGATGGTCGCCTCAGCCCAGGCGGCGTTCTCGTCATTGAAGGCGAACGCTGCCGGCTGAAACTGCTCTTCGGCTAATCGACGAACGGACATTCTTTCTCACGCCTTATCAGTTTAAGGTTCCGCACCGCGATTTCGTGACGGTGAGGAATTCGCAGGCATAGGCAGAATTGCCTTTCTGCATGAACACTATGAACTTGGTCGTACCGTTGGGTACGGCTGCCTTGATCTCAAATCCCTTCGACAGGAGGTCCGCAATGGTGGAGCCTCCCTTGATCGCATCCGGCGAGGCCCGCTCCTGCGCAAGCGCAGCGGAGGCGGCCAGCAGAGCAAATGCCGTCAGGATCGGTCGGCGCATCAGCGATCCACCTCACCGAACACGATATCGAGCGAGCCGAGAACCGCAGAAACGTCCGCAAGCTGGTGCCCACGACAGATGAAATCCATCGCCTGCAGATGGGCATAGCCCGGTGCGCGGATCTTGCAGCGGTAGGGCTTGTTGGTACCGTCGGAGACGAGATAGACGCCGAACTCCCCCTTCGGAGCCTCGACGGCCGCATAGGCCTCGCCGGCCGGCACGTGGTAGCCTTCGGTGTAGAGCTTGAAGTGATGGATGAGGGCTTCCATCGAACGCTTCATCTCGCCGCGCTTCGGCGGCACGACCTTGCCGTCGGTGGAGGAGAACGGCCCGCTCCTGGCATCGCCCAGCAGGCGGTTGACGCACTGCTTCATGATCTTCACGGATTCGCGCATCTCGATCATGCGGATCAGATAGCGATCGTAGCAGTCGCCGTTCTTGCCGATCGGAATATCGAAATCCAGCTCGGAATAGCATTCATAAGGCTGCGCACGGCGCAAATCCCATGCGGCACCCGAGCCGCGCACCATGACGCCGGAAAAGCCCCAAGCCCAGGCGTCCTCCAGCTTCACCACGCCGATATCGACGTTGCGCTGCTTGAAGATACGGTTGCCGGTCAAGAGATCGTCGATGTCGTCGAGCTTCGCCGGGAATTCGTCGCACCAGGTGCCGATATCCTCGACCAGTTCCGGAGGCAGGTCCTGATGCACGCCGCCCGGCCGGAAATAGGCCGCATGCATGCGCGCGCCGGAGGCCCGCTCGTAGAAGACCATGAGCTTCTCGCGCTCCTCGAAGCCCCAAAGCGGCGGGGTCAGCGCGCCGACGTCCATCGCCTGGGTCGTGACGTTCAGGAGATGCGAGAGGATGCGGCCGATTTCGGAAAACAGCACGCGGATGAGCTGGCCGCGGATCGGAATTTCGAGCCCGATCAGCCGCTCCACCGCGAGCGCGAAGGCGTGCTCCTGGTTCATCGGCGCGACGTAATCGAGGCGATCGAAATAGGGAACGGCCTGCAGATAGGTCTTCGTCTCGATCAGCTTCTCGGTGCCGCGGTGAAGCAGGCCGATGTGCGGATCGACCCGCTCGACGATTTCACCGTCCAGCTCCAGCACAAGCCGCAACACGCCGTGCGCGGCCGGATGCTGCGGTCCGAAGTTGATGTTGAAGTTGCGAACGTTGTGTTCAGTCATGTGCGGCGCGCTCCGCGCTTGTAGGAATTAGGCAATAGGCAGTAGGCAGTAGGCCTTTGCCCGTATTCAGTTCTCATTTCCATTTCGTCCATCCTGCAAACGACGGATAAGCGACCGCAACATCTTTCCAACTTCATCACCTAGAGACATCGCAGGCTGTATTTCAGCCAATCCAATGATCCCTACACGGGTCGACAATATCAAATGCGTTTCCAATTCCTTTAATGACCCCTGTGCGATTTTCAGGTGCTGCACGTAAGCGCCTGTAGCATCTCGTCCGTAGCCTTCAGCAATATTAGCAGCCACGGAAGCGGCTGATCGCCTAATTTGAGAAACGAGACCGTAGATTTCCTCTTTCGGAAATCTTCTGGTGAGCTCGTAACAGACCACCGCAAGGTCCATCGAACGTTGCCAGACCACGAGGTCCTGATAGGAATTTATCGCCGTTTGTTTACTCTCCTAAAACGATTGCCTACTGCCCACTGCCTATTGCCTGAGCTTTACTGTTTTGCCTTCTCATCCCCCGGCAGCACGTAATCCGTCCCTTCCCAGGGAGACAAGAAATCGAAACTGCGGAATTCCTGGCGCAACTCCACGGGTTCGTAGACCACCCGCTTTGCGGCATCGTCATAACGAACCTCGACGAAGCCGGTCGTCGGGAAGTCTTTGCGCAGCGGATGACCTTCGAAACCGTAATCCGTCAGGATACGGCGCAGGTCCGGATGGCCGGTGAACAGGATGCCGTAGAGGTCCCAGGCTTCGCGCTCGAACCAGTCGGCGCCCGGATAGACCGAGAAAGCGGAAGGAACCGGCTCGTCCTCGCCGGTCTCGACCTTTATGCGGATACGCAGGTTCTGGCGCGGCGAAAGCAGGTGATAGACCACGTCGAAACGCTTCTCGCGCGCCGGCCAGTCCACCCCGCAGATATCGATGAAGCTCACGAACCCGCACTGCACGTCGTCGCGCAGAAAGGTGAGCAGCGGCACGATATCGTCCGGCTCGGCCGTCAGCGTCAGCTCGCCATAGGCGATCACCGCATCCTTCACCAGTTCCGGACGCGTCTCGCGGATATAGGAGGAAAGCTCGTTCAGGGCTTCAGTCATTGCTTCGTCCTTCGCCCTCAGCGCTCGATCGTACCGGTCCGCCGGATCTTCTTCTGCAGCAGAAGCACTCCGTAGAGCAGCGCCTCCGCCGTGGGGGGACAGCCCGGAACATAGATATCGATCGGCACGACGCGGTCGCAGCCGCGCACGACCGAATAGGAGTAATGATAGTAACCGCCGCCGTTGGCGCAGGAACCCATGGAGATGACGTAACGCGGTTCCGGCATCTGGTCATAGACCTTGCGCAGCGCGGGCGCCATCTTGTTGGTCAGCGTGCCGGCGACGATCATGACGTCCGACTGGCGCGGCGAGGCGCGCGGCGCGAAGCCGAAGCGCTCGACATCATAGCGCGGCATGGAGAGCTGCATCATCTCGACCGCGCAGCAGGCGAGGCCGAAGGTCATCCACATCAGCGAACCGGTGCGGGCCCAGTTGATCAGCTCGTCGGTGGAGGTGACGAGAAAACCCTTGTCGGCGAGCTCGTTGTTGATCTCGCCGAAGTACGCGTCGTCGCTGCCGATAGGCTTGCCGGTGTTCGGATCGATGATCCCCTTGGGCTGCGGCGCGACCAGAGTGCTGCCGGTGTCGACTACGCCCATTCCAGCGCTCCTTTCTTCCATTCATAAATGAAGCCGACGGTCAGGACCGCCAGGAAAACCATCATGGACCAGAAGCCGAACCAGCCGATATCGCCGAAAGACACCGCCCAGGGAAACAGGAAGGCGACTTCGAGGTCGAAGATGATGAAAAGGATCGAGACGAGATAGAACCGGATGTCGAACTTCATGCGCGCGTCGTCGAAGGCGTTGAAGCCGCATTCATAAGCCGAGAGCTTTTCCGAATCGGGCGCCTTGTAGGCGACGGCGAAAGGCGCGATCAGAAGCGCCAGGCCGATCACCAGGGCGATGCCGATAAAGACCGCAATCGGGATATAGGAAGCGAGGAGTTCACTCATGGCATTCGATCCTTGCTGGCCAAAAGCACCGGGCGGCGCTCGATCAACAATGCGCGGGCCAAGCAAACGTGCATTGCAACACGCCGTGTGACTAGCGCAGGCGAAGCCCCGGTGCAAGACTTTTGAGCGCCCCTTGCCACGTCAAAATGGACCAGGCGCTCCACAATCACCAGAGGTTGATTGGGAAGCAAAATTGACGAGTGCCGCACAGCCTATGGCAGCAGGCCGGACTTCGCAATAGCCGGGCAAAAGTCCCGGACCGCCCGGCGACACGAGGAAAGCCTGCATGAAGATAAGGAGAATGGCGCGAGTGACGGGGCTCGAACCCGCGACCTCCGGCGTGACAGGCCGGCACTCTAACCGACTGAGCTACACCCGCGCACAATGCCGCTTGCGGCATTTTGACCGATCCCAAACAAGACCGGTCGACTTCGAGGAAGAGAATGGCGCGAGTGACGGGGCTCGAACCCGCGACCTCCGGCGTGACAGGCCGGCACTCTAACCGACTGAGCTACACCCGCGCACAATGCCGCTTGCGGCATTTTGACCGATCCCAAACAAGACCGGTCGACTTCGAGGAAGAGAATGGCGCGAGTGACGGGGCTCGAACCCGCGACCTCCGGCGTGACAGGCCGGCACTCTAACCGACTGAGCTACACCCGCGCACAATGCCGCTTGCGGCATTTTGACCGATCCCAAACAAGACCGGTCGACTTCGAGGAAGAGAATGGCGCGAGTGACGGGGCTCGAACCCGCGACCTCCGGCGTGACAGGCCGGCACTCTAACCGACTGAGCTACACCCGCGCACAATGCCGCTTGCGGCATTTTGACCGATCCCAAACAAGACCGGTCGACTTCGAGGAAGAGAATGGCGCGAGTGACGGGGCTCGAACCCGCGACCTCCGGCGTGACAGGCCGGCACTCTAACCGACTGAGCTACACCCGCGCACAATGCCGCTTGCGGCATTTTGACCGATCCCAAACAAGACCGGTCGACTTCGAGGAAGAGAATGGCGCGAGTGACGGGGCTCGAACCCGCGACCTCCGGCG
>NZ_JBHFJG010000027.1:10690-82588 GCF_057559155.1 Rhizobium moroccans | reverse complement strand
GGCGGGGCGTGCGTGTGTCGCACACAACCCGGCCCGGCTAATAATCAACAACATATGGGCCGCCGCAGAGGGACCGGAGTTGCGCGGAAAAACACGCCGAACGGGACACGTCGCGTGTCACCTATAAAATTCAATACGAGGCACACGACGTGTCCCGGCCGATCCTCGGGTCAAGCCCGAGGATGACGAAAGCAAAATGCTCGTCCTCCTCGGGCGAGCGAAGTGAAGACCCGAGGATCGCCAAGGGACGAGTCTGCCCACTCGTCATCCAGGGTCTTCGAGGAAACCGTTCAAGACTCGAGTCGCCACCCTCGGGCGAGCGGAGCGAGACCCGAGGAGACCCCGTCCCTGCGGCAACACCTGGGATTTCATTGAGCCTGCGCATCGCGGAACTCTTGATCCCGCCCCACCGCCCGTGCATAAGCCCGCCCGTTAGCAACATGGCCCTTCGGGCCTGGGGCCCTCCACCAGCCTGATCGAGGACGATATGAATACCTTCAAGCCGCTTGTCTTTTCCGGCGTTCAGCCGACCGGCAATCTCCATCTCGGCAATTATCTCGGCGCGATCCGCAAGTTCGTCGCGCTCCAGGAAAACAACGATTGCATTTATTGCGTCGTTGATCTGCATGCCATCACCGCCCAGCTCGTCCATGAGGACCTGCGTGGCCAGATCCGCTCGATCGCCGCTGCCTTCATCGCGTCTGGCATCGATCCGGTAAAGCACATCGTCTTCAACCAGTCGGCCGTGCCGCAGCATGCGGAACTCGCCTGGGTCTTCAACTGCGTCGCCCGCATCGGCTGGATGAACCGCATGACCCAGTTCAAGGACAAGGCCGGCAAGGACCGCGAGAACGCCTCGCTCGGCCTGCTCGCTTATCCGAGCCTGATGGCCGCCGACATCCTGGTCTATCGCGCCACCCATGTTCCGGTCGGCGATGACCAGAAACAGCATCTGGAGCTTGCGCGCGATATCGCCATGAAGTTCAATCTGGATTTCAAGGACAAGATCCGGGCGACGGGCACGGGGGTTGATATCACGGTCGGCGACGAGCCGGTGCATGCCTATTTCCCGATGGTCGAGCCGCTGATCGAGGGGCCGGCGCCGCGCGTCATGTCGCTGCGCGACGGCACCAAGAAGATGTCGAAATCCGATCCCTCGGACCTCTCGCGCATCAATCTCATGGACAGCGCCGACGACATCGCCAAGAAGATCCGCAAGGCGAAGACCGACCCGGAAGGTCTGCCGAGCGAAATCGAAGGGCTTGCCGGCCGCCCCGAGGCCGACAATCTCGTCGGCATCTATGCTGCACTTGCCGACAGGTCCAAGGCCGATGTGCTTGCCGAATATGGCGGCCAGCAGTTCTCGGTCTTCAAGCCGGCGCTTGCCGATCTCGCCGTCCATGTTCTCTCCCCGATCACCGGCGAAATGCGCCGCCTGATGGACGATACGACCCATATCGACGCCATCCTGCGCGATGGCGGCGAGCGCGCCCGCGCCCGTGCCGAAAAGGTGATGGCGGAAGTCTTCGATATCGTCGGCTTCCTGCGCTGACCGTCAGCTGGGTTGAAAGGACTTGCCCGCCATGCATTCGCGTGGCGGGTTTTCATTTCGGGCCGAAGGCTCTAAATTCCGCAACACGACTGCTTCGGTCGAGTACGTGCGAAATAGGGGTAAGGGATGGTTTCGAAACGGCTTTCACGGCTCGAAGGGCACCGCCGCAAGTTCATGGCCGTCATCGACGGCACGCCGGAATGCGAGAAGGCCGTCCACTATGCGGGGCGCCGCGCCAAGAATTCCAACGGTGGCCTCGTGCTGCTTTTCGTCATCCCGGAAGGCGATTTCCAGCAATGGCTGGGTGTCGAGCAGATCATGCGCGCCGAAGCGATGGAAGAGGCGGAGGCCGTGATGGCGAAGGCCGCGCAGAAGGTGCGTGAGACGATCAGCATCGATCCGGAAATCGTCATTCGCGAAGGCAGCGCCACCGAGCAGATCAATGCGCTCGTGGAGGAGGATCGCGATATCGCCATCCTCGTGCTCGCCGCCGGTTCCGCGAAGGAAGGTCCGGGACCGCTGGTTTCGGCCGTTGCCGGCAGGGCGGCTGCCTTTCCCATCCCCGTCACCGTGCTGCCCGATACCCTGACGGCGGAAGAAATCGACGCCCTTTGTTGAAGATGGGCTTGACCTTGGAACAGGGAAGCCGCACTTGAACGGAAACCTGATTAGGCTTATCTTCTTTGGAAGAATTCTAAATTTTAGGCTCGGAGATAGCAAACGTTCCGGCCAGGAGAGATGAGATGTTCATTCAGACGGAAGCCACGCCCAATCCGGCGACCCTGAAATTCCTGCCCGGCAAGGTGGTGATGGAAAAAGGCACCGCCGAGTTCCGTAACGCGGAAGACGCGCAAACCTCTCCGCTGGCCTCGCGTCTTTTCACCGTTCCGGGCGTCACGGGCGTCTATTTCGGTTACGATTTCATCGCCGTCACCAAGGATAGCGCCGAGTGGCAACACCTGAAGCCGGCGATCCTCGGCTCCATCATGGAACATTTCATGTCCGGCCAGCCGGTTATGGGCGGGGCTTCCACGCTTGCCGAGGCATTTGACGAGGAAGGCGAGTTCTTCGACGAGGACGACGAAACCATCGTCGCGACGATCAAGGAACTGCTCGAAACCCGCGTCCGCCCGGCAGTGGCGCAGGATGGCGGCGACATCACCTTCAAGGGCTACAAGGACGGCACCGTCTATCTCAACATGAAGGGCGCATGCTCCGGATGCCCGTCTTCGACGGCCACGCTGAAGCACGGGGTGCAGAACCTGCTGCGCCATTTCGTTCCCGAAGTGCAGGCGGTCGAGGCGCTTTGAGCCTCGGAGCATCATCCGATGATCGTGCTCGCTATCGATACCGCCGGGGTGGATTGCTCCGCCGCGCTCTATGACGGCGCGGCCGGACGGCTGCTTGCGGAAATCACCGAGACTATCGGCAAAGGCCATGCCGAGCGGCTGATGGCGGTTGTCGACGAGGCGCTGGAAAAGGCCGGGCTGCGGCTCGATGCCGTCGGACGGATCGCCGTGGTGACCGGCCCCGGCTCGTTCACCGGCATCCGGGTGGGCGTTGCGGCTGCTCGCGGTCTCGCTCTCGCGCTCGGCGTGGAGGCGGTGGGCGTCACCACGCTGGAAGTGCTGGCGCGCGGTCATCTTGCCGCAAATCCGGGACACCCGGTCGTCGTTGCCATGGATGCCAAGCGCAATGAGATCTACGCCCAGGCCTTCGGCGCAGACGGCTTGCCGCTGACCGGGCCTGCCGCCCTTTCTGCGGACGAGGTTGCCGAATTGGCGAAGTCGCAGGGCGCGGGGATGACCGGGTCCTGGGCGGATGGAACCGCAGCCGGCAGCGATCGCTTCGATATAGCCATGGTCGCGCACCTCGGCGCGGAAAAGCTCGCGGGCCAGGAAAGGCCGAAACCGCTTTACCTTCGCGGGCCTGATGCTAAACCGCAAAGCGGATTCGCTCTTGCCCGTGCATGATGACTGCGTGATGACAGATGCTGGATGATTATCTCACCTGGAAGCCCTATTTCGAAGTCGTCGCCCTGGAAAACGACGATTGTCCCGAAATATCCAATCTCCATGGTCAGCGTTTCGCGCGGCAATGGAGCGATGGCGAGTTCCTGAACCTGCTTTTGCAGCCGAATGTCTTCGGCTTCGTGGCGCGCCAGACCAATGCCTTCTTCTCCAAGCCGCTCGGCGGCTTCGTGCTTGCGCGCGAGGTGGCGGGCGAGGCGGAGATCCTCACCATCGCCGTGGCGGAAAAATTCGCCCGTGCCGGGCTGGGCTGGCGGCTGATGCAGGCGGCCATGCGGGAAGCGGCGAACAGGGGCGGCGAGGGCATGTTCCTGGAGGTCGAAGGCGGCAACCAGGCGGCGGTCGGGCTCTACCGCAAGCTTGGCTTCCAACAGGTCGGCGAGCGGCCTGCCTACTATTCCGGAGCCGATGGCCAGCGGTCCACGGCGCTTGTCATGAAGCGCGTTCTTCGCTAATCGCGGTCTTTTAGAACATCTGATCGAGGCCTGACGTCATGACAGACCTTCCCAAGTCCCTGGAGGAGCTGTGCGCCGAACGGGGCATGCGCATGACGGAGCAGCGGCGCATCATTGCCCGCATTCTCCAGGAGTCCGACGACCATCCCGATGTCGAGGAACTTTATCGCCGTTCCTCGAAGATCGATCCGCGCATCTCGATCTCCACGGTCTACCGCACCGTGAAGCTTTTCGAGGATGCCGGCATTATCGAAAAGCATGATTTTCGCGATGGACGCTCGCGCTACGAGACGGTGCCGGAGGAACATCACGATCACATGATCGATCTGAAGACCGGAACGGTCATCGAATTTCATTCGCCGGAGATCGAAGCCCTGCAGGAGCGGATCGCTCGCGAACACGGTTTCCGCCTGGTTGGCCACAGGCTCGAACTTTACGGCATCCCGCTCGACAAGGACGACAATTGATCACCTGGTTGCGGATCGGCCTCATCGTCGTCGTCCTTTTTGCCGTCACGCTGATCCTTCTGCCGTTGCAGCTCCTCGGGCTGGCCTTCGATCTGAAGATCCGCCGCTACATTCCCCGCTACTGGCATCGTATCGCCTGCCGCCTTCTCGGCATCCGCATCCATGTCCATGGCCGGCTGGAGCCTCGCCGACCGCTGATGCTGGCAGCCAATCACGTCTCCTGGAAGGATATCCTCGTCCTGGGCGCGATTGCCGATGTCGCCTTCATCGCCAAGAACGAAGTGGCGGACTGGCCGGTCTTCGGCACGCTCGCGAAGCTGCAGAAGAGCATCTTCGTCGCCCGCGACCAGAAGCGGCGCACCGGCGAGCAGGTGAACGAGATCGCCACCCGCATGGCGGCGGGCGAGATCGTCGTGCTGTTTCCGGAAGGGACGACGTCCGACGGCAACCGCGTTCTGGAGGTGAAGTCGTCGCTCTTCGGCGCCGCGGCGGCGGCCGTGCCGAACGTGCCGGGCGGCGTGGTCCATGTGCAGCCGGTGGCGATCGCCTATACCCGCGTCCACGGCATGGCGATGGGGCGCTATCACCGTCCGATCGCCGCATGGCCGGGAGATATCGAACTCGCGCCGCATCTTCTGGGCGTCTTGAAGGAAGGGGCTATCGACGTGGACGTCGCTTTCGGCGAAACGATCGATTTCCGCCAGGGAGACAACCGCAAGCATCTCAGCCAGGCCGTGGTCGGCAGGCTGCGTCGCATGCTGGCCCGCCATCTGCGTGGCCGCGAATACGAGGAGCTTTAGGAAACGCTTCAAATCCTGGGCTTCTTGCGGTATTGAGCCTCGCATGAACGAGCACGTTTCCCTTCCCGTGGCGGGCGAAGACGCCGCCAAGCGCCAGAACAGCCGCAAGGTCTTCATCAAGACCTATGGCTGTCAGATGAACGTCTATGATTCCGGCCGCATGAGCGATGCGCTGGCGGGCGAAGGCTATGTGCCGACCGAGGAGATGGGCGAGGCCGATCTCATCCTGCTCAATACCTGTCATATCCGCGAGAAGGCGGCCGAAAAGGTCTATTCCGCGCTCGGTCGGCTGCGCGACATGAAGAACGAGCGCGCCGCCGACGGCAAGGAGCTGATGATCGGCGTCGCAGGCTGCGTCGCCCAGGCCGAGGGCGAGGAAATCCTCCGCCGCGCGCCAGCCGTGGATATGGTCATCGGCCCGCAGACCTATCATCGCCTGCCGGAAGCGCTGAAACGCGCCCGCGACGGGCAGCGGGTGGTGGATACCGAATATGCGGTCGAGGACAAGTTCGAGCATCTGCCCGCGACCGACAAGGCCAGGATCCGCGCCCGCGGCGTAACCGCGTTTCTTACGGTGCAGGAAGGCTGCGACAAGTTCTGCACCTTCTGCGTGGTGCCCTATACGCGCGGCGCGGAAGTTTCCCGCCCGTTTTCCCAGATCGTGGACGAGGCGCAGCGGCTCGTCGATGGCGGCGTGCGCGAGATCACGCTCCTCGGCCAGAACGTCAATGCCTGGCGAAGCGTAGGCCCCGATGGGCGCGAATGGAGCCTCGGCAACCTGCTCTATCGGCTGGCCGAGATCCCGGGGCTGGCCCGCCTGCGTTACACCACCAGCCATCCGCGTGACATGGACGACGGGCTGATCGAGGCGCATCGCGACCTGCGGGCCCTAATGCCCTATCTGCATCTGCCGGTGCAGGCGGGCTCGGACCGTATCCTGAAGGCCATGAACCGTCGCCACACCGCCGCGGAATATCTCCGCCTTATCGAGCGCATCCGGAAAGCGCGACCCGATATCGCGATGTCGGGCGATTTCATCGTCGGCTTCCCCGGCGAGACGGATGCCGATTTCGAGGATACGCTGAGGATCGTCGAGGAAGTGAACTACGCCCAGGCCTTCTCGTTCAAATATTCGACGCGGCCGGGCACGCCCGGCGCTGAATTGTCCGACCAGGTCCCGGAAGAAATAAAGGCCGAACGGCTGGAAAGATTGCAGGCCCTGCTCTTGAAACAGCAGGCGGCCTTCGCCAAATCCTGTGTGGGCAAGGTGATAGACTTGCTGCTGGAGAAGCCGGGGCGCATGCCTGGGCAACTTATTGGGCGGTCTCCCTGGCTTCAATCCGTGAATGTTGATGCAAAAGCATCGCAAATCGGTGACATTATCAAAGTACGAATCACGGGAACCGGCCCGAACAGCTTGTTTGCCGAACCGGCAGAGGGTTTAATAGGTGCCTGATTATTTGGGGAGCTTGCCTGCTTGAACGGACGCGAACTGGTTTCTTCTTCCCCGCGACAGCCACAAACCGCCGCCACCGACGCAAATCACTTCGTCCTGACGTTCGAGAACAACAGGTTCGCCAGCGAACTCTTCGGTCAATTCGATCAGAACCTGAAGCTTCTGGAAGAGCGCCTCAACATCGATGCGCGGGCGCGGGGCAATTCGGTCACCATCTCGGGTGACGTGATCACCACCAACCAGGCACGCCGCGCGCTCGACTTCCTCTATGAGCGGGTGCAGAAGGGCGGTTCCGTCGAGGCATCCGACGTGGAAGGCGCCATCCGCATGGCGCAGGCCGCCGACGACCAGTTGACGCTGCCGACGCTGGAGCGCAAAGCAAAGCTTTCCATGGCTCAGATTTCCACGCGCAAGAAGACGATCGCCGCCCGCACGCCGAACCAGGACGCTTATATGCGGGCCCTGGAACGCGCCGAGCTGGTCTTCGGCGTTGGGCCCGCGGGCACCGGCAAGACCTATCTCGCCGTCGCCCACGCCGCCCAGCTTCTGGAGCGCGGCGCGGTGGACCGCATTATCCTGTCGCGTCCGGCTGTGGAAGCCGGCGAGCGCCTGGGCTTCTTGCCCGGCGACATGAAGGAGAAGGTCGATCCCTATCTCCGGCCGCTCTATGACGCGCTCTATGACATGATCCCGGGCGACAAGGTGGAGCGGGCGATCACCGCCGGCGTCATCGAAATCGCGCCGCTCGCCTTCATGCGCGGCCGCACGCTTGCCAACGCCGCCGTCATTCTGGACGAGGCTCAGAACACCACATCGATGCAGATGAAGATGTTCCTGACCCGCCTCGGTGAGAATTCGCGGATGATCATCACCGGCGATCCGAGCCAGGTCGACCTGCCGCGCGGCGTGAAATCCGGCCTTGTCGAGGCGCTGCATATCTTGAACGGCGTCGAGGGCATATCGGTGATCCGCTTCAAGGACACCGATGTCGTGCGCCACCCGCTGGTCGGCCGCATCGTCCGGGCCTATGACGCGCAATACGCCGTTCACGAAGAAAGCGAGGACGGAGACCGCTAGCGGTCTCCGTGGCCATGCCGAAACTCGACATTCAGATCAGCGTGGAAGACGACGGCTGGCCCGATGAACAGGTGCTGGCCGCCTTGAGCGAGCGGACGCTTGCCGCCGCCGTCGATTTGCTAGTGCGCGAGGAAGGCCAGCCCTTTCCCGAAATGGCGCCGGAACTCTCGCTGGTCTTCACCGGCGACGAGGAAATCCAGCAAATCAATGCCGAATGGCGGGGCAAGGACAAGCCCACCAACGTGCTTTCCTTTCCCGCTTTCCCGCTGACGCCGGGCAAAAAGCCGGGCCCGATGCTCGGCGATATCGTCATCGCCCGCCAAACCGTCGAGCGCGAGGCGGCTGAACTGGAGAAGACCTTCGAGGAACATCTGACCCATCTCCTCGTCCATGGATTCCTCCATTTGTTCGGCTACGATCACATGGAAGCGGACGAGGCGGAAAAAATGGAGGGGCTGGAGACTCGCATTTTGGGAGTGCTGGGCCTATCTGACCCCTATGCGGGACAGGGTCCCTTGGTATAGAATGAGCCTATGAACGATCTATCGAACAATGTTGCCCCTGAGGGCAGGGACAGTTCGGACGCTTCCTCCTCGGACGAGGGCAGTAGTCACTCGCGAGCCGAACAACCCACCAAATCCTACAATACATTCTGGTCTCGGGTGCTGAGACTGCTGCGCCCTTCGCAAGGCGAAAAGCTGCGCGAGGATCTCGCCGACGCGTTGATGACCGATACCAATGTCAGCAACGCGTTCTCGCCCGAAGAGCGGGCGATGCTGCACAATATCCTGCGCTTCCGCGAGGTGCGTGTCGAGGACATCATGGTGCCGCGCGCCGATATCGAGGCGGTCGACATGGATATGACGCTCGGCGAGCTGATGATCCATTTCGACAAGACCGGCCGCTCGCGCATGCCGGTCTATAGCGACAATCTCGACGATGCGCGCGGCTTCGTCCACATCCGTGATCTTCTCTCCTATCTGGCCAAGGAAGCGCGCAACAAGCGCCGCAGCGGCTCGAAAACCGTGGCTCCTACGAGCAATGGAGAAAAGCCGGCGCGTACGGCCCGGCCTGCTTTCGATCTCGGCCGCGTCGATCTTGGAAAGACGGTCGCCGAGGCGGGCCTTGTGCGCAAGATCCTGTTCGTACCGCCTTCCATGCTCGCTTCGGACCTTTTGCAGAGCATGCAGGCGGCGCGCACCCAGATGGCGCTCGTCATCGATGAATACGGCGGCACCGATGGTCTCGTATCGCACGAGGATATCGTCGAGATGGTGATCGGCGATGTCGAGGATGAGCACGACGACGAAGAGGTGATGTTCTCCCGCACGGCCGACGACGCCTTCATCGCCGATGCGCGTGTCGAACTGGAGGATATCGCCGAGGCGATCGGTCCGGATTTTGATATTCGCGACCGGCTCGAGGATGTCGACACGCTCGGCGGCCTCATCTTCTCCGCGCTTGGACGCATCCCGGTCCGGGGCGAAATGGTGCAGGCGGTGCCCGGTTTCGAGTTCCAGATTCTCGATGCCGATCCGCGCCGCATCAAGCGGGTCCGCATCATCCGCAAGCGCGCGCTCGCGCGCCGGCGGCATGCGAAGGGCGAGGGGGAGGGCGCTTTGCCCGACCAGACGCCTTCGACCCTCCTGCCGCCGCCTTCCGCCCGGAACGGAGAGCAGGCCAATCCGCAGCAATAATCCCCAGAAAGCCTAAACCACCAGGCAGAGCGTGAGAGGCGTATCCGAAAGCTTCCGATACGCCTCGACTGTCGCTGGCCGTCGCTGCGGGCGGGCGACAAGCGCGGCGTTTTTTGAAAGACTGCGGCGGCTGATTCGGGGCAACAGGGGAAATTCCATGGAGCGGCTGGCGGGCAGGATCATGCTTCTGTGGGGCTGGCCCCGTGCTCTTCTGGCCATCGCCGCGGGAGCGTTCGGCGCGCTCGCCCTGCCGCCCTTCGGGTTTTTCGCCGCCCTCTTCGTTTCCTTCACGCTGTTCGTCTGGCTGATGGATGGGACGACCGGCAATCCGGACGGCGGCTATCTTTCCCGCCTCCGGTCCGCCTTCGTGCTCGGCTGGCTGTTCGGCCTCGGATATTTCGTGGCCGGGCTCTGGTGGCTCGGCAATGCGCTGCTGATCGAGGCGGATCAGTTCGCCTGGGCGCTGCCGCTCGCCATCCTGGGGCTGCCGGCGTTCCTCGCGCTTTTTTACGGCCTGGCGGCGGCGCTCGCCCGCCTTCTCTGGTCGGACGGCATGGGCCGCATCGCAGCCCTTGCGGCCGCTTTCGGCATCGCCGAATGGCTGCGCAGCTTCCTCGCCACCGGCTTTCCGTGGAACGCCGTCGGCTACGGAGCCATGCCGATGCCGCTGATGATGCAATCGGCGGGCGTCATCGGCATTTTCGGCGTCACGGCGCTTTCGGTTTTCGTCTTCTCCGCGCCCGCACTGATCGGAACACGCAAGGGCATGCGCATCGGGCTTGCGCTCGCAGCGCTGCTCCTGTGCGCCCATCTCGGTTACGGCGCCTGGCGTCTCATGGGGACGGACGCCGCCGCTTCGGTTCCGCCGGAAGGGCGGACGGTGGTCCGCCTGGTGCAGCCGGTGATCGATCAGTCCCGCAAGCTCGAGAATGGCGATCGGGCCGCGATTTTCGAGGAGCATCTGGCGCTCTCGGCCCTGCCGCCCGAAAATGGCGGCAAGCGTCCGGACATCATCGTCTGGCCGGAAACCTCGGTGCCCTTCCTCCTCACCCGCAGCCAGGATGCGCTGGCCCGCATCGCAGACGTGCTGCAGGACGGCCAGATCCTGATCGCCGGCGCCGTGCGGGCGGAGGATGCGGGCGGGGGGCTGACGCCGCGTTTCTACAATTCCGTCTATGTGATCGACAGCAACGGCCAGATCATCGCCGCCTCCGACAAGGTGCATCTCACCCCCTTCGGGGAATACGTGCCTTACGAAAATATCCTGCGCGATTTCGGCATCGACAATCTGGTTGCCCTGCCCGGCGGCTTCACCGCCGCCTCCCAGCGTTCGCTGCTGACGCTGCCGGACGGCCAGGCCTTCTACCCGCTGATCTGTTACGAGGCGATCTTTCCCGACGAGATAGGCCCCGACATCCAGCGCGCCAATGCCCTTCTCAACATCACCAACGATGCCTGGTTCGGAGAGACGCCGGGTCCCTACCAGCACTTTCAGCAGGCGCGCATCCGGGCGATCGAGACGGGATTGCCCCTCATCCGGGCGGCCAATAGCGGCATTTCCGCCGTCGTCGACCCTTTCGGACGGGTTGTCGACGGGCTGGATTTCAATCACAAGGGTGTGATAGATGCAACCATTGCACGCGAAATACGTTCAGATCAGCGAAACTTCACGCGTCAGGATTACTTTTGGTTGATCTCGCTGGTTCTGGCACTGATTGCAGTTTTTTCGCGTGTTGGTTTTAATTTTAGTAAGAATTGACCGAAAAACCCTAAAAATGCATAGTGGAAAAACCTTCCGTCCGGCCTAGGCTGAAAACGGAGGTGTCTGTAGTGACGCCGCAAGAAATACATCTTCCACACGCAGACCGGGTTGGGGATTAACAAGCAACTTCGCAGGACATCGAGATGATTGAGAACAAGAAGAAGCCGAACCCGATCGACATTCATGTCGGTAGCCGGATCCGTCTTCGTCGTACCATGCTCGGAATGAGTCAGGAAAAGCTGGGTGAAAGCCTGGGCATCACCTTCCAGCAGATTCAGAAGTACGAGAAGGGCACCAACCGCGTGGGTGCCAGCCGGCTGCAGAACATCTCCAGCATACTGAACGTTCCGGTCTCCTTCTTCTTCGAGGATGCTCCGGGCGACCAGTCAACGCCGGGCGGCATGGCGGAGGCTTCGAGTTCGAACTACGTCGTGGATTTTCTCTCCTCCGCCGAGGGGCTGCAGCTCAACCGCGCCTTCGTGAAGATTTCGGATCCGAAGGTCCGGCGTCGCGTGGTCGACCTCGTGAAGGCGCTCGCAGCGGACGCCGACGTGGAGTGATTTTTCCGGCTCCTTCGGGATCTTGGACAGAAAGCGGCCTCCGGGCCGCTTTTTTGTTGCGTGCCGACGGGCGAATATAGCAGGCGTTTCTAGGCATAAAGATATATTTATGTCGTTGTACGCTTGTCTTTGAGGCGCGAACTTACTACACAGGGGCGGCTTATTCTTTGAGGGGAATCCCGCAATGCGCCCAAGCTACCTGTTCACCAGCGAGTCCGTTGCCGAAGGCCATCCGGACAAGGTTTGTGACCGTATCTCCGATGAAATCGTCGATCTGGTTTACCGCGAAGCGGCAAAGACCGGCATCGATCCATGGACCGTCCGCATCGCCTGCGAAACGCTTGCCACCACCAACCGTGTCGTCATCGCCGGCGAGGTTCGTCTTCCGCCGAGCCTGATGAAGAAGGACAAGAACGGCAAGGACGTCATCAATCCCGCCAAGTTCAAGTCCGCGGCGCGCAAGGCGATCCGCGACATCGGCTACGAACAGGATGGCTTCCACTGGAAGACGGCGAAGATCGACGTTCTCCTGCATTCACAGTCGGCCGATATCGCGCAGGGCGTGGACAGCGCCGCCGACAGGCAGGGCGACGAGGGTGCCGGCGACCAGGGCATCATGTTCGGCTACGCCTGCAAGGAGACGCCGGACCTCATGCCGGCGCCGATCTACTATTCCCACAAGATCCTTCAGCTGCTCGCCGCCGCCCGCAAGAAGGGCGAGGGGGATGCTGGCAAGCTCGGTCCGGACGCCAAGAGCCAGGTGACGGTCCGCTACGAAAAGGGCGAACCTTCTTGCGTGGATTCGATCGTGCTTTCGACCCAGCATCTCGACGAGAGCTGGGATTCGAAGAAGGTCCGCTCCGTCGTCGAACCTTATATCCGCGAAGCGCTCGGCGATCTCCCGATCGACAAGGACTGCAAGTGGTACATCAATCCGACCGGCAAGTTCGTGATCGGCGGTCCTGACGGCGATGCCGGCCTCACCGGCCGCAAGATCATCGTCGATACCTATGGTGGCGCGGCCCCGCATGGCGGCGGCGCTTTCTCCGGCAAGGACACGACCAAGGTGGATCGTTCGGCCGCCTATGCCGCCCGCTACCTGGCCAAGAACGTCGTTGCCGCCGGTCTCGCCGACCGCTGCACGATCCAGCTTTCCTATGCGATCGGCATCGCCCAGCCGCTGTCGGTCTATGTCGATCTGCACGGCACCGGCAAGGGCGTGACCGAGGACCAGGTTGAAGCCGCGATCCGCAAGGTCATGGACCTTTCGCCGTCGGGCATCCGCCGTCACCTCGACCTCAACAAGCCGATCTACGCCAAGACCTCCGCTTACGGCCACTTCGGACGCAAGGCCGGCCGCGACGGTTCCTTCTCCTGGGAGAAGACAGACCTCGTGAAGCCGCTCAAGGATGCTCTGAAGGACGAGACGCTCAAGGCTGCCTGATCGCCCTTTACGGACGAGCCAATAAAACTGTAAAGCGGGTGCCTCTGATCGAGACGCCCGCTTTTGTCATGAAAGAACCGCCGATGACCGAACAGCCGCACCCGAGCCGCTCGACCGAAGCCTTCTTCGGACGCCGCAAGGGCAAACCGCTGCGCGAGCGCCAGGCCGAATATCTCGCCTCGCTGCTTCCGGCGCTGAAACTCGATCTCAAGGCACCGGCGCCGGTAAGGCTCGAGGAGCTGTTTCCTATCTCGGTGGAGGAGGTACGGCTCGAAATCGGCTTCGGGGGAGGCGAGCACCTGATCCACCGCGCGTCCGAGAGCCGCAACACGGGCTTCATCGGGGTGGAGCCATTCGTCAACTCGATGGCCAAGCTGCTGTCGCGTGTCGATGATCTCGGATTGAAGAACGTCCGCCTCTATGACGACGATGCGACGCAAGTTTTGGACTGGCTGCCGGAAGGTTCGCTGGACCGGATCGACCTGCTTTATCCCGATCCCTGGCCGAAGCGGAAACACTGGAAGCGGCGGTTCGTCTCGCAGGTCAATCTGGATCGCTTCCATCGGGTCCTGAAGCCCGGCGGTCTATTCCTGTTCGCGTCCGATATCGACACTTACGTCAATTGGACGCTCATCCATTGCTGCGATCACGGTGGCTTCGAATGGACGGCCGAGCAGGCTTCCGACTGGCTGACGCCGTTCGCAGGCTGGCCCGGAACCCGCTACGAGGCAAAGGCCCGGCGCGAAGGTCGCTCCTCCGCCTACCTGACCTTCCGCAAGGTTTGAGCGAAGGTTTCCGTCAGTGCAGGCTGACGGTCTTCAGCTCGTCTTCCGCCGCCTTGAAAAAGGTGCTGGAGCGGTTGTCGGTCAAAAGGATCGGAGTGCCATCGGCGCCGAACAGGGCCCAGAGGTCGAGATTCGGGTCGATTTCGGGTGCTTCGGGAAAGCAACGGGAGACATCTTCCGACCGTATCTTGCGGATATATCCGACTTCCCCGGTGCCGAGATGAGCAAGTTCGGACTGCGTCAAACGCGAGGTCGCTTCTTTCAGGAGCATTCCAGCCTCCAGTATTGAGGGCGCAACGGCATTCACGCCGTTGGCCTACTTTGAGACGGAAATGTTAATTTTTCGCACCATCCGCGCCGGTTCCGGTCGAGTAAGATCGACGGAGAGAAGACCGTTTCTAAGCCGCGCGCCGGAGACCTGCATGCCATCCGCCAGCACGAAAACGCGCTGGAACTGACGGGCGGCGATGCCGCGATAGAGATAGTCCCGTTCCGGCTGCTCGGTCTGGCGCCCGCGGATGAGGAGCTGGTTTTCCTCCACCGTCACATCGAGCTCGTCCTCGGAGAAGCCGGCCACGGCAAGGGTGATGCGCAGCCGCTCCGGCTCGCCCGAGCTGTCCGCATGGATGCGCTCGATATTGTAGGGAGGATAGCCGTCGTTGGCTTTGGCGAGACGCTCCAAGGTCTTTTCCATGGCGTCGAAGCCCAGGAGCAGCGGGCTCGCGAACGGCGTCATTCGGCTCATCGTCAGTCCTTGTATTCAAGCGACCATGTCCGCGCCCTTAAAAGGCGCGCGAACTTTTCCTGTATATGGGAGTTGGGCGGCCGATCGCAAGAAGCCCGCCGCGCCCGCAGCCTACCCGGCGTTGCGTCATGCCGACGCGGGCGCGCACTTGACAAGCGGTGCGGCGAGGCCCCAACAAGCCAGCGGAGAAATGAGGGGCTGACGGATGGCAGAGCGTAGGAAAATCATCATCGATACCGATCCGGGGCAGGACGATGCGGCGGCCATCATGCTCGCCTTCGCAAGTCCGGACGAACTGGAAGTGCTCGGCCTGACAGCGGTCGCCGGCAATGTTCCCTTGAGCTTCACGAGCCGCAACCTGCGCATCGTCTGCGAACTCTGCGGGCGCCCCGATGCCGCGGTCTACGAGGGGGCTGAAAAGCCCATCGCGCGGCCGCAGGTGACCGCCGAACACGTCCACGGCAGGACCGGCCTCGACGGCGCCGAACTGCCCGAGCCCACGATGACGGTTCGGAAGACCCATGCGGTGGACTTCATCATCGAGACTTTGCGGCGGGAGCCGGAAGGCGCGGTGACGCTCTGCACGCTCGGCCCGCTCACCAATCTGGCGCTCGCGCTCGAAAAGGCGCCGGACATCGCACCGCGCATTCGTGAACTGGTGATGATGGGCGGCGGCTTCTTCGAGGGCGGCAACATCACGCCGGCCGCCGAGTTCAACGTCTATGTCGATCCGGAAGCGGCCAAGATCGTCTTCGCCTCCGGCATTCCGATCGTGATGATGCCGCTCGACGTGACCCATCAATTGCTGACCAAGAAGGACCGGGTCGCGAAGATCGCCGCACTCGGCACCCGGCCGGCCCAGGTTCTGGTCGATTGGCTCGCCTTCTTCGAGCGCTTCGACGTGGAGAAATACGGCTCGGACGGCGGGCCGCTTCACGACCCGAGTGTGATCGCCTACCTCCTGAAGCCGGAGCTTTTCTCCGGCCGCGAATGCAATGTGGAAATCGAGACCCGATCGGAGCTGACGGCCGGCATGACGGTGGTCGACTGGTGGCGCGTTTCCGGCCGCAAGGCCAATGCCCGCGTCATGCGGGATGTCGATGCCGATGGCTTTTTCGAATTGCTGACGGAGCGCGTCGGCAGGCTGTAAGGCCACCGAGGGAACCATGCCATCCATGAAAAAAGCCGCCGGGAGACCGGCGGCTTTTTCGGTTGATCGGTGAAAAGTATCAGAATTCTTGCCAATCGTCGGCGGAAAGTGCGTTCGCACCCTGCACGGCCGCTTGCGCGGGCTTGGCGCGGGGCGCCCTGGCCGGGGCGGGGCCCGGCGAGCGCATGGTCTCGGCCATGCGCCGCAGCCCTTGCACATCCGTCTGCGCTGGCCCCGCCTGTCCGGAAATGCGGAAGCGCGCCACCAGTGACTTCAGGGTTTCCGCTTCGCTGCGCAGCACCGTGCTGGCGGCGGTGGTTTCCTCCACCATGGCGGCGTTCTGCTGCGTGACCTGGTCCATCTGGTTGACGGCGGAGTTGATCTCCTTGAGGCCCGTCGCCTGCTCGCTCGCGGAGGCCGAAATCTGGCGGATTAGACCGTTGATCTGCATGACCTGAACGGCGATCTTCTGCAGCGTGTCGCCCGATTTGCCGACCAGTTCCACACCCTCGTTGACCTGGCTTGCGGACGTGTTGATGAGCCCCTTGATCTCCTTGGCGGCATTGGCGGAGCGCTGTGCGAGTTCGCGTACCTCCTGGGCGACCACGGCGAAGCCCTTGCCCGCCTCGCCGGCGCGGGCGGCTTCCACGCCTGCGTTGAGCGCCAGGAGGTTGGTCTGGAAGGCGATGTCGTCGATGACGCCGATAATGCGGGAAATCTCCTGCGAGGATTGGGCGATCCCCTGCATCGAGGCGACGGCCTTCTGCACCACTTCGCCCGACTTTTCCGCATCTCCGCAGGCCAGATTGACTGTGGAGGCCGCGGAGCGGGCGTTTTCGGCGCTCGAATTGACCTGGGCCGTCAGCTCGTTGAGGGCAGCGGCGGTCTCTTCCAGGCTCGCCGCCTGCTGTTCGGTGCGGCGGGAGAGATCTTCGGCGCTGCCGGTGATCTCCGCGGTGCCGTTGCCGATGCTGTGCACCGTGGCGCTGACGGTCGCGATGGTCTCCTCGAGGCTCGTAAGCGCCTGGTTGAAATCCACCTTCAGCTTGGCGTATTCGCCGGGGAAGTCATCTTCGATGCGATAGCGGAGATTGCCGTTGGAAAGCTCTGCGAGGCCATTGGCCAAGACGGCGACGATATGCGCCTGCTGATGGGCAACCGCCTCGCGTTCCGCCTCGGAGCGGCTCCGTTCGCTCTCCGCGGTATGGCGCTGAGTCTCGGCCTCGGCTTCCAGCCGCCGGGTATCAGCCAGCGCAAAACGGAAGCCTTCCAATGCCTTTGCGACGGCGCCTAGTTCGTCGGCGCGATCCTGGCCCTGCACCGGCGTCTTGTAATCGCCGTCGCTCAGCTGTTTCACGCAGGTCACCAGGCTGGAAATCGGCTTGGCGACGAAGCTTCTCGTCGCGAAGTAAAGCGCCATGACGACCGCAGCCAGCACGGCAAGCCCGCCGAGGACCATGACATAGGTCTGCTCGTTGACCGGCACGTTGATCGCGGAATGGGGAATATCGACGAGGACGATCCAGTTGGTGTTCAGATCAGGAAGAGTGAACGGATAGACCAGCCTGTCGAAAGGGGGGTGTCCGTCGAAAGTGAGGTCTTTGATGATGCCGGGCTTGAGGCTGGAGAGCGTCGATTTGATGACGTCGGAGCCCTCGCCGTCATAGGGCTTCATCAGGATGTCTTCGATCGGCGAAACAAGCCAGCTGCCATCCTGCGAAAGAAGCGTTACCCGTCCTTCGCCGAAGGGACGCAGGGCTATCAGCTTCTGCGACAGCGTTGTGAGCGAGATGTCGATACCCGTGACGCCGACCAGTTCACCCTTCGACTTGACGGGATAGGCGATCGACGTCATCGCGTTGTTTTCGCCCGTCGAATTTTCGATATAGGGGCGCGTCAGCGCTCCCTTCATCGAAGTGGCGGCAAGCTTGCACCACTCCGCCTCCGGATCGTGCTCGAACGTGGTGAGGCTGATCTCGCCGGCCTTGTTCCTCGTCCAGTACGGGGCGAACTCGCCTTTCTTGTTCCCGCCGAAATCCGTCCTGCCTACCAGGTCGTCGTTGAGGCGATCGAAAGCCCTCGGCTTTTCGCCAAACCAGCTACCGAAGGCAAAGCTGTTCTGCTCCAGATTTGCCTTCAGAATGTCCATATAGCCCTTGCGATCGAGCCGCTTGCCCTCATGCGCCCTGCCGATCATTCCCGCCATCGAACGGGCCGACCCGGCGATCTGGCCGATTTCCGCGGCGATGTCGTTCGCAATCGCCTGCGCTTCGGCCTTGGCCTGATCGAGCGTCAGCGCCGCGATGCGCTCGCGGGTCTGGAGAATGAGGTAGAGGTTGGAAACGATCAGGAGAAAGGCGATGGCAACGCCGGTCACCAGGATGAGTTTCGTGGAAAGGGATCTGATCTGCAACGGAAACATCGTCGCCTCATGAAAGGGCTGCGGGAAAATGCCGGAAACGGCGGGGGAAATGCCGCCCCTTCATGGAGCCGGTGCCGCGGCGGGAACGATGGCGTGAGCAGCCGCGGCGGTCGACGGCGACGCTAGCGAGGATGTCTTAAATTTGGATAAAATCTAAAAAACCGGAGGGCCAGCCCCGGATTTCCGGGCCTAAATCCGGGCCGCGACGTCTCCCGCAAGCGGGATCGAGGGCTGTGCGCCGCGCGTGAGGCAGGCGAGAGAGCCGGCAACCGCCGCCCGGCGCAGCGCCGCGGCGAAATCGAGCCCCTGTTCGAGGCTGGCCGCGAGATAGCCGCAGAAGGTATCGCCGGCCCCGACGGTGTCGACCGGCTCGATCGCAAGCCCTTCGGCTGTGAAAATGCGGCCATCGCGGATGGCGACGACCCCTTCGGCGCCGAGCGTTACCACCAGGGTCTGTCCGGTTTCCGCGGCAAGTGCGCGGAGTGCTGCCTCCCGTGCCTCCCGCTCGACGACCGGCTTGCCGGTCAGGAGCTCGAATTCGGTCTCGTTGGCGATGACGATATCGGCAAGGCGCGCGAGCCGTGCCGCGTCGGCCGTGAGCGGCGCCGTGTTGATGACCGTGAGAATGCCCTTCGACCGGGCTGCTTTGAGCACCGCCTCCACGGCCGCAGCCGGGATTTCGAGCTGCAGCATCAGGATATCGCCCTTCCGCATGGCGTCGACCGCGGCAATGGCCTGCTCCTCGCCGACCGTGCCGTTGGCGCCCGGCACCACCGCGATCATGTTCTCGCCCGTTCTGCCGACGAGGATGAGTGCGGTACCGGTGGGTTCCTCCGTGCGGCGGACGGAGGAGAGATCGACGCCTGCTTCATCGAGAAGGGCAAGGGCGGGGTCGGCGAAGGTATCCTTGCCCACGGCGCCGGCCATCGCCACCTGGCTGCCGGCGCGGCGGGCTGCCAGCGCCTGATTGGCGCCCTTACCGCCGGCGGCGGTGGAGAAATTCGACCCGGCGACCGTTTCACCCGGCTTCGGCAGGCGTTCGGTGGAAGCGATGAGATCCATGTTGATGGAGCCGAGGACGGTAATCATGAGAGGCCTGCCTGCTGTTGAAGTGCGCGAGACACTGCCCGAGAGCATCACTCCTCGTCAACCACCCGCAGCTTCAAGAGCCCGGTCCTGCTCTCGACGGCGCGCATCGACGGCTTTTCGGTCGCCTTCTCCGGTTCGGGCGGAGGCTCGAGTTCCAGCATGCCGATCTTGGCCCCGCGCCGGTTGAGCTTTTCGGTGGAGGTCAGGATCTGCTCGACATCCTTCTGCGCGGCGAAAAAATGCCCCTGGAGCTTCCGGGTGCGCTCGTCGAGCCGGCCAAGGTCTTCCATCAAGAGCGCGACTTCGCCCTGGATGAGATGGGCCTGCTCGCGCATGCGCTGGTCCTTCAGCACCGCCTGGATCACCTGGATCGACAGCATCAGCAGCGAAGGCGAGACGATGACCACGCGGGAGCGTTGCGCCTTCTGCACGACGGCCTCGAAATGCTCGTGGATCTCCGCGAAGATCGATTCCGAGGGCACGAAGAGAAAGGCCATTTCCTGCGTTTCGCCGGGGAGCAGGTATTTTTCGGCGATATCGCGGATATGCACTTCGAGATCGCGCCGGAACTGCTGTGAGGCCGCGCGTCGCGCCTCTGGGGCGGCGGCCTCACGGAAGGCGTTCCACGCTTCGAGAGGAAATTTGGCGTCGATGACGAGTGGCGGCGCGCCATTCGGCATCTTGATGGTGCAGTCCGGCCGCGTTCCGTTGGAAAGCGAGGTCTGGAAGCTGTAGGCGCCCAAGGGAAGGCCATCGGCGACGATCGCCTCCATGCGCCCCTGCCCGAAAGCACCGCGCGTCTGCTTGTTGGAAAGGATTGCCTGCAGGCCGACGACATCCTTGGCGAGCGACTGGATATTGTTCTGCGCGGCGTCGATCACCGCAAGCCGCTCCTGCAGCCTGCGCAGGTTCTCATGGGTCGATTTCGTCTGTTCCGTGATGGTCGCGCCGAGCCGGTGGCTCATGCCGTCGAGCCTCTGGCTCACCGCCTGGTTCAGTTCGGACTGGCGGGCCGACAGGGCTTCGGCCATGGCCGAAAGCCGCCCCTGCGTTTCCGATTGCAGCCGCATGAGTTCGCCGAGCCGGGCCTCTGATTCCGCCGCGCGAAACGCGGCTTCCTCGCGTTCCCGCCGCGACGCGCCTCTCAGATGAAGCGCGAGGATAATGGCGACCATCGCGACGAGTCCGGCCGCAGCAAGCGGAATCATGTTCGCGGGGAGGCTGGCCGATGCTGCCAGAATGCGGTCGAGGAATGTTTCCATGCCAGGAGACTAGCAGAATTTTGCCGGAGGAAAAGATCAAAACGTGAACATTTCTGCTCAAACCATGGCGATCCCTGTTCCATCGGGAAAAAAGATGCGCTAAGGGGAGGCCATGACGATCAAGCCTCTTATTATTCTGCCGGACCCGTTGCTTCGCCAAGTCTCCAAGCCTGTTGAACAGGTGGATGACGACGTGCTGCGGCTTGCCGACGACATGCTGGAAACCATGTATGACGCGCCGGGCATCGGCCTGGCGGCGATCCAGATCGGCGTTCCGCGCCGTCTTCTGGTGATCGACGTGTCGCGTGAGGACGAGGAGAAGCAGCCGCTGGTCTTCATCAATCCTGAGATCGTGAAGTCCTCCGACGAACGCTCGGTCTACGAGGAAGGCTGCCTGTCGATCCCGGATTATTACGCCGAGGTGGAACGTCCCGCCATCGTGACCGTCAAGCATATCGGGCGTGACGGCAAGGAGCATCTGGTGGAGGCCGACGGCTTGCTCGCGACCTGCCTGCAGCACGAGATCGACCATCTGAACGGCGTGCTCTTCATCGACCATATCTCGCGGCTCAAGCGCGAGATGGTCATCAAGAAGTTCACCAAGGCCGCCAAGGCCAAGGCTGTCTAACATTCGTTAAAGCCATACGTTTCGCGGGAGCGCTGGAATGTCTCTTCGCATCATCTTCATGGGTACGCCGGAATTTTCCGTGCCCACGCTTCGGGCGCTGAAGGAAGCCGGGCACGAGATCGTGGCGGTCTATACGCAGCCGCCGCGGCCGGCCGGCCGGCGGGGGCTCGATCTCACGAAATCGCCTGTCCACCAGGCGGCAGAATTGCTCGGCATTCCGGTTTTCACGCCGGTGAACTTCAAGGAGCCGGAGGAGCGGGAGAAATTCCGTGCGCTGAATGCCGACGTGGCGGTCGTGGTGGCCTATGGCCTCCTGCTGCCCGAGGCGATCCTCACCGGCACGCGGCTCGGCTGCTATAACGGTCACGCCTCGCTTTTGCCGCGCTGGCGGGGTGCGGCCCCGATCCAGCGCGCGATCATGGCCGGTGACGAGAAGACCGGCATGATGGTGATGAAGATGGAAAAGGGCCTGGATACCGGCCCGGTCGCTCTCACCCGCGAGGTCGAAATCGATGAGAACATGACCGCCGGAGAACTGCACGACAAGCTGATGCTGGCCGGTGCAAAGGCGATGGCGGAGGCGATGGAGAAGCTTGAAGCGGACGATCTGCCACTGACGCCGCAAGCCGAAGAAGGCGTGCTCTATGCCGCCAAGATCGACAAGGGCGAGACGCGGATCGATTTTTCGAAGCCTGCCGGCGAGGTTCACAATCATATCCGTGGCCTGTCGCCTTTTCCGGGTGCGTGGTTCGAGGCCGAGATCGGCGGAAAGCCGGAGCGCATCAAGGTGCTGGCATCCGAGCGGGCAGAGGGGCAGGGGCCTTCGGGCGAGGTTCTGGACGATGCCCTGACCGTTGCATGCGGCGAGGGCGCCGTGCGGCTCAGGAAGCTGCAGAAGGCCGGCGGCAAGCCGCTGTCCGCGGAGGATTTCCTGCGCGGCACGCCGCTCGCTCGCGGCACGAGGCTTTCCTGATGCCGCGCTATCGCATGTCCGTCGAATATGACGGCACTTCCTATGTCGGCTGGCAGCGGCAGGAAAACGGCCATTCCGTGCAGGCTGCACTCGAGGGCGGCGTTCTCTCGCTTACCGGCGAGAGGGTCTCTATCAGGGGCGCCGGACGAACCGATTCCGGCGTCCATGCGCTGGGGCAGGTGATCCATGTCGATCTCTCGCGGCAATGGGCGCCCTACAAGTTGCGCAATGCGCTCAATGCGCATCTGATGATGGCCCGCGAGAAGGTTTCGGTGCTCGAGGTGCAGGCGGTGGGCGACGATTTCGACGCCCGTTTTTCCGCGATCCGCCGGCATTATCTCTACCGTATCCTCAACCGTCCGTCGCCGCTTGCGCTGGAAGCGAACCGTGCCTGGTGGGTGCCGAAGGATCTGGACCACGAGGCGATGCATGCCGCCGCCCAGATGCTGGTCGGCCATCACGATTTCACCACCTTCCGCTCCGTCCATTGCCAGGCGACGAGCCCGGTACGCACGCTCGACCGGCTGGATGTGACGCGAACCGGCGATCTCGTGGAGATTCGTGCGACCGCCCAGAGCTTCCTGCACAACCAGATCCGCTCTTTCGCTGGCACGCTGAAGCTCGCGGGCGACGGCAAGATGACGCCGGAAGATGTGCGCGCCGCGCTCGAAGCCCGCGATCGCAAGGAATGCGGTCCGGTCGCTCCGCCGGAAGGCCTCTATTTCGTGAAGGTCGATTATCCCGAGGGTGTCTAGGCACTAAAAAGGATAGACGCCCAGGAAGCGCTCCAGGATATCCGAGATCAGCATGGCGGGCACGATGAGCGCCGTTGCGAGCGCGGCCACCATCAGTGGCTGGGGGCCGCAGATCATCCGGAGAATGCGCGAGATCGAGACGATCAGGGCCAGCATCAGCACGAGCCAGATGACCGCAAGGCCGCCCTTGAGGCCCGGCAGCAGCATCACGCAGAGGCTGAGCAGGCCATAGGCATAGGCGAAGGGAACCGACAGCCAGTTCACCGTGACGACGATTGCCGGGAAACGGCGCTGGATGCCGAGCATCAGGCAGAGGACCGCGGCCAGGATGAGCGGCACGAACCAGTTGAAGACTTCCAGCATAGCCAGCCGGAAAAAGAACATGCCGCCGAGGCGCGTGCCTGCCGGCATGCCATCGAGATAGAGCGATCGCCACCAGAACCAGGAAAGCGCGCTGGCGGGCAGGCACCAGAGGATCGCCCAGAAGGACCGCATGACGCCGCGATCCGAGATATCGAGGAAGCGGAAGCCCTGCGGGTCCCCGCGTACGAGCAGCCACAATCCGTCGAGATAGAGCCTGACTTCGCTATAGGTGGGCATTCTCGAACCAGCGGGTGATGAAGGTGCCGTAAATCTGTGTCAGCGTATCGAGATCGGCAACCGCCACGCGTTCGTCGACCATGTGCATCGTCTGCCCGACGAGCCCGAATTCGACGACCGGGCAGAAGTCCTTGATGAACCGGGCATCCGAGGTGCCGCCGGTTGTCGAAAGCTTGGGCGTGCGCCCGGTGACTGTCTCGACCGCTTCCGAAAGCGAGGCGATCAGCGCATTGTTGCGCGTCAGGAAGACATGGCTCGGGCGCTCGCCCCAGGCGATATGGTATCCGGTGGGTTCCCGGTCCGGCCTGAGCGTTGCGTCGGCGGCCGCGGCATCGAGGCGGCGCATGATTTCCGCCTGCAGCGTCTCGGCGCTCCAAGTATCGTTGAAGCGGATGTTGAAGGCGAAGCTTGCCTTTGCCGGAATGACGTTGGTGGCCGGATTGCCCGTGTCGATCGACGTCACCTCGAGATTGGACGGCGGAAAATCGGCCGTGCCCCCGTCGAAGGGCGGGTCCATCAGCGCATGGGCGAGCGGCAGCAAGCCGCGCAGCGGATTGTCGGCGAGATGCGGATAGGCCGCATGGCCCTGCACGCCGGAAACGATGACCTTGCCGGAAAGCGAGCCGCGCCGGCCGATCTTGATCCTGTCGCCGATGAGGTCCGGATTGGTGGGCTCGCCGACCAGGCAGGCGTCCCAGCTTTCGCCCTTTGCCGCGGCCCATTTCAGGAGCTTTTCCGTGCCGTTGACCGAGGGGCCTTCCTCGTCGCCGGTGATGAGGAAGGAGATCGAGCCCTTCGGCGGGCCGTGCTTTTCGATATGCCTTGCGACAGCGGCGACGAAGCAGGCGATGCCGCCCTTCATGTCCACGGCTCCGCGGCCGAACATTTCGCCGCCGGCGATCTCGGCGGCGAAGGGCGGATGACTCCAGGAGGCCTCGTCGCCCGGCGGCACCACGTCCGTATGGCCGGCGAACATCAGGTGCGGTCCCCCCGTGCCGATCCGGGCATAGAGGTTTTCAACGTCCGCCATGCCGGGTTCGCTCGCCACCATTCGCTCAACCCTGAAGCCGAGCGGCTCCAGCATTGCTTGCAGGGCCGTCAGCGCGCCGCCTTCGGCGGGCGTCACCGAAGGGCAGCGGATGAGGGTTTGCAGGTTGGCGACGGGATCGGAGACGGACATTTCAAACGGTCAATCGCGAAGAAGTTCGTTGATGCCGGTCTTGGAGCGGGTCTTCTCGTCGACACGCTTGACGATCACGGCGCAGTAGAGGCCGGGGCCGGGTTCGCCGTTCGGGAACGGCTTGCCCGGCAGCGAGCCGGCGACGACGACGGAGTAGGGGGGCACTTCGCCATAGGTGATCTCGCCGGTGGCGCGATCGACGATCTTGGTCGACTTGCCGATGAAGACGCCCATGCCGAGCACCGAGCCCTCGCGGACGATGCAGCCTTCCACCACTTCGGAGCGGGCGCCGATGAAGCAATTGTCCTCGATGATGGTCGGGCCGGCCTGCATGGGCTCCAGCACGCCGCCGATGCCGACGCCGCCGGAAAGATGCACATGCTTGCCGATCTGCGCGCAGGAGCCGACGGTTGCCCAGGTGTCGACCATCGTGCCTTCGCCCACATAAGCGCCGAGGTTGACGAAGGAGGGCATCAGGATGGCGTTCGGCGCGATATAGGCCGAGTGGCGGACGACGGCGTTCGGCACGGCGCGGAAGCCGGCGGCGCGGAACTGGTTCTCGCCCCAGTTCTCGAACTTCGAGGGCACCTTGTCCCACCAGGTGGCGTTGCCCGGCCCGCCCTTGACGACTTCCATATCGTTGAGGCGGAAGGAGAGGAGCACGGCCTTCTTCAGCCACTGATGCACGGTCCAGTTGCCGTCATCCCCGCGGCTGGCGACGCGGACTTCGCCGCCGTCGAGAAGCTTGAGCGCGGTTTCAACCGCGTCGCGGACCTCGCCTTTCGTGGAGACGGTCACGCTGTCTCGGTTTTCGAAGGCTGCCTCGATCGTCTTTTCGAGGGAGGAGAGATCCGTGCTGCTCATGGGAAATCCTTAAACGTCACTCGCTATCGTGATGGTGGGAGGGTCTCTTCAACTGGCCAAATGGCATCATTTGCTCTAAGCGACCCTCACTCGGGCGTCAATGTGATTTGACGACCAGCGAATGCGAGGAGCAGGAAATGGTGAAGGTGAAGAACAACGGGCCGAGGCGCAAGGACGGCATCTGGGACCCGCTGAAGGACAGTTCAGCCGATAAGCGCGCCGCCGCGGTCCAGCCGAGGACGCCCCAGACCGAATCGCCCTCCTACCGCCTTGCCTATACCGATGACGATTTCCTTTGCAGCGAGGAATTGCGGCCCGTGCGGCTGCAGCTCGAGCTCTTGAAGGCGGAAACGATACTGACCGAGCGCGGCATCAAGTCGACGGTCGTGCTGTTCGGCGGTGCGCGCATTCCGGCACCTGGCCAGGCTCCCTGGGCGGCGCATAACGAGGTCCAGCGCAACAACCTGCAGGCGGCGTCGGTCTATTACGAGGAGGCGCGGAAATTCGCCGCTCTCTGCGGCGAGCAGTCGGCGCGCTACAATCACCAGGAGTATGTCGTCGTCACCGGCGGCGGGCCGGGGGTCATGGAAGCGGGCAACCGTGGCGCCACCGAGGTCGGCGCACCCACCATCGGCCTCAACATCATGCTGCCGCACGAGCAGGCGCCGAACCCGTTCGTGACGCCGGAGCTGAGCTTCAATTTCCACTATTTCGCGATCCGCAAGATGCACTTCATGATGCGCGCGAAGGCGGTCGCGGTGTTCCCTGGCGGGTTCGGCACGCTCGACGAGATGTTCGAGGCGCTGACGCTGATCCAGACCAAACGGATGGAGCGCATCCCGCTGATCCTCTTCAGCGAGAAGTTCTGGCGCGGGATCATCAATTTCGAGGCGCTTGCCGAATTCGGCACGATCGCGCCGGGTGATCTCGATCTCATAAGCTTCGTGGAGACGGCCGACGAGGCCTGGAAGATCATTTCCGAGTTCTACGAGCACTGAACAAGGCCGAAAATCAAGAAACCCGCCTCCTTGGGAGGCGGGTTTCTTTCGACGATGCCGAAGCTAGTCCTGCGGGGGGCGGAGACTAGAGGGGGCGGTCCGGCATGTCGTCGATCGTGATTGCGCCATCCTTGTTGCGGTCCATGCGCGCAAAGAGCTTGTCCACGGCGGCGGATACCTCCGCCTTGCTGAACTGGCCGTTCTCGTCGCTGTCCGCCATGCGCACGAGACGCAGGCCCATCATCGGGCCGCCATGGCGCATTTCGCCACGATGCCAGCCGGGGCCACGATCCCGCCGATCGTCGCCGTCGCGTTCGGCCATCCGCTGTTCGCGGCGTTCCTCGCGGTTTTCGGCGCGTTCCGGGCGCGGATTGTTCTTGCGGAATTCCTCGATGCTGGCCTTGCGGAAGGTGCGCAGCTCGCCGGGAGTGAGAATGTCGTCCTTGTTGGCGTCGATTTGGGTAAAGAGCGCATCCTGGCGCGCCGTTACCTCTTCCTTGGATATTTTGCCGTCCTTGTTCGTATCGGCGGTCTTGAGAAGCCGTACGAACGTCAGCTCGCGCATGACGCCGCGCTCTCCCGGGCGGTGGAAACCGGGTGCGGCAAGGGCGGGCACGGCGGCCGTCGCGACCAGGGCTGTCGCGAGAGTGGCCAGGACGATCTTCTTGGAGGTCATGGAGAGGGTCCTTTTCCGATTGCCTTCGATAGCTTGAAGCTACGGCCGGCCGGCGGTCAGAACCACTTAAACATCCGTAATGTGGATGAATTTTCCGTAAGGTTGGCTCAATCGAACCTGAGCCCGGAAAGAAAGCCGGCAAGGTCATCGGTCACGTAGTCGATGTGATCGTCCTCGTCGGAAAGCACTTCCCAGCGCTCCATCAGCACTTCATCGAGATTGCGGGGCACCAGCAGGATGGTGCGCATGCCGAGCGCTTTCGGAACTTCGAGATTGCGCGGAAGATCCTCGAACATGGCGGCGTTCTTCGTATCGACCCGGTGAAGGCTTGCGAACTTGTCATAGGTCGCGCCCGCGGGTTTCGGCACGTAATCGGCCGCCACGATATCGAAGATGTCGTCGAAATTGTCGAGAATGCCGAGCGCACCCGCCGCGGCTTCGGCATGTTTCACGCTGCCGTTCGTGAAGATGAACTTGCGGCCGGGGAGCGCCTTGATCGCCTCGCCGAGCTCCGGATGCGGCAGAAGCGCCGAATAGTCGATCGCATGCGCCCGTTCCAGGAAGGTGTTCGGATCTATGCCGTAATGAAGCATCAGGCCTTGAAGCGTCGTGCCGTGCTCATGATAATAGCGCTTCTGCAGCGCTCTCGCCTCGACCGGATCGAGCTGCAGCAGCTCCGAGACGTAGGCCGTCATGTTCTTGTCGATCTGCGCGAAGAGGTTGACCCGGTGCGGGTAGAGCGTGTTGTCGAGATCGAAGACCCAGTCCTTGATATGGGCGAAGTCTCGGGTGTCGGGGGCGGTCCTGGGGCTCTTTTCCATGGGGCGGTTATGCACCGCGCCGTGGCCAAAGAAAAGGGGAAGTCGATTTTACCGGAAACCGGCCTTGGCGATATCCCGGACCTGGTGATATCGCCGCAATATGGAACTCTGGATCCCTATCACCATCGCGGCCGCCTTCCTGCAGAACCTGCGCTCCGCGCTGCAGAAGCACCTGCAGGGTTCGCTCGGTACGCGGGGCGCGAGCTTCGTGCGCTTCGGCTACGGCTTTCCGGTGGCGATCCTCTATGTTCTCCTGCTGCGCTATGGCTTCGGCTACCCGTTTCCCGCGTTCAACTGGACCTTCGCCTTCTGGTGTGTGATCGGCGGGCTTTCGCAGATCTATGCCACCATCATGCTGGTGCATCTCTTCTCGCTTCGGAATTTCGCGGTCGGGACGGCCTATTCCAAGACGGAACCGGTGCAGGCCGCGCTCTTCGGCTTCATCCTTCTCGGGGAACGGCTGACGCCCGGCTCGATCGCCGCGATCATGGTCGGCGTCATCGGCGTGATGATGATTTCGATGGCGCGAATGCCGCTCTCGGTGCGAAACACCGTATCGGCGCTGACCAGCCGCACGGCGCTGATCGGGATCGCTTCCGGCGCCGTCTTCGGAATTTCGGCAGTCTCATACCGGACTGCTGCCCTTTCGCTCGGCGGGCCGGGGCCGGTCATGGAGGCCGCCGTGACGCTTGCCTGCGTCACCACGTTCCAGACCGTCTTCATGCTGATCTGGATGATATCGAAGGACAGAAACGAGATCGTGCAGGTGGTGCGTTCCTGGCGTTCTTCGGCGCTGGTGGGCCTTGCCGGAGTGCTGGGTTCGGCCTGCTGGTTCACGGCCATGACCCTGCAGCAGGTCGCCTATGTCAGGGCGCTTGGCCAGATCGAGCTCGTCTTCACCTTCATGGCGTCCTTCTTCCTTTTCCACGAGCGGGTGAACCGCATGGAAGTGCTCGGCTGCCTGCTGATCGTCTGCGGCATTTTGGGCCTGTTGTTCTGGTGACTGTGCGGGTGTAGCCATTTGAAGATCGGTGCCCGATTTACGGCGGCAACGGTTTTCGCGATGAGCTACAGGAGCGGCATTTGGCCAGGGAGGAAGAGGCAATGGACCAGAACGGCAGGGCGGAAGCTTTCGGCGCACTTCACCGGAAGGGAAATCCCGTCATTCTCTATAACATCTGGGATGCGGGAACGGCGAAGGCCGTGGCGGAGGCAGGCGCAAGCGCGCTTGCGACCGGAAGCTGGTCGGTCGCAGCCGCCCACGGCTATGCCGACGGAGAGAATCTGCCGTTCGACGCCCTGCTCGCCACGGTTCGCGAGATCACGGTGGCGGTTGATCTGCCTCTCTCCGTTGATTTCGAGGGTGGCTATACGGAAGATCCGGCCGCACTCGCCGATAACGTCGCGAAGGTCATCGAGGCCGGCGCGATCGGCATCAACTTCGAGGACCAGGTGGTCGGCGGCAGCGGCATCTACCCCGTCGAAAAACAGGCCGAGCGCATCCGCGCCATCCGGGCGCGTGCCGAACGGCAAGGCATCCCATTCTTCATCAACGCCCGCACGGACCTTTTCCTGAAGGAAAGCGATCGCGGCAGGCATACGGCCTTGCTGGAGGAGGCGGTCGAACGGGCGAAAGCCTTTGCCGAGGCCGGTGCAAGCGGCTTCTTCGCGCCCGCGCTGGCGGATGAGGAGCTGATCCGCAGACTTTGCGAGGCCGTGGCCCTGCCGGTGAACATCATGATGATGCCGGGCGTTCCGGCCCCGAAGCGGCTCGGCGAGCTTGGCGTCGCCCGCGTGAGCTATGGTCCCGGCCCTTACAGGGCGATGATGGCCAGGCTGAAAGAGGATGCCGCGGCGGTCTATGCCGCCGCCGGCTGATCCTGCTCGGCATTAGGGAACGATCAGCGTTCCGGCCCCGCGCTCGGTGAAGATTTCGAGCAGCACGGAGTGGGGGGTCTTGCCGTTCAGGATGACGACGCCCTGAACGCCGGCCTTGATCGCGTCGATACAGGTCTCGACCTTGGGGATCATGCCGCCGGAGATCGTGCCGTCCTTGATCAGCGCCTGCGCCTGCGCCACCGTCAGTTCCTTGATGAGTTCCTTGTTCTTGTCGAGAACGCCGGGAACATCGGTGAGGAAGAGGAGACGGGTGGCGTTGAGCGCGCCGGCGATCGCGCCGGCAAAGGTATCGGCATTGATGTTGTAGGTCGCGCCGTCGCGGCCGGGCGCCACCGGCGCAATGACCGGGATCATCTCGGATTTCGCGAGAAGGTCGAGCAGGGTGCGGTCGACTTCGACCACCTCGCCGACATAGCCGAGGTCCAGCACGCGCTCGATATTGCTGTCGGGATCGACCACGGTCTTCTTCGCCTTCTCGGCGAAGACCATGTTTCCGTCCTTGCCGCAAAGGCCGATCGCCCATTCGCCGGTCTGGTTGATGAGCGCGACGATCTCCTTGTTGATCGAGCCGGCGAGCACCATTTCGACGATCTCGACCGTCTTGCGGTCCGTGACGCGCAGGCCGCCCTCGAATTTGGATTCGATACCCATCTTGGTCAGCATCGCGCCGATCTGCGGTCCGCCGCCATGGACGACGATGGGGTTGACGCCCGATTGCTTGAGGAGTGCGATATCGGCAGCGAAAGCCTTGCCGAGTTCCGCGTCGCCCATGGCATGGCCGCCATACTTCACGACGATCGTCTTGTTTTCATATCGCTGCATATAGGGCAGCGCCTGCGCCAGAAGTTTTGCCTGAAGCTCGCCGTCGGTACCGCTCATCGAAGACCCCTCAAGAGTAAGTGGGGCCTTGTAACGCATGTTTTTGACGGAGGAAACAATGCTCGCTTCAACTTTCGGCCTCTTGGGCTGTAAAGTTCATTTTGAAGTGACATCGGAGAAAAAGCGTGGTCCGATAGAAACTGCGAAGGGTTGAGAGGAGAAGACCCGGAGATGACGTTACCGAAGCAAAGCAGGGGAGACCGCTCGCGCGATCAGCTATTGGCGGGGGAATATGTGCTGGGCGTCCTTTCGCCGGAAGCGCGAAGGGTCGTCGAGGAGCGCATCGGCCGCGATCGCGGCTTTGCGCAGATGGTGATCCAGTGGCAGCGTAACCTCGCCACTCTGGAGGAGGATTACCCGCTGGAGCGCCTGCCGCCCGCGATTTCGCAGTCGTTCCTTCATCCGCCTTCGCGACGGCTTTATAGAGGTTCCTTCCGCCAGTTGGCGGCTCAGATCTGGGGGTCGCTTTTCCTGTGGCGCTCGGTGGCGCTCATCTCGCTTGCCGCGCTGTTGACCACGCTCTCGGCGTAAAGCATGTCGCGCAAAAGTGTGAAGCGGTTTTGCGATAACGACATGGGCCAAGCGGAGGAAGCAAATCTGAAAGTTTGCGAAGCGCTTTAGGTCGTCAGACCGGCTGGCCCACGGTTTCGGAGATCGCCTGGCGCAGGTCGTCGAGCCCCTTGCCCTTTTCGGAAGAGGTGGCGAGCACGAAAGGATAGGCCGCGGGCCGCTTGCGGATCTTTTCCGTCGTTTCGGAAATCAGCCTGTCGACGCCCGCTTCCTTGATCTTGTCGGTCTTGGTGAGCACGATCTGGTAGGAGACGGCGGCCTTGTCGAGCAGGTCGAGCACTTCCTCATCGTTCTTCTTGACGCCGCGGCGGCTGTCGATCAGCACATAGACGCGCTTCAGCGTCGCGCGGCCGCGCAGATAGTCGAAGACGAGCTTCGTCCAGGTGTCGACCTGTTCCTTCGGCGCCTGCGCATAGCCGTAGCCGGGCATGTCGACAATCGCCATCGGCGGCAGGTCGCCGCCTTCGCCGGAATAGCCCTCCGGCACGAAATAGTTGAGCTCCTGGGTGCGGCCGGGCGTGTTGGAGGTGCGGGCAAGCCCCTTCCGGCCGACCAGCGCGTTGATCAGCGATGACTTGCCGACATTCGAACGGCCGGCGAAAGCCACTTCCAGCGGCCCTTCCGGCGGCAGGAATTTCATCGACGGCACGCCGCGGATGAAGATCCAGGGGCGTCCGAAAAGCGGCCTGTCGTTATTCATGTCTTCTGCCGGCATCGGTGCCACCTGTCTGTCGCTTGTCTGTCCGTGTAGGACACGGCTTCCGTATTTTGGCCGACAAAGTCAAGCACGCGAGGGATCGCGCAAAAGAAAAACCCCGCCGAAGCGGGGCTTTCCGTGCTTATTTGGTCGGTTCCGGTTTTCGTCGGAAGACGCCCTTCAGATTGTCGAAGAGCTCGATCTTGGCGCCGTGGCGCTTCATGATGGCCGCCTGCTGCATGATCGACAGCGTGTTGTTCCACGCCCAGTAGATGACGAGACCGGCCGGGAAGGTCGCCAGCATGAAGGTGAAGATCAGCGGCATCCAGGTGAAGATCATTGCCTGGGTCGGGTCCGGCGGCGTCGGGTTCATGCGCATCTGCAGGAACATCGTGATGCCCATGATGATCGGCCACACGCCGATCATGAGGAAGTGCGGCACGTCGTAGGGAAGCAGGCCGAACAGGTTGAAGAGCGAGGTCGGATCGGGCGCGGAAAGATCCTGAATCCAGCCGAAGAAGGGCGCGTGCCGCATCTCGATGGTGACGTAGATGACCTTGTAGAGCGCGAAGAAGACCGGGATCTGCAACAGTACCGGCCAGCAGCCAGCGATCGGGTTGATCTTCTCTTCCTTGTAGAGCTGCATCATGGCCTGCTGCATGGCCATGCGGTCGTCGCCATGCTTGGCCTTCAGCTCCTCCATCTTCGGCTGCACGCGCTTCATGTTGGCCATGGAGGCATACTGCTTGCTGGCGAGCGGGAAGAAGATCGCCTTCACCACGATGGTGGTGAGCAGGATCGCGAGGCCGAAATTGCCCACATGACGGAAGAAGAAGTCCATCAGTTTGAACATCGGCTTGGTGATGAAGTAGAACCAGCCCCAGTCGATCAGGAGGTCGAAGCGCGGAATGGAATATTCCGCCTCGTAGCGATCGACGAGCGGCACTTCCTTGGCGCCCGCGAAGATCAGGTTCTTGAGCTCGGCGGACTGGCCGGGCTGGATGGTCAACGCATCAGTCTTGTAGTCCGCCTGATAGCGCGGCTGGCCGTCGGTGAAATGCGAGAAGCGTGATTCATATGCCAGAGCCTGCGGCGGAACGATCGCGGCGGCCCAGTATTTGTCGGTAATGCCGAGCCATCCGGTGGTCGCCTTCGGGTTGGTGACTGCAGCTTCCTCGATGTTGTGATAGCTCTCTTCCACGAGGCCGGTATCCTGGCCGATCACGCCGAGGAAGCCTTCGTGGATGACATAGACGGAGGGCGTCGCCGGCTTGTTATAGCGGATGACGCGGCCGTAGGTCGCGAGCGATACCGGCTCGCCGGTGACGTTGTCGACCTTGTCGGCGACAGTGATCATGTAATGGTCGTCGACCGAGATGGTGCGGGTGAACGTGATGCCCTTCTCGTTGGTGAAGGTCAGCGTTACCGGCGTCCCGTGCGTCAGCTTCTCGCCGCTGGTGAGCGTCCACTGCGTGGCCGGACCGGGCACGGCGCCGGAGGCCTCGCTCTGAATATAGCCGATTTCGGTGAAATAGCCGTCGCGGGTGTCGGCCGGGGAGAAGAGGGTGATGATCGGGCTCGAGTCGTCGACCGTCTCATGATATTCGCGCAGCTTCAGATCGTCGAAACGGGCGCCGGCGAGATTGATGGAGCCGGAAAGGGCCGGCGTATCGATTTCGATGCGGGGCGTCTTCGCAAGAGCCTGATCGCGGGTTGCGTTGGCCTGGGCCTGCGCCTGTCCCGGAAGCGCGCCGCTGACCGTGGCGCCGGGGCTTTCCGGCGTGATCGTCTGCGTCTGCTGCTGTTGGGCGCGTGCGGCCTCTTCGGCGCGCCGCTGGGCTTCCAACCGGGGGCCCATGTAGAAGAACTGCCAGGCAAGGACGATCGCCACCGAAAGCGCGATCGCGATGAAGTAGTTGCGGTTTTTTTCCATCATGCTTTCCTGGAACGGGTCTCCTCGGACCGCTTCGGTTTCGGCCGTGCTTCGATGCGCTCGGCAAGCTGGGCCGTCAGTTCGGCGAAGGGTGTCTTCAGCACCTCGCGGCGCGCGACAATGACATAGTCGTGTCCGGCCTTCATTGCAAACCCGGCAGATTGCCTCACCGCCTCTTTGAGGCGTCGCCGCATGCGGTTGCGTTCCACCGCGTTGCCGTGTTTCTTCGTAACGGTGAACCCGACACGCGGCGCCTCTTCGGGCGCCTTGCGGTCAAGAACCTCCAGAAGGAAAGTACGGCCCCTGCGGCTTTCTCCCTCCCGGACAGCAAGAAACTGCGGCCGGCTTTTCAGCCGCCCGACAGCCTTTTTCGCATTTTTCTCGTTCGTCATCGCCCGGATACTTGTCGGGCTTGCCCGGCCTTAAGCCGAGAGACGCTTGCGGCCACGTGCGCGGCGGGCGGAAAGAACCTTGCGGCCGCCGGCGGTAGCCATGCGGGCACGGAAGCCGTGACGACGCTTGCGAACAAGCTTGGACGGTTGATAGGTACGCTTCATTTTTTTGATACCGCGGTGTGCGGCCCTTCTTGAGTTTGCTTTAAAAAAGCAAGAGCGTTTCGGAAACGTCCGGCGCAATAGGCTGCGTACGCGCGAGCCTGCTGGAGCTGAACGTGCGCGGCTTATAAGAGGACTCCGCTCCGAAAGTCAATCGTCCAGCCGGTACCAAGCCGGCGCGCGTGCGGATTGCATCCGGAATGTCGACGTTTAAAAGAACATCCTGAAATGGTAAAATTTGAAGAAGCCTATTAACGATTGCAATTCGTTCGATAATCTGCCCGATGCCTGAAATGTAGAAAATAATTTCCCAATCTATACGTTAGTGCCGGGAGTTATGGCGTAGATGCTTACTAAGTGAAGTTGTGTTTAAGTAAATTTTCTCTTTGCTGCGTTCTTTTAGCCACTCAAACTTTATTAATTTCTAATTGCTAGTTTTAGCATCAGGGGATGGGGGAGCACCGGTATCGATGCCGTTCTCCACGTTCAACATTTCGTGGGCATAGGAGCCGGCATTGAAAATCAGGGCAAAGATCAATCTTCTCGTCGGGCTGATGAGCCTCGTCGCCTTCTTGATCGGCGGCATTTCGCTCTTCGCGATCGGCGAGTATCGCAAGCAGATGCAGGAATATTCGGACGTGGCGGACCGCGTCTATAAGGGCGAGCACCTGAACCGGCTGGTGACCGCCGTGGTGATGGATGCCCGCGGCATCTATGCGGCCAAGGATAAGGAAGCCGCCAAGCAGTTCGGCGAGGGCATGCTGAAATCGCTGGGCAAGATGGACGCGCTTGTCGCCGAATGGCGGCCGAAGGTGCCGGCAGAGCAGAAGGATGCCTTCGAGAAGCTCGTTGCCCGTTCCGCGGAGTTCAAGAGCTTCAGAAGCGAGACGGCTCGGCTCAGCCAGGCGGAAGGGCCGCAGGCGGCCAACCTTCAGGGCAATAACGAAGCCAATCGCGCCAACCGCAAGGCCTATCAGGCTGAAATCGACGCCATCGTCAAGGCGGATCAGGATCAGCTTGCCAGGCTGAGCGACGGGATGGATGCCTTCAACAACACCGTCTTCTATGCCGTTCTGGCAACGACCCTTATCGGTGTCGGCGCGGGCGCGGGTTTCGGCCTCTATCTCGGGCGCCGTCAGCTCAGCCAGCCGATCACGGAGCTTACTGTGATCATGAAGCGGATCGCTTCGGGCGATTTCGATGCGCCGGTGGGTTCCGCCGGTCGTGCGGATGAAATCGGCGACATGGCGACCGCGATCGAGGTCTTCCGCAGGAACGGCATAGAGGTCGCCCGCATGAATGCCCAGGAAGCGGGCACGCGCGCCAGGAGCGACGAGCTCAGGACCCGTATGGGGGCGGTCGTCGCCGCAGCGGCCATGGGTGATTTCACCCGGCGCATCGACAAGCAGTTCGATGACGAAAGCCTCGATCTCTTCGCCCGCGATGTGGATCAGCTCATGGCGAGCGTCGATGCCGGCATTTCGGAGACGCGCCGCGTGGTGAAGAGCCTCGCCGAAGGCGACCTCACCGATACCATGGAAGGCGATTTCAAGGGCGCGTTCGCGGAACTCCAGCAGAATGTCAACGGCACGATGGAGACGCTGCGCGGCACCATGCAGAACGTACGCGCTGCCACCGGCTCCATCAACGGCAGCGCCGCCGAGCTCAGCAACGCCACCAACGACCTTTCAAGGCGCACCGAGCAGCAGGCGGCCGCACTCGAGGAAACTTCCGCGGCGCTCGAAGAGATCACCTCCGTCGTGCGCAATTCCACTGAGCGGGCGCAGGAGGCGACCGTCATGGTGGGCGAGGCCAAGGAGGCGGCGGTGCAATCGGGCGATGTCGTGCGCAGCGCGGTGGAGGCCATGGGGCGCATCGAGCAGGCATCGCGGGAGATCGCCCAGATCACCAATGTCATCGACGAGATCGCCTTCCAGACCAATCTCCTGGCGCTGAACGCCGGCGTCGAGGCGGCCCGCGCGGGCGAAGCCGGCAAGGGCTTCGCCGTGGTTGCCCAGGAAGTGCGTGAGCTGGCGCAGCGTTCCGCAAGTGCTGCAAAGGATATCAAGGCGCTGATCAGCAAATCCGGCGGGGAAGTCGCCGGCGGCGTCAAGCTGGTACAGAAGACCGGCGAGGCGCTTTCGGAAATCGAAGCCCGGGTGCTCCGTATCAACGATCATATCCATTCGATCGCAGTCGCTTCGAAGGAGCAGGCGACGGGGCTGGCCGAGGTCAACACCGCCGTCAATGAAATGGACCAGGTGACCCAGAAGAATGCCGCTATGGTGGAGGAAACGTCGGCTGCGACCCAGAAGCTCTCTTCCGATGCCGACGAATTGTTCGCGCTCGTTTCCGGTTTCAGGATCGGCGAGGGGGCTCAATCGGTCGTCTCGCCGAAGCCGCGGCAGGCGGCGCCTGTAAATGCCACTCCTCGTATGGTGGCCGCGACGCCGAGCCACCGTCCCAAGCTGTCGCCTGTCCGGGCGATGACGGGCGCTCTTTCGAGAGCTTTCGGCGGCGGCGGCGCCGCGCCGGCGGCTCAGGCGGCGGGCGACTGGGAAGAGTTTTGATCTGACGTTGCTATCGCATGGAAGGCGGGGAGAGGCAGGCCTCTCCCCGCTGCTTTTTTGCCGCTGCGGCACGCACTGGTAAAACTGCCATAATGTTCTAAAATATCGACCACGATCCACGGCCGCCACGATTCCTCGTGGCGCTTGAGCCTTGAAACGGAGATCCGCATGAAGGACGAGGCGGAGACCTCGGGCCAAGCCGCAGTTGAGAAGACGGAAGGCACCGGCCCCGAGCCGATGCCGCGGCTTTTCAGCGGCCTTTCCGGCCGGTTGCTCTGGCTCACCGTCGTCTTCGTCATGCTCGCCGAAATCCTGATCTTCATGCCGTCGGTGGCGGGCATGCGCATGAACTGGCTGCGGGATCGGCTGGATACGGCCGCCGCCGCCGGCATCGTCATCGACGGGCTTCAGCCGGCCGAGCTGCCGCGCGCGGTCCAGGACGATACGCTTCTTGCGACCGGCACCAAGCTTATCGCGCTGAAGAAGGATGGCACCTCCCGGCTGCTTGCCGCCGTCGACGTGCCGCCCCAGGTGGACGACCAGTACGATCTTGCCGATATCTCGATGCCCACTTCGATGAAGGATGCGTTGAACACGCTCTTCTTCGGCGGCGGGCGCGTGATGCGCGTCTATGGCCCGATCGGCGAAAGCGAGATGATCATCGAACTGGTGATGACCGACGATGCGCTGCGCAAGGACATGCTGCGCTATTCCAAGATGATGTTCGTGCTGTCGCTGGTTATCTCGCTGATCACCGCCATACTGATCTTCCTGGCCATCAATCGCATGATGATCCTGCCGATCCGCCGCCTCACCCTTTCCATGCGAAAGTTTTCCGAGCAGCCGGACGATCCCTCGCGGGTATTCACCGCAGACAAGTCGAGAGGCGAGCTTGCGGTTGCGGGACGGTTTCTGACCAATATGCAGGTGGAGCTGCAGCGGACGCTGAGGCAGCAGAAGAATCTGGCCGATCTCGGGCTCGCGGTTTCCAAGATCAATCACGACATGCGCAATATCCTGGCCTCGGCGCAGCTCATGTCGGACCGCCTTGTCGATGTGGAAGACCCGATGGTTCGCAGCTTCGCCCCGAAGCTGTTGCGCACCATCGACCGCGCGGTCGGATACACCAGCGAGGTTCTGGCCTACGGGCAGGCCTCCGAAGCGGCGCCCAGGCGGCGGCGCATCCGCCTTGCGGATCTCTGTCAGGAAGTACGCGATATCCTGGCGATCGATCCTGAAGCGGGAATAGAATTCGTGGAACAGATCGCCGCCGATCTCGAGGTCGAAGCCGACAGCGAGCAGCTGTTCCGGGTGATCCACAATCTCTGCCGCAACGCCGTCCAGGCGCTCGCCAATCTCGATCCGGAGGATGCGACCGTCGTCCGCCGCATGACGATCTCGGCGCAGCGCATCGGCAGCGTCGTCAGCATCACGATCGACGATACCGGCCCCGGCATGCCCCGCAAGGCGCGGGAGAACCTGTTCTCGGCCTTTCGCGGTTCCGCCCGCTCGGGCGGTACGGGGCTCGGCCTCGTCATCGCCCGCGAGCTTGTGCTTGCCCATAGCGGCACCATTGCGCTTGTGGAAAAGCCCGGTCCGGGAACGCAGTTCCGCATCGAAATTCCCGACCGGCCGGTCTCCCTTGAGGATTACCGCGCCCGCGCGTGATCCAAGAAAAACGTGTTGTTCCAACATGTTGATGACAAGTTGACAGTAAAATGACGCTTCTTGCGGTAAAATCGCTTGCAATCGCGAGAAGGACGTTTTAGAGGATCGCCACGCAAGCGGCACCGCGCCGCTTCGGTACGCACCCGTAGCTCAGCTGGATAGAGCACCAGACTACGAATCTGGGGGTCAGGAGTTCGAATCTCTTCGGGTGCGCCATTTTCTCCCTTCCCTCTTTGTCGATTGCCCTCGCTAGTTGACCTTTGTGGGCCACTATGTTGCTCTTGGGACAACGATGCTGCCTTTTCCCAACGATTCAGCTTCATTCGACCGAAAAGAATTGCCGCAGGTGTCGGATTTTTTGCGACGAACGCCGCAAAAGGCACAGTATGATTCTGAGTAGAAATCGGGGCATTCACGATATCGGTTAAGAGGTGGACATGAAACAGATTTTGCCTGCCCTCCTTGGTGGGCTCCTTGCTGGACTTTCTGCTTGGGCCGCTCAGTCTCTAGGATCACCTAATTGGGGTGCCGCCATATCAGCAGCCGTAGGAGGCTTTCTCGGCGCTGCCGTTGGGCAGAAATTGTCGCAATGAAGGTCCTCGGCTGCCGATCTGTGGCCGACCTTTGACCGCATGCTCACCGAAGCGCCGTCTTCATCGGGAGTGCGGCGTTCATTCGGTCATTCGCCCTGTACTCGCCGGAATATGGCTCAATGACCTGTGGCATTCTCGCATGCAGGCGCAAACCGAATACCGCAGCCAACAGTGTGAACCAAACCTGTCCTCGGCCCACGAAGAAGGGGGACTCGAGGTTGGCGTAAAGAAGCATGAAGAGCCAAATTCGCAAAAAGAGCAGCGCGAGGCGCGGATCATTGTCGGAATTCTGACATTTGTTGAAATCCCATAGTGGGTTGAGAAAGACCCACCATAGGGTGAGGACCACGCCGACAAGACCGCTGGACATCGCCACATTGAGCAAGCCGTTATGGGCGTGGCCGGCTGCATTGGCCCATGTCTCGTGAAAAGCATTCCGTAGCTCGGATGTTGCCCAGAACGTCTCGAAGCCATAGCCCGCAAATAGGTGCCCCTGAAGCTGGTCGATCGCGAAGCGCCAAACATCCGTCCTGTTCGTGAAGGTCGGATCAGAAACCAGCATTGCGACCAGCTCGCCCATGGGCTCGAACATGACCGATCCGACGGTCAGCAGCGCCATGAAACCGACCGGCACGAATGCCAATGCCATCTGCAATGGCAAGAACTTTGTGCGCTGGATGAGAGCCGCCAGCAGAAACACCACCGCCAGAAGGCCGATCGAGGTCTTGTTGTTGCTCTGATAGAGGAAAATCAGCGAAAGCAGGGCAAGCAGACAATAGGCGATCTTTGCGGTGTTCCTTTCGCTCGTACTTGCGAGATAGAGCCAGAACAGCATCAGGACCACCATGGCCGGGCCGGCGATGTTCTTATGGGCGAAATGTCCCCGCCAAGACCCGGCATTGGCAAGTTCCAGCACCTCGCTGGTATTGTGGATGGAAACCTCCGGCCAAACCATGACCCCGAAATAGGCAAGCGCGAGGACAAAGGCTGATCCCCATCGCAGCAGGCGACGGAACTGCGCGGTATCCTGAGGCGCCAAAATCCAGGCAAGCGTTATGATCGTGACCGCGACATTGAGGATGTAACGGCGGAGAGAGATATCGGGATGATTGGAGGTGACGACCGTAACGAACTGCCACAGGAGCACGCAGATCATCGCGGGTGAAATGGCTGAAAGCGCGGCGCTCCGGTTTTGCCACAGTATCCCGATCGACATCGCCAGCAGCAGGAGGACAGCGATTTGATTGCTGGCGTCTCCAGCTTCCTGGCCAAGCAGCACATCCGGATTTCTAAGATCGATGAAGGGGGTGGTGGTAACCCAGAACAGGGCGAAGATCGCCAGGAAGAAGATATTTCGGCCCATTCTGTCGCCCAGCTTCATTCGGGCGGAGGTTGATCTCAACCGCCGGAAGTTGAAGCCGGTTTTAAATCACTCGCGTCGATCAATGGTTAACGCCAGTGAAGTCCGGAGCGGACAGGTTGGCGCGGTTGCCCGTCCCAGATGCATGTCCGCCAAGTGCTCATTTTGGATGCGCCCGAATTCCTCACCGGCGTGGAATTCAATGTCGATGGTGCAGAAGTTGGCATAAGGCATAACAATTTGATTGTACTGCATCTTCAGATGCAACCCGAGCATTGACTTCGTTCAGCTTCGCGTTCAGTTTCGGATGGGGGAATTCAATTCGGGGGCAGGATGAATATCCAGCTATTCGCGATAGCGTCGAGCACGTGTGCCGGGCGTCAGGCAATCGTGCCTTCAGCTTTCTTATCTCCCCGCGTATCCGTGAAGCCGTGGAGACCAGAGGGCATCTGATGTTCGCTCAATCGCTTTCGTTGATTACCAGAAATTTTTGGATGTTCGCCGTGGTAGTCTCAATCATGGCTGGGTTTTTCGTGTTCGAAGATGTTAGCGGAAGTGAGCCCAATAAGGGGGCTTACGCCATGTGGCTATTTTTATCATTTTGGATGCAGCAAGCAGTCATATCGGGAAAAGAGAAAATCGCCGGTCAAGTTGGATGGCCTAACGGGCTGTGGTCCTTTCTTTGGAAGAACCTCGTATTGTTTTTCTCCAGCGTGATTTTGCCGTCATTATTGCTGGCGTTGTCAGGTTTCGATAACTTGGGTTTCATCATCTTGGTGGCGCTTTTACTCGCGGCTGGTGCTTTCGCGACCCTCGGTACATGGCCTGTGTCAAACGCGGCTCGGGGGGACACGTCTCTCGCGGCCGCGTGGCGTCGCGGTGCCACCGGCTTTTGGTCTCGTTTTTTTCGCTTGGTCGCCGGCTACGTGGTTCCCGCCTTTGTTTCCGTTCTATTAGTGGGCCTACTGCACCCGGGCGCGGTCGGCAGTAATGTCGGGATGACTGATCCGGTCGTTGTTCGCCTCCTCCTCTTCTACCTGCTTGCAGTTTCCATCAATCTCATTGGCACGGTGTATGTTTCGGTGGTCATCGCAAGAAGCTATTTGGCCGATGATCAAAAATCGGGGCAGCAGGCGGTAAGCCCGGCGGAATAATCTGCCAAAAAAATCCCCCCGCATGTCACATCCGCAAAACCTGGCTCGTCATGGTGTCGTAACCAACAGAAGGAAGCGAACCATGACTGCCAAACTTGATCCATTCACCGCCGCCCCCGCTCTGATGAAGAAGTGGATGAGCGTATCGATCGATGTCGCGGCGAGCCTCGAGCCGAGCCTCATCGAACTCGTCAAGATCCGCGCCTCGCAGATCAACGGCTGCGCCAACTGCATCAACATGCACACCGCCGAAGCGCGGGCGAAGGGCGAGACCGAGCAGCGCATCTACCTCCTGTCCGCCTGGCGCGAAGCCCCTTGCTATTCCGATCGCGAACGGGCAGCACTTGGCTGGACCGAAGCCCTGACCCGGCTTTCGGAAGGCCATGCGCGGGAAAGCGCCTATGAAGCCCTTTGGGCGAACTTCACGGCGGAGGAACAGGTGAAGCTCACATTGATGATCAACGTCATCAACGGATGGAACCGCCTCGCGGTCGGCTTCGGCCTCTGGGTCGAGCCGGCGGCCGCGAAGGCCGTCCAGGCGGAAGTGGCCGCCTGATGGCGGGCGCCATCCATGAGGACGCAGCGGCGACCTTCGATCCGCTGCGTCCGAAGCTCATGCGCGTCGCCTACCGGATGCTCGGTTCGGTAGCCGATGCGGAGGCTCTGGTGCCGGCGGCCTTCCTCCGCTGGCTGCCGGCCGCCCGCGACCAGGTGCGCGAGCCGGAAGCCTTCCTGCGCCGCACGGTGACGCGGCTTTGTCTCGATCAAATGAAGTCGGCGCGGCGCCAGCGCGAGACCTATGTCGGCCCCTGGCTTCCCGATCCTGTCGTCGAGGAGGAAGAGGAGGAAGACGTCACCTTGCCTTTGATGCTCGCATTGGAGCGCCTTTCGCCGCTCGAACGGGCCGCCTTCCTGCTGCATGATGTGTTCGGCCTCGGCTTCGAAGAGGTCGCGTCCACCATCGAGCGCGATCCGGCCGCCTGCCGTCAGCTTGCCGCCCGTGCTCGCACCCACGTCCGCGAGGCGAGAGCCCGGTTTCAGGTGGACAGGCAGCGCGGTGTCGAGCTTGCGGAGGCTTTCTTCGCCGCCTCGCGCAGCGGCGACATGAAGGCGCTCGGCTCGATGCTTGCGGCCGATGTCAGCGTCCATGCCGATGGCGGCGGCAAGCGTTCGGCGGCCATGGAGCCGATCTTCGGCTTCGATGCGGTGATGAAGGTGCATGAAAACCTGGCGGCATTGTTCCGGAAACATGGCTCGAAGCTCGTGCGCGCGGGCTTCGTCAACGGCCTGCCCGGCTTCATCACGCTGGAGGCGGACGGCGAACTCCAGACGACCGCGCTCGATATCGAGGACGGAAAGATCGCCGCCATTTATGTGGTTCGCAATCCCGACAAGCTGCGGCATCTGCACTGATCGTCTTGCGGGATCGGGAAGTCCGGCCTCGTTTGAAGAGCCGCTTCCACCTGTGATAGAAGGCTGCCATGACGGAAACGGCAACGGATTGGAGCGGACCGATGGCACCTGCGATTTTGAAATCTCTCTCGGCCGGCCTTGCCCTGCTGGCGGCGGTGATCGCCGCCGCACCCGCACTGGCCGAGATCAGGACGCTGGAGGGCACGGTGGCCTACCGGGAGCGCATGGCGCTGCCGCCCGGCGCATCCGTCGAGGTTAAGCTTGTCGACGTCTCGCTGGCGGATGCTCCTTCCAAAACGCTCGCCGAGGTCAGCTTCACGCCCGAGGGCCAGGTTCCGGTGCCGTACCGCCTGCAATATGACGATGCCGAAATCCAGCCCGGCCGGAGCTATGCGCTGCAGGCGCGGATCACGCTCGGCGACCGCCTGATGTTCATCACCACGACGCGCCACGCGGTCTTTACGGGCGAAACGGGAAAAGCCGGGGAGACGGATATCATGGTCGAACGGGTAGTGGCCGCCCCGGCGTCCCCGGCGGGACGCTGGCTTGCGGAGGACATTCGCGGCAGGGGCGTTATCGATAACCTGCAGACGGTTCTGGAAATCGCCGAAGACGGAAAGGTCTCGGGCTCGGGTGGCTGCAACCGGATGAGCACCAAGGCGACGCTCACCGGCGAGGAGATCGCCTTCGGGCCGATCGCTTCCACCAAGATGGCCTGCGCCCCCGCCGTGATGGACCAGGAAATGAAGTTCTTCGCGGCTCTCTCGGAAGTCCGCACCTGGCGGGCCGATCCCTCTCGCGGAAAGCTCTCGCTTCTCGGCAAGGGCGGAGAAGTCCTCATCGTGCTTTCGCGGATGTAGGCCGTTCTAAGTGATAGGCAAAAGCCTTGCTCCGTTATATCTCTCTCCATGAGAGCCCGCATCTGTGCGGCGGGCGATGAGAAATGGAGAGGTTCATGACGGAGGCAGAGGAAAGACCGGTGGCGCTGATCACCGGCGGCGGGCGCGGCATGGGCGAGGCGATCGCCCGCGAGCTCCACGAGGAGGGCTACCGGCTGGCGCTCATGTCGCCCTCCGATAGCTGCGAAAAGCTCGCGGCCGAACTCGGCGGCGTCGCCTCGCGCGGCGTGGCGGAGAAAGCCGCCGACATCCAGGCCATCTTCGACCTTGCCATGAAGTCTTATGGCCGCATCGATGCCGTCGTGAACCATACCGGCCATCCGCCGAAGGGCGATCTTCTCGACATCAAGGACGAGGATTGGACGCTCGGTTCCGACATGATGATCCTGTCGTTGGTGCGCATGGCGCGGCTCGTCACGCCCGTCATGCTGAGGCAGGGCAGGGGCGCCTTCGTCAATATCACCACCTTCGCGGCCTATGAGCCCTCGCTCGTCTTCCCGGTCTCCTGCACCTATCGCGCCGCGGCCGGCGCCTTCACCAAGCTCTATGCGGACCGTTATGCCGCGAGCAACATCCGTATGAACTGCATCCTGCCCGGTTATATCGATAGCCTGAACCATAAGCCGGAAACGGCGGAAAAGGTGCCGATGAAGCGTATCGGCCATGTGGAGGAGATCGCCAAGACTGCGGCTTTCCTGCTGTCCGATGGCGCGGGCTACATCACCGGCCAGAACATCCGTGTCGATGGCGGCATAACCCGGCACGTCTGAGCGGAGTTGTCGAGATGAGATGGAAACGCACGATCCAGCTTCTGGATGTCCATGCCGAGGGCGAAATCGGCCGGGTGGCGATCGGCGGCGTGCCGAAAATCCCGGGTGATAGCGTCGCCGGGCAGCTCCATTGGCTGAACACCGACCCCAAGGGCCAGGAGCTTCGCCGTTTCCTCTGCCTGGAACCGCGCGGCGCGCCGATAGGTTCGGTCAACCTCCTGCTGCCGCCGAAGCATCCGGAGGCCGACGCAGCCTTCGTCATCCTCCAGCCGGATCAGGCGCATGCAAGCTCGGGCTCCAACTCGATCTGCGTGACCACGGCTCTGCTGGAGGCTGGAATCGTCGAAATGCGGGAGCCGGAGACGGTGGTGACGCTCGAAACCGCGGCCGGTCTCGTGAAGGCGGTCGCCACCTGCCGTGACGGCCGCTGCGAGAAGGTGAGGCTCACCATGGTGCCCTCCTTCGTGCACGAGCTGGACATAAAGCTCGAGACGCCGCATTGGGGCACGGTGACGCTCGATCTCTGCTTCGGCGGGGTCTTCTATGCGCTGGTGGATGTCGGCCAGATCAATCTGACGATCGAGAAGGGCAATGCCGCCTCGCTGGTGCAGGCGGGAATGATCCTGAAGGAACTGGTGAACGCCAAAATCCCGGTGGCGCACCCTGAAATTCCGGCGATTTCCGGCGTCGCCTATGTGATGTTCCGCGATACCGAGGCCGATGGCACGGTAAGGACCTGCACCACCATGTGGCCGGGCAGGGCCGACCGGTCGCCCTGCGGCACGGGCAATTCCGCCAACCTCGCAGCACTCCATGCGCGCGGCAAGGCGAAGGTGGGGGACGTCTTCAAGTCGCGCTCCATCATCGGCACGGAATTCGAGGTCGGACTGCTTCGGGAAACGCAAGTTGCCGGAAGGCAGGCGATCGTGCCGACCATTGCCGGACGCGGCTTCACCTTCGGCCTGACGCAGGTCGCCCTTGATCCCTTCGATCCGCTGGCCGAGGGTTTCGCAATGACGGATGTGTGGGGGCCATCGGCCGGAGATATCTGACGCGTCAGCCTCAGATGCCCTTTGCCATCGAGGAGGGCATTTCCATATCGCCTTCCTTCAGCACCAGCCCTTCCAGATCGTCGCTCAGCTCCTGGCCGGAAGGGGGAGGAAAAGTGCCCGCCTGCTGCATCTGCATGAGCTTATAGGCTCCGAAGACGTCGCCACGCTCAGCGGCCGAGGCATACATTTCGGCAGCTTTCGTGGGATTGGCGGCAATACCTTCGCCGGTCTCGTACATGATGCCGAGATTGATCATGGCATCGGCATTGCCGCGCTGCGCGGCAATATCGTACCAGGCGATCGCAGTCTGGTCGTCCTGCGGCAGGAGATTGCCCTCGTCATAGATGACGCCGATGTTGAAGGCGGCGGTGTCGTCGCCGGCGCTGGCGGCCGTTTCAAACCAGCGTAGCGCCTGGGCCACGTCCTGCTTCGTCCCGAGACCGTCACGATAGGCGACGCCGAGATTGTAGGCGGCCAGCACGTTGCCGCTTTCGGCGGCTTCCTTGTAGAGCCGGAATTCGGAAGCCTCGTCTCCAAGGCGTCCCATCAGCATGCCGAGATGCACCTTGGCGGCGGGGTAGCCGGCCTGGACAGCGGTATCGAAAGCGGCAACGGACTCGCCCATGCGTTGGGCGGTGTTGAGCGCCCGGCCAAGCTGGAAGGCGAAGCGGGGATTATCGGTCGCATCATGGGCCGTACGGCAGGCATCGATCGCGGCCGCATCGATCTTCTCGGCGTCCACCGGGGTGTGGGCGCTGTTCCGTTGGTTGTCGGTGGGGCTGCCAGCGAGCCGATCGCAATCGTTCACGGCTGTCATGACAATGGCGGGGCCGATGCTCTCTCCCGCGGCGGGCAGGATGGTGAGCGTGCAGAGCGCGGTCGCAGCACCGGCGGCCACGGCGAAAACTTTATTGACATTCGGGAAGCGGGATTTCATCCTTCGCTCCTCTGATTCGCCGGATTGCCATATTGAACGCGGGAACCATTCGGGAGTTCCGCGCCACAACCCATCCGCGATCATCTTTCGCTCAACATTTTTCACGCCCCGGTGAATGCCGGGTTGTGCGCCCTTGCGCCCGGTCTTTCTTTCGTGATGCCCTCCGTCATCATTGTTTTGCGCGGTGGAACGATGTTATGCGGAGCGGAACGATAGAATACGGAAGCCGCCCATGAAGACGCTCACCATCCGCCGCCCCGACGACTGGCATCTGCACCTGCGTGACGACGAGGTGCTGAAAGGGGTCATCGGTGATACGAGCCGGCATTTCGCACGCGCCATCATTATGCCCAACCTGGTGCCGCCGGTGGTGACCACCGCCGATGCGGAAGCCTATCGCCAGCGTATCCTGACCGCGCTGCCCGGCGGCCACCGCTTCGAACCGCTGATGACGCTCTACCTGACGGAGCGCACCGATCCGGACGATGTCGAGGCGGGAAAGCGCAGCGGTCTCATTTCAGCGGTCAAGCTCTACCCGGCCGGCGCCACCACTAATTCCCATGGCGGCGTACGCGATATCGAGAAGGCGATGCCGGTACTGGAGCGCATGGCGAAGATCGGCCTGCCGCTCTGCGTGCATGGGGAAGTGACGACGCCGGAGGTGGATATCTTCGACCGTGAGGCCGTCTTCATCGAGACGGTGCTCGACCCGCTTCGCAAGCGGCTGCCGGAGCTTAAGATCACCATGGAGCACGTAACGACCGCGGACGGCATCGACTACATCAAGTCCTCCTCGGGCAATCTCGGCGGCACGATCACCACCCATCACCTGATCATCAACCGCAATGCCATCCTGGTGGGCGGCATCCGCCCGCATTATTACTGCCTTCCGGTCGCCAAGCGTGAGAACCACCGGCAGGCGCTTCGCGCGGCGGCGACCTCCGGTGACGCCCGTTTCTTCCTGGGCACCGATTCCGCTCCGCATATCGATCCGTTGAAGGAATGCTCCTGCGGCTGCGCCGGTATCTATACCTCGCTCAACACCATGAGCTGCCTGGCGCATGTGTTCGAGGAGGAAGGCGCGCTCGACAGGCTCGAAGCCTTCGCCTCGCTGAACGGTCCCGCCTGGTATGGTCTTATGCCGAACGAGGAGACGATCACGCTCACGCGGGATGAGGCGCCGGTGGAATACCCCGCGAAGCGGGAAACGGCAGCCGGCCCCATCACGGTTTTCGATCCGATGTTCCCTCTCCACTGGCGGGTTGCTGATTGAGGGGGAAACCCCTCAAGTTCGCGCAAAGATAGTAACGGTTTGGAGAGGAACCACGGTTAGCTTGATGCCATAATTCGCGGCGAGTTATTGCCCGAAGAGAAAGATTGGCGGGATGCTTGACTACAATTCTCTTCTGCTCGCCCTGGGCTTTTCGGCGACCTGCATGATGGTCACCCTTCTGGGGACCTGGGTGTCGCGCCGGACGGATTCCTTCCTTCTGACGCTGGTCGTTGCACTCTGCCTCGTCGTTTCCGGCATCTTCATCTACAGTTCCTATACCGTCCGGGCCAACCCTCTCACGGTCTCGATCGCCTACGTCTTCCTCATGGTCGGCTTCAGCACGATCTATGCGGCCTCGGTCCAGTTCCGCACCGGTGTGAAGCCGTGGAGGCTGGCGGCTATCTTCTCGATCGCCACGGTCGTGCCGGGCCTTCCCCTGATGGCCGGCGGTCTCGACGGGTTGGGTTTCATCTTCATGAACATCGCGACCGCCCTGCTGCTTATCGGCACGGCGCGCCAATACTGGCTTGCGCGGGAGGAAGCGCCGGGACCGCTGAGCTGGATGGCGGTACTCTATGTCGTGAGCGGGTTTTCCTTCGCCCTCTGCGCCGCCGTATTGATCGCCGAGGGGCAATTGGTTCTCGGCCATGCACCGGATAATTGGGCGGAAAACCTCAATATCGGCATCTGCATCGCTGGCATGTCCGGCATCGGTGCTCTCTCGCTCGCATTGCATCAGTGGCGGCTGGCCGCCCATCATCGCCGTGAGGCAAATACCGATTCCCTGACCGGGCTCTTGAACCGCCGGGCGCTCTTCGACCAGCATGCCAGCCGCACGATCGGCCCGTCCACCGCCGTGATCGTCTTCGACATCGACCGCTTCAAGTCCATCAACGACCAACATGGTCATGCCGCCGGAGACGCCGTTCTCAAGGTCTTTGCCGAAGAGCTGATCGCAGGCACGGAGGGCAGGGAGACCGTGGCGCGGCTGGGGGGCGAGGAGTTCGCCATGATCCTCGCCAACACGATGCCCGGCCGGGCCGAGCGGATCACCGGCGATATCGCCCGGCGGTTCGCGGAGCGGCAGATCGCGGCGGGCGAAGCGTGCTTCCGCTGCACCGTCAGCGCCGGCATCGCCTTCGGTACGCCGGAAAGGCGGAATTTCGAAGCCGTTCTCAACCTCGCCGATAGCGCGCTCTACGAGGCCAAGCGCGCCGGCCGCAACCGGGTCGAGATCGCCGGCTTCCTGCGGTCGGTCGAAACGGCGGAAACCCGCACCTCCGCCTGACACTTGTAGGGTCTGGCGTCCGCCGCCGCTTGCTGCTATTCGCGCTTAGTAGGTGAGCAGAAGGAGCGGGCGCATGATCCAGACGACATTTCCCGAACGCGGCGTTATGGCCGAACTGATGGCAAGGATGCTCTGGGAAATCGGAGCCGTCCATTTCAGCGCGGAAAAACCCTACAAGTTTGCCTCAGGCATGATGAGCCCGGTCTATATCGATTGCCGCAAGCTGCTTTCCTATCCGCGCATCCGCTCGGCGATCATGGATTTCGCGTCCGCCACCATCATGCGCAATGCGGGTTTTGAAAAATTCGACTGCATTGCCGGCGGCGAAACGGCCGGCATACCCTTTGCAGCACTTCTGGCGGAGCGGCTCAGCCTGCCGATGATCTATGTCCGCAAGGCTCCGAAGGGGCATGGCCGCAATGCCCAGATCGAGGGCCACATGCCGGAAGGCGCGCGCGTGCTGGTGATCGAGGATCTGACGACGGCCGGCGGCAGCATGTTCAAGTTCATCGATGCGGTCCGCGCCGCGGGCGGCGTCGTCGATCACGGCATCGCTCTCTTCTACTACGATATCTTCGATGAAGGCGCGCTCCGCTTTGCCGACGGCAAGGTGAAGCTGCACTACATCGCCACCTGGCGGAACGTGCTTGAAGTGGCCAAGGAGCAGAAGCTTTTCGACCAGAAAACCCTCTCCGAAGTCGAATCCTTCCTGGATGCGCCGCTTGCCTGGTCGGGTCGCAACGGCGGCATAAGCGAGCTTTCGCTCTAGATATTTTACAAAAGCTCGTTTAAGCGATGAAGCCAGCCAGGGAGCATGGCGGGAGGACTTCGGATGATCTTGTGCTGTGGTGAAGCTCTTATCGACATGCTTCCGCGCGAAACGACCGCGGGCGAGAAGGGCTTTGCCCCCTATGCCGGCGGCGCGGTGTTCAACACCGCGATCGCACTTGGTCGGCTGGGCGTTCCCACGGGCTTCTTCACCGGCCTTTCCGACGACATGATGGGCGATATCCTGCGCGACACGCTGCGTAACAGCAATGTCGACTTCAGCTATTGCGCAACCCTGTCGCGACCGACGACGATCGCCTTCGTGAAGCTCACGAATGGCCACGCCTCCTATGCCTTTTATGATGAGAACACCGCCGGCCGCATGATTACCGAGGCCGATCTGCCGGCGCTCGGCGACGATTGCGAAGCTCTGCATTTCGGCGCGATCAGCCTGATCCCCGAACCTTGCGGTTCGACCTACGAGGCATTGATGAAACGCGAGAACGCCGCCCGCGTGATCTCGCTCGATCCGAATATCCGGCCGGGTTTCATCAAGGACAAGGCCTCGCATCTTGCCCGCATCCGCCGCATGGCGGCGATGTCCGACATCATCAAGTTCTCGGACGAGGATCTCGCCTGGTTCGGCCTCGAGGGCGACGAGGATACGCTCGCCCGCCATTGGCTTCACCATGGGGCCAAACTGGTGGTCGTCACCCGCGGGGCGGACGGCGCCATCGGCTACACCTCAGGCCACAAGGTAACGGTGCCGAGCGAACGCGTGACGGTGGTCGATACGGTCGGCGCCGGCGATACTTTCGACGCCGGCGTGCTGGCCTCGCTCAAGATGCAGAACCTGCTCACCAAGGCGCAGATCGCAAGCCTCACCGAGGATCAGATCGCCAGCGCCCTGGCGCTCGGTGCCAAGGCGGCGGCGGTTACTGTTTCCCGCGCTGGCGCCAATCCGCCCTTCGCACGCGAGATCGGCCTCTGATCCCGCATAGCAGCTGACACATCGATGATGCGCTCAGGTGGTGCCGGCTTTCCGCGCACTGCTGCGGCATTGCCGCCGTTTCCCTAGCCTCGCAGGCCTCTCACAAAAACGTGTGTCCCGGCATCGTAACCAATGCCGATCGACAGCGAACTACCGATCGTGTGCCATCCGGTACACGAGAGGAGTCCATGAGAGGCAAAATCATGTCAACACGTTCCATAGTCACAGCATCAGTTCTGGCGACTGCTGTCGCGTCCGCATTGTCGTCGCTGGCGTTTGCTGCGCCGCTATCCGAGGCGGCGGTCAAGGCAGCAATGGATGCCGGAAAGGAAAAATGCTTCGGCGTCGCCCTTAAAGGCCAAAACGATTGTGCGGCGGGTCCCGGCACGACCTGCCAGGGCACCTCGACGGTCGACTATCAGGGCAATGCCTGGAAATTCGTGGATGGCGGCACCTGCGCCAGCATGGAATTGCCGGGCGACCGCAAGGGCTCGATGACCGAACTGAATCGCGATCTGCCGGCCTGATCATTGCAACCGGGAAAGTGGAGGTACTGATGATGCAAGCGAGCAAGCGAACGGTTGGGTCCGATGTTCTTCGCTTTCCCGACTATCCTGTCCAGGGGCTGGCGGGAACCAGCTTCAAGCCGGAACATCTGCCGGCGATCCTCGCTGAGGGATCGAGGCATGGGTTCTTTGAGGTCCATGCGGAAAACTACATGGGGGCTGGCGGGGCGCCGCATCTCGCCCTGTCGAGGATACGGCAGGATTATCCGGTTTCCCTGCATGGAGTATGCATGTCGATCGGCGGCCCAAGGCCTCTGGATCGGGATCATTTGGCCCGGTTCAAGGGCGTGGTCGACCGTTACGAGCCGGCGCTCGTCTCCGAACATCTGGCATGGTCCACCCACGATACAACGTATTTCAACGACCTCCTGCCGCTGCCTTACAACCGTTCCACGCTGGAACTGGTCGCTAGCCACATCGATCAGGTCCAGGAGACGATTGGCCGAAAAATCCTTCTTGAGAACCCGTCGAGCTATCTGGTTTTCGAGGAATCGACGATGCCAGAAACCGAGTTCATACGACAGATTTCGGAGCGGACCGGCTGCGGTCTCCTGCTGGACGTCAACAACGTCTTCGTATCCGCCGCGAACATAGGCTCGTCCGCCATGGAATATCTTGCGGATTACCCTCTGAATTTGGTCGAGGAGATACATCTTGCCGGCCATTCGGAGCAGGAGACGGAGGAGGGCGAGCTCCTTTTGATCGACAGCCATGACGGACCCGTGTCCGATGCCGTCTGGAAGCTCTTTGAGATCGTCATCGCGCGAAGCGGACCCATTGCGACACTGATCGAGTGGGACAGCGCGGTGCCCGATTGGCCCATTCTGCACCGGGAGGCGATAGCTGCGCAGGCGATACTTGATCGCGGCCAGCACATTGAAATGCCTCATGGAGACGCCTATGCGATTTCCCGCTGAGAACCCGGCCATGGAAGAAAAACTCGATTTCGCCGCGTATTTCGCAGGGGGCCTGCTGGATCCTCATCGCGAGATTCCGGAATGCGTTTCGGATCCAAGAGGTAAGTCGGCCGAGCGACGCTACAATATCTATCGCAACAACGTAATCGTCAGCCTGATCGACGCTCTTGCGGCAATCTTTCCGGCAACGCAACGCATCACCGGCCCGGAGTTCTTTCGGGCGATGGCCAGGTTTCATATCCGCGCTACCCCGCCCTCGTCGCCGCTGCTCTTCGAGTACGGGCATGACTTTCCGGCGTTCATCGAACGCTACGAGTATGCCCGCGATATGCCTTGGCTTGCGGACGTGGCCCGTTTGGAGCGCGCCTGGCTCGACGCCTATCATGCGGCCGATGAGCCGCCACTCGCAAAAGAGGCGCTGTCGCAGGTTCCGCCGGAACTGCTGGGCTGCTTGCGTTTCAGACGGCATCCAGCAGCGCGTCTGGTTTGCTCCAACTATCCGGTGGTGGACATTTTCAATGCAAACCGGAGCGATGCCGCAGTCGGCAAGATAGCCGCGGCCACCGCACAAAGTGCCCTGATCACGAGACCTGCCTTCGACGTCGAATTACGCGGCCTTCCGAAAGATGCGGAGGTCTTTCTCTCGCGCCTGTTGGAGGGTGGTTCGCTGGAGGTGGCAGCCGCTTCAGCCTTCGAGGTCTCTTCCGAGTTCGACCTGGCATCGACCATTTCCATGATGATCGAGGCCGGAGTTTTCACCGCAACATTTCCGGGAGAAGTTCAGCATGGCTATTGAAGCAAAAATCAACACTCGACCGGACCAAACGGGAGTCGCTGCGGCAATCGGATGGGTGAACGGGCAGATTGCAGGAGTGGCCTTCCCATCACTCACTCAGTTTGCGCTACGCCTTGCTTTAGGAGTGCCGTTCTGGCGCTCGGGTATCAACAAGTGGGAGGGTTTCCTGCAACTGAACGACGTTGCGGTTCTGCTCTTTGCCTCCGAGTTCAGATTGCATCTGCCGGGCGGTCCCTATTCTTACCCGTTTCCGGCAGCGACGGCCTTTCTTTCAGGTTCCGCTGAAATTCTGCTTCCGATCCTGCTTGTGGCTGGACTTTTCACGCGTGTCGCCGCGGTAGCCTTGCTCCTGATGACCATCATCATCCAGTTGACCGTACCTGATGGCTGGCCGATCCACCTGACCTGGGTGGCAATGGCACTTGCGATCATGGCATGGGGGCCTGGCAGATGGTCGCTGGACCACGCCCTTTTCCGCCGAAATGCCTAATGGAACCAAATAGAGGCGAAGCCCGCGGAAGGGCTTCGCCTCCCGCGTTACTTCGCCAGCGTCGCAAGCACCGCCACAAGCCCCTGGGTGGAGCTGTCATGGCCTTTGGCGCTCTCCGTGCCCTGAACGACCGGCAGCAGTCCCGTCGCCAGTTCCTTGCCGAGCTCGACGCCCCATTGGTCGAAGGAATTGATGCGGAAGAGCACGCCTTCGACGAAGACGCGGTGTTCGTAGAGCGCGATCAGGCGGCCGAGTGCGAATGGCGTCAGCTTGTCGTAGACGAAGGTGATGGACGGCCGGTTGCCGGTGAAGACGCGGTGTGGCGCGATGAAATCGGCCTGCTTGTCGTCCATTCCCTTCGAGGTGAGCTGCGCCTTGGCCTCCGCCAGCGTACGGCCCTTCATCAACGCTTCGGACTGCGCCAGGCAGTTGGCGATCAGAAGTTCGTGCTGGTGGCGCAGATGCGGCTCGAAACCGTTTGCGGCGATCATGAACTCGGCGGGAATGATGCTCGTGCCCTGGTGGATGAGCTGGTAGAAGGCGTGCTGGCCGTTGGTGCCCGGCTCGCCCCAGACGACTGGTCCGGAATTGCCTTCCACCGGCGTGCCGTCGATCGTCACGCCCTTGCCGTTCGATTCCATGTCCAGCTGCTGCAGGTAAGCGGGGAAGCGCAGCAGGCGCTGGTCGTAGGGGAGGATTGCGCGGGTCGGGTAGCCCAGAACATTGCGATGATAGAAGCCGATGAGGCCGAGCAGCATCGGCAGGTTTTCACGCACGGGCGCGGTGCGGAAGTGGTTGTCCATCGCATGCGCGCCATCCAGGAACTTGCCGAAGTTCTCCGGACCGACTGCGATCATCAGCGGCAGGCCGATCGCCGACCAGATGGAATAGCGCCCGCCGACCCAGTCCCAGAAGCCGAAGACGCGTTCGGTTTCGATGCCGAAGGCGGCAACCTTGTCCAGCGCCGTGGATACGGCTGCGAAATGATGCTTGACGGCGGCCTCGCCGAGCTTGTCGGCCACGAACGCGCGCGCAGACGCGGCATTGGTCATTGTTTCGATTGTCGTGAAGGTCTTCGATGCGATGATGAAAAGCGTCGTTTCGGCTTCGAGCAACTTCAGCGTATCGGCAATATGCGCGCCGTCGACATTCGAGACGAAATGCGCCCGCGGGCCGTCATGGAAGGGGGCGAGCGCCAGCGTCGCCATCACCGGACCGAGATCGGAGCCGCCGATGCCGATATTGACGACGTCGGTAATCGCCTTGCCGGTCGCGCCCTTCAATGTGCCGGACCGGATGCCGTCGGCGAATTTGCCCATGGCCGCCAGAACCGCGTTGACCTCCGGCATCACATCCTTGCCGTCCACCAGCACCGGCGTGTTGGAGCGGTTGCGCAGCGCCGTGTGGAGAACCGAGCGCCCCTCGGTGAAATTGATCGGTGCGCCGGAGAACATCTCGTCGCGTTTGCCGGCAACGCCGCCGGCTTCCGCAAGCTTTTCGAGAAGAGCCAGGATCTCGGCGTTCACCGCGGTCTTGGAATAGTCCATCAGCAGGTCGTCGAAGGATGCGCTGAATTTATCGAAGCGGCTGGAATCGCCCGCGAAGGCGGCACGGATATCCGTAGCTTTGGTAGCGGCGGCGGTGGATTTCAGCTCTTGAACGATGGCCTGCATGGCTGCTCCTTGCATTCCGGGGAAGGATGCTGGGGAACCTATTCGCTTTCTGGGTCAAATCAAGGCACAAGAGGCTGCGAGGAGCGTTTCCTGACGAGGCTTGAAGAGAGAGGTCCCGGCAGGTATATTATAGGAGTGGCAAGCGGAGTTCGCGCTCCGCTCGCCGTTTGCTTATCTGTTGAGCGTTACCCGGACGGCGACTGACCAGCCCGTCCGGGTTCTCCTCAAGGTAAGCGCGATGCTAAGCGGCCGAAACCACATCACATCACCTCCATTTTCGAAGGCAAGGCCTCTGCCAAGGTCGGTGCGGCCCATCCTCACCGACACGCCGGCTGGTCGCGGCGCATGCTGCTTTCGCCCCCGAAAACGGAAGCGATAGCAGCACACTTCATGGTTGTTTGCAATTGGCGGGTGAGCTACCCGCGCAGCTCGCGCCGGAGAATCTTCCCGACATTCGATTTCGGCAGTTCGCTGCGGAATTCGATGAAGCGCGGCCGCTTGTAATTGGTGAGATTGGCGGCGCAATGGGCCTTGAGATCGGCCTCCGTCAGGTTCGGGTCCTTCCTGACCACGAAGAGCTTCACGGCCTCGCCGGAATGCTCGTCGGCAATGCCGATCGCGGCGCATTCCAGCACGCCGGGATGCATCGCCGCGACTTCCTCCACCTCGTTCGGATAGACGTTGAAGCCGGAGACGATGATCATGTCCTTCTTGCGATCGACGATCTTGGTATAGCCCTGGCGGTCCATGTAGCCCATATCGCCGGTGCGGAAAAAGCCGTCCGCGGTTATCGCCCGGGCGGTCTCGTCCGGCCGGTTCCAGTAGCCGGCCATTACCTGCGGACCGCGAATGCAGATTTCGCCGATATCCCCCAGCGACACCTCGTTGCCATCGTCATCGCGGATGGAAATCTCGGTGGAGGAGATCGGCAGGCCGATCATGCCGGTGAATTCGGTCGTGTCCAGCCGGTTCGCGGTGGCGACCGGCGACGTCTCGGAAAGCCCATAGCCCTCGGTGATCGGGCAGCCGGTCATCTTGTACCAGCGCTCGGCCACCGGCCGCTGCACAGACATGCCGCCGCCGAAGACGAGGATCATCGAAGAGAAATCCAGCTTCTGGAAATCGGCATTGTTCATCAGCGCATTGAACAGCGTGTTCAGGCCGGGGAACACGTGGATCTTGTACTTCTGGATCTCCTTGACGAGCGCCGGGATGTCGCGCGGATTGGCGATCAGGATGTTGTGGCTGCCGGTCGCGACCCCCATCAGCGAGTTCACTGTCAGTGCGAAGATGTGGTAGAGCGGCAGCGCGCAGAGGAAGGTCAAAGCCTCCGGCCGCGGCTTGTTCAGGAAGGCGGTGGCCAGCCAGATGGCCATCTGCTCCTTGTTGGCGAGCAGGTTGCTATGGGTCAGCACGGCGCCCTTGGAGACGCCGGTCGTCCCGCCGGTATATTGCAGGAAGGCCACGTCCGAACTCGAAACCTCGACCGGTTTCAGCGTCTGCCGCGCGCCTTCGGCCATGACCTGCCTGAAATTCTTGGCCGAGGGAATGGACCACACCGGAACGAGCTTCTTGACCTTGCGGACGACGAGATTGACGATGTGGCCCTTGAGGCCGAGCATGTCGCCCATGGTCGCGACGACCACATGCCGGATATCGGTTCGGGGCAGCGCTTGCTGCACGGTATGGGCGAAGTTCTCGAGCACGAAGATGACCTTGGCGCCCGAATCCTTCAGCTGATGCTCGAGTTCGCGCGGGGTGTAGAGCGGATTGACGTTCACCACCGCGACGCCGGCGCGCAGGATGCCATAGACGATCACCGGGTTCTGCAGGATGTTGGGCATCATCACCGCCACGCGGTCGCCCTTTGCAAGCCCCTGCGCCTGCAGCCAGGCGCCGATCTTGCGGCTCTCGGCTTCAAGCTCGCGGAAGGTGAGAACTTTCCCCATGCTTGAAAAAGCTGGGCGATCGGCAAATTTTGCGCAGCTTTCCTCGAAAAGGGCGCCGAGGGACTGGTGGGCAAGTGGCGGAATCTCGGCCGGCACGTTTGGCGGGTAGGAGGCGAGCCAGGGCTTGTCGGATGCGCTGCCATCCATGCGCGCGGGCAGTTCTGTCATAGTGTTCCTCCTCCTTGTTTTTAGCCTTTCGGCGAGCTTTTCGCGGTGAAGTCCTCCACTTTGCCGCGAAAACCAGATTACGCCATGCCCCTTCTGCTTCCAATAGCAGGTTACATGATTTCAAGAGCTATATAACCTTGACGTAAACGTCAATATAGCGGTGCACGCCAGTGACTGCCAACCATCGGAACCATCACCTGAGGAGGACGTTTCCCGACGGTAGCGATCACAAGCAAATCACAAAGGAGGAACACCATGGTACATCATGAACCGCGAGCCGGGCAGGACCCCTATGTCAAGGATACGCCGATGCTTATCGCCAGCGACAAGGTCGAGGGCACGGCTGTCTACGGAGCCGATGGCCGAAGGATCGGCTCGATCGAGCGCATCCTTCTCGAAAAGCGCGGCGGTCGCGTCGGCTATGCGGTGCTGAGCTTCGGGGGCTTCCTTGGGATCGGCGATGACTATTATCCGCTGCCCTGGGAAAAACTCCACTACGACGAAGAACTCGACGGCTATCGGATCGATCTGACCAAGGAGCAGATCACCGGTGCGCCGCGCTATCGTGATCGGGATGACGAGAGCTGGTATCGCGAAAACGACCGGACGATCTACGATTACTACGGCGTGCCTCCCTACTGGATGTAGGCTGAATGAACCGGGTTTCGGAGGCTCCGCGAGCGCGGGGCCTCTTTTCGTTTGCTTAAGCCTATTCTGGCAAGCTCGGTTCCCGCACAACCTGGGGCCGGAGAGCGGGAAATGGGCATGATGAGCGACCGCGGCGGCGGTGTCCGAGATCTGGAACGGGAGGATCTGCCCTCCGTCGCCCGGCTTTTCCAGAAGACATTTCGAAATTCCGAACCTCCGCGGCCTTCGATGATCCAGTATTTTCGGGAAGTCTTCTTCGAACATCCCTGGTACGACGAGGAGATAAGATCGAAGGTCTTCGTCAATGCCGCCGGCGAAGTCGAAGGCTTCATCGGTGTCTTTCCCTCGCGGCTCGAATGGAATGGCAGGCCGATCCGTGCCGCTTTCGCGGGCTCGATGATGGTCGAAAGGCCGGAGCAGAACCCGCTGGCCGGAGCGCGCCTCCTGCGCGCCTTTCTCACCGGTCCGCAGGACCTCTCCTTGACGGAAACCGCCAATTCGCTTGCGCTCGGCATGTGGCAGAAGCTCGCCCTGCCGCTGGATATTGCCTACAGCCTGAACTGGTTGCGCGTCCTGCGTCCCGCGGCAACCGCCGTCCAGGTCATGGAGCTTTCGCTCGGAGCCGCCCGCCTTCTGAGACCGGTCGGCCGGCTTGCGGATGGCATCATGGAAAAGACCGGCCTGTCCACTTTTCGCGCTCCGGAAATCCAGGGCGGGCGCCGGGCGAATTTCTGGGATGCCTCGCGCCAGGAATTCGCCGAGACGGTGCTGAAGCTTGCGGATACCTTCCCGCTCAGGCCGCGTTGGGACAGTCAGTCGCTGCAATGGTTCATGGACCAGGCCGAGCAGAAGCGCCAATATGGCAAGCCGGTCTGGCGCATCGCTGAGTCCCGCAGCGGAGAACTTGTCGGCTGCTATGCCTATTTCGGCAGGCCCGGCGGCATCGCATGGCTGCTACAGGCGCTGTGTTCGCCGGTCGTCGCCGGCGATCTCGTCGAGGACATGTTCGCCCATGCGGATGCCGAGGGCTGCGTGGCGATCCGCGGCGCCGGCCATCCCTGGCTGACGCCGGAACTCATCAGCCGCAAGACCATGTTCTATGGCAGGGCCTTCTTCGTCGCCCATGCCAAGGATCATGCGCTGCTGGAGCCGGTCCGCAGCGGACAGGGCCTCATCAGCGGCCTTGCGGGGGAAAACTGGATGCGGCTGATCGGCGATACCTTCGACTGACCTTAGCCGAGCATGGTCACCGCCGGGCTGTGCAGGTACTCGGCCACCTTACGTTTCGAGGCGATGTTGCGCCACACGGCGTCCACCTGTTCGGGCGTAAGTCCGGCCGCGATACCCACAGCTTCGCGGGAAATCCCGTTGTCGAGGCCGTATAGGCAGAGATCCATACGGTCGTAGGAGATCGAGAAGTAATATTCGTCCTGCCCCTGCGGCAGAGACCAGGTATCGGTGGTGGGTGGCCGGCGGCGGATTTCGGCAGGCACGCCCAATGCCTCCGCAAGCTGGTAGACCTGGCTCTTGTAGAGATGGGCGATCGGCTTGAAATCGGCCGCGCCATCGCCGTTCTTGACGAAGAAGCCCTGGTCGTATTCCAGCCGGTTGGGGGTGCCGGCGACGGCGAAGTTCAGACGGTCGGCGTGATAATATTCGATCTGCTTGCGGGTCCGCTGCTTCATGTTGGCGGCGGCGATCATGCCGAGATAGACCTCGAGCGGCATGCGGTGGCGGCTCTGCTCGCCGGCGGGATTGGCGACCACCAGCCAGGAGATATTGTAGCCGCGACCCGCGAGCGCGTCCTCCAGCACCACCTTGCAGCCCCAGCCTTCGCCAAATTCCGGCACCACCTGGCGGATGAAGCCGTCGCGCCGGGCATAGCAGCCGGCGGCGGCGAGCGCGGGGCCGATATCCTCCAGCACGGTATCGACACCGACAGCTTCGGCAAGTGCACGACCCAGCCGCAGGCTTTCCGGATCGGAATCATGCTCCGGCATGAAGATGCCGGTCACCCTGTTCTGCCCGAGAGCACGGGCGCAAAGCGCCGCGGTAACGCTGGAATCGATGCCGCCGGAAAGGCCGAGCACGACGCCGCGTTTGCGAAGCCCTTTCAGCACGGTTTCCCGGATCCAGCCGCAGATGCGCTCGATCTCCGCCTCCGCATCGAGCTTCAGCGTATCGGCCGAAAAGTCTTCCGACTTCACGGCAAGCTTCACATTTCCCGTCATGCGGCATTCCCCCGTAATGTCGTTGCGTTGCCGTCTTCGGCGCTGAGGCGGATTTTCCCGGTCGTCGTCCTGGGCAGGGCATCGCGGAATTCGACGCTCTTCGGCACCATGTAATCTTCGAGCTGGCGGGCACAGTGGCGGATGATCTCACGTTCGCTGAGCAAGGCATTGTCCTCGAGCACCACATAGGCGCGGATCGCCTGGCCGAAATGCGGGTCCTCGATGCCGCCCACAGCCGCCTCGCGAATGCCCGGCAGAGCGTAAAGTGCGCGCTCCACCTCCTGCGGGCTCACCTTTTCGCCGCGTGTCTTGATAATGTCGTCGCGGCGGCTGACGAAATAGAGAAAGCCGTCGCTGTCCTCGCGGAAGAGATCGCCGGTATGGAGCCGCCGCCCATTGGCCGCCGGCGAGAGATTGAGGACGCTCGAAAGCTCGTCGCCCCAATAGCCTGCCATGACATGCGGCCCCTCGATGACCAGTTCGCCGATCGTGCCCGGCGGTACGGGAAGCCCTTCCTCGTCCACCACGAAGGCCCGCGTGCCGGGAATGGCCTTGCCGACCGAAAGCGGCCGGCGGGCAATTTCCTCCGGCGGCAGATAGGTGCCGCGCAGGCACTCCGTCTGGCCGTACATCAGGAAAATCTGCGTCGTCGGAAGCAGGTGCCGCAGCCGTTCTGTAAAGGCTGGCGGCATGGCGGCGGCCGCGCTGGTGATATATCGCAGATGCGGCAGGAAACCGGGCTCCAGGTCCTTGATGCCGGTAATGAGCGCCGCCATCGACGGCACGAGCGGGAAGCCGGTCGCTTTTTCCTCCGCCAGCCGCTCCAGGATTTTCCGGGGGAAGGCGAAGCTTTTTTCCAGCACCAGCGTTCCGCCCACCATGGCCATGGTCACGATCTGCGTAATGCCGTAGCCGAAGGAAAGCGGCAGAACGCTGAGCACGATATCGTCGGCGGTGTTGCCAAGATAGCCGCGGATCGAAAGGCAGGCGGCCTCCACATTGGCGTGCGAAAGCATCACTCCCTTGGGCCGCCCGGTCGAGCCGGACGTGTGGATCAGCAGCGCCAGCGTTTCCCCGTCCTCCAAGGCCGGCAGCTCTGCCGATGGCGTCACGGCCAGCAGGTCTTCGTAACGCAGTGTGCCATCCGGCAGCGCCTCCGCGCCGGCCACAATGACGAAAGGCCTCGTCCTGGCGAGATCAAGCGCCGCTTCCGCCGTGGCAACGAGCCGCGCCTGCGTGATGACCGCCGATGCTTCGGTACTGTCGAGGATGGCGGCGAGCTTTTCGGCCTTGATCGTCGGGTGGAGCGGGCAGGGCACGGCGCCGGCCTTCCAGGCGGCGAAGAAGGTCACCACCGCCTCATGGCCGTTTTCCAGCAGCATGAGGATACGCTCACCCGGCCGGATGCCGAGATCGATCAGGCTGCGGGCGAAGCGGTCGGAGATCTGGTCCAGTTCGGCATAGGTCAGCTGTCTGCCGCCGGCCACCAGCGCGGTCTTGCCGCCGAAGCGCCGGGCACTGTCCCTGAGCCTTGCCTCTATGCGCATCGCCCGGCCACCGTTTCGAAGGTCAGGCTGCGGCGGGCAGCTTGGAGGCCAGATAGCCGGTCATGCTGTCGATACTGTCGAGGTTTTCCGGAATGATCTCCTCATCGGCGACCGTGATGCCATAGGTCGTTTCCAGGAAGGCGATGAGTTCGAGGACGCCGGTAGAGTCGATCACCCCGCTTTCCAGCAGCGACTGGCTGTTGGAAACCTCCGCATCGGCGCGAAACAGGAAATTCTCGGCGATGAATTCGCGCACGGCGGCCTCAAAGCGTTCGGTCATCGAACAGTCCTCTCCAAAAGAAATCGTCCGCGCATGCTCATGCCGGTGAAGCGGCAAATACATGCGCGGCTTTTTACTGTGTTCATCTTGCGCGACAGTCCTGAATCTTTCGCTAATCCATCCCGTTTGTTTTGAGGGATTCCCGATTTTGCATCCAAAGACGCCCTCGCGCGTTGTTTCGCGAACTCAGTCAGCCGGGACAGGCATGAAGATCGCGACCTTCAACGTGAACGGCGTCAACGGCCGCCTCGATCTCCTGCTCGAATGGCTGGAAGAGGCCAGGCCCGATGTCGTCTGCCTGCAGGAACTGAAGGCGCCGCAGGAGAGGTTTCCCGCCGCGGCGATCGATAGGGCAGGCTACGGTGCGGTCTGGCACGGGCAGAAGAGCTGGAACGGCGTTGCGATCCTTGCCCGCGATGCCGATCCGATCGAATCCCGCCGGGAGCTTGCCGGCGATCCCGAGGACAGCCATAGCCGTTATATCGAGGCGGCAGTGCGCGGCGTTCTCGTCGCCTGCCTCTATGCGCCGAACGGCAATCCCGCACCCGGACCGAAGTTCGATTACAAGCTGCGCTGGTTCGAGCGTTTCCTCCTCCATGCGGCCGCACTTCTGGAAACCGGCGCGCCTGTGGTGCTTGCCGGCGATTTCAACATCATGCCGACCGATCTCGACGTCTATGCGCCGGAGCGCTGGCGGGACGACGCGCTGTTCCGGCTGGAGGTCCGCGCGGCCTTCGCAATGCTTCTCGCGCAAGGCTGGACCGATGCCATCCGCACGCTCCACCCGGATGAACGCATCTACACGTTCTGGGATTATTTCCGGAACGCCTGGGGCCGCAATGCGGGTCTGAGGCTTGATCACCTGCTTCTCAGCCCGTCACTCGTGCCGAACCTGCGGAGCGCTGGCGTCGATCGGCATATGCGCGGGCGGGACCGTGCCAGCGATCATGCGCCCGCCTGGATCGAACTCGATGCTGTCTAAACGAGGCTGAGCGCCATTTCCGATTGGGTCATCCTGCTCTTGCGCCAGCCGATGCGGCGCATGAACCGATCGAAGAGGCCTTCCGGCAGGTTCTCGATGATATAGAGCTTGCGCCCGGGATAGAGCCCGGCAATCCCATCGGCCAGTGTCCGCCCCATGCCCTGCCTGCGGTATGCGGGATCGACGGCGAGGCCGTAAAGCCGCACGTCCTTGCCGCTGTCGTCCAAGAGCGCCGCCGCCTTGCCGTCGAAGGTGAAGCCCTTCAGCGGCGCCGCCCCCTTGCGGAAGCAGCGGGGATCGGTCTGCCAGGTGGGATTTGCATCCGCGAAGCGCTGGAGCATGTCCACCGCCATCTCGATGCCGCATTCGGCGGCTCGTCCCGCCTCCTGTGCGGCAAGCTTGCCGCTACGGCCGAAGCCCACCAGCTTGCGCGTCACCTCAAAGCCGAGGCCTCTGTAAAGTGCAGCGGCGCGCTCGTTGGAATTGATGACTTCCAGCACGAGCTTCCGCTCGCCGCGCTTTCGTGCCGCTTCGATCGTTTCCAGCATCACCTGCCGCCCGAAGCCCTTGCCGCGGATCGACGGGCCGACGCCAAGCGCGCTGATGCGGGAGATGTCGCCACGTCTCGCCACGAGCAGGATGCCGGCGGGTTTTTCGCCGTCGAAGAAGACTTCGCTGGCATCTAGGTCGATATCCTCGCGCTGGATGCGGAGGCGCAGCGCTTCCGGCTTTACGTTCACTGGCACCACATAGCCGGCGAAACCCTCGGTGAAACCGGCGGCGGCTTCCTCCAGGCTGCAGCCGGAAAGAAGGCGGCTTGCGCCTGACACTCTATCCATGTCCGAGCTCCTCTCACAGGGCGTTGGAAGGACTGCCTTTCTCGAAATTCTCGATATTGCCGACCACCTGCGCCCAGAGCGCCTGCATGGCCTCATCGCTCGCCCAGGCGACATGCGGGGTGACGATTACGTTCGGCCGCTCCAGCACTTTCAGCAGAGGATTGTCAGGGGCCGGCGGTTCTTTGGTCAAAACGTCGAAACCCGCTCCGGCGATGAGGCCTTCGTCGAGCGCCTGCACCAGCGCTGCCTCGTTCACCAGCCCGCCGCGCGCCGTGTTGATGATGAGCGGCTTCCGCTTCATCCTCTGGAATTCCGGCATGCCGATCAGGTCGCGCGTCGCAGGCGTCAGCGGCATGTGCAGGGTGATGATGTCGGCCGTCTCGATAACCTCGTGGAAGGGCGTGTAACCGGTCTCGATCGAGCTGGCGTCCTTGCGGGCCGCGAAGACCGGCTTTATGCCGAAGGCCTCGCCGATCCGAGCCACCGATTTGCCGAGCGCGCCGCGTCCGAAAATGCCGAGCACCGAGCCGGATAGATCGCGGATGGGATGATTGAAGAAGCAGAACTGGTTGGCGCGCTGCCACTCGCCGGCGATCACGTCCTGCCGGTAGCCGGTGATCGAGCGCCTGAGCGCGAAGATCAGCGCGAAAGTATGTTCCGGCACGGTGTTGACTGCATAGCCCCGGACGTTCGAAACGGTGATGCCGCGCTCCTTGGCGGCGGCAAGGTCGATCACGTCGTAGCCCGTCGCCGTCACGGCGATCATCTTCAGGCGGCTCGCCCCGGCAATCGCATCGGCCCGGATCGGCGCCTTGTTGGTGACCGCGATATCGGCATCCGCTATGCGCGCGGCCACGTCCTCGGGAGCCGTCTTGCCGTATTCCACCCATTCGTGGGGAAAATCCGGCCGGTCGATCGAAACCGACGGGCCGATCGTGTCCCGATCCAGGAATACGATTTTCAGCATTCTCCACCCCGCATCACCGTCTTATGCGGTCGATCTGTAGATCATCCAGAAGAGACAGGAAATAGGGGAACGGCTTCGCGGCCTGTCTGGCTGGTGGGGAAGATGGAATTGGAGAATGGTGCCGCTTACGTGACTCGAACACGTGACCCCATCATTACGAATGATGTGCTCTACCGACTGAGCTAAAGCGGCCCTGGCAGCGCCGAGGGCCGGGCTGCAATGTGATGCGGCTGATACAGGCAATGTCTTGCGATTTCAAGATGGGATTCGCCTGTAAGAATGATTTTCCCGATGAAGGCGGTCATCCTCCGAATGCCCGTCAGGTGACAAGCCGCTTGCGCGCCGCGAGATATTCCCGTTCCAGCCGGTCCACGAGCGCCGAAACCGGAACGATCTCGTTGACCGCGCCCACGCCCTGGCCCGCGCCCCAGATTTCCTTCCAGGCCTTGGCGCCGGTCGTGGCCTTCTCGAAATCCATCTTGGAGGGATCGGCAAGCGGCAGGGCGTCCGGGTCCATGCCCATCGCCCGGATCGAGCCTTTCAGATAGTTGCCGTGGATACCGGTGAAATAGTTCGAGTAGACGACGTCGGCCGCATTGCTGTCGACGATCATCTGCTTGTAGCCGTCGATGGCGCGCGCCTCGTCGGTGGCGATGAAGGGCGAGCCGATATAGGCCATGTCGGCCCCCATGGCTTCCGCCGCCAGGATCGCCCCGCCCGTGGCGATCGCCCCGGCAAGCAGCACCGGCCCGTCAAACCACTGGCGGATTTCCTGCACCAGCGCGAAGGGCGAAAGCGTACCGGCGTGGCCGCCCGCGCCGGCCGCCACCGCGATCAGCCCGTCGGCGCCCTTGCGGATCGCCGAATTGGCGTGCCGGTTGTTGATGACGTCGTGCAGCACGATGCCGCCATAGGAATGCACCGCCGCGTTCACCTCCGGCACCGCGCCGAGCGAGGAGATGACGATCGGCACCTTGTATTTCACACACAACATCAGGTCGTGTTCCAGCCTCTTGTTGGAGGTATGGACGATCTGGTTGACGGCAAACGGCGCCGCCGGACGCTCGGGATGGTTTGCATCATGGGCGGCAAGCTCTTCCGTGATCATCGCCAGCCATTCGTCGAGCTGGCTTTCCGGCCGGGCGTTGAGCGCGGGAAAGGAGCCGACGACGCCCGCCTTGCACTGCGCGAGCGTCAGTGCGGGGTGCGAGATGATGAACAGCGGCGAGGCGACGACCGGCAGGCGCAGCCTCTCTTTCAGTACCGGCGGAAGCATGGCGGAATGAACCCTCCCGAATTACGTTTACGCAAACGTAAGAATGACTAGCAGATGCATCGCTCCACGAAAAGCCGGTGGAAAAAATTCTAGTGCGCCGCATTGCCAACAACATCGCCGGCTTTGTGCTTTCAAGGCGGGGCCATGGAGGGTACGGAAAAGCTTGCGGAAAATGCCTCGCGCTTGCAGTTCCGCGGAGGAAAGATTAACCAATCGTGAATGTCCGTGATCCTGCGGAACACGAAGAGAAGAATGAAGGACCGGCAGTGAGCGGTTTGGAAACGGCCATCAGGAATGCGCTGGAGCGTTCGGACCGGACGGACGCGGAGACCCGCGCCCGTATCTATCAGTCCGCGCGCGAGGCGCTGGATGCGGGGTTGCGTAAGCAGGGCGTGACGGATACCCAGGTGGTGGCCGCCCAGCGGCAGCGGCTGGAAGGAAAGATCCGCGAGATCGAGATGGAGGAGCGAGGCCGCGTGGCGCAGCCTGTGGCGCCGCAACCGCCCGTTCCGCAGCAGCCTGCCGCTCAGTTCTCCGTCGATCCGCCCGTGGCGCCTGTCACCAGGGTGCCCGAGCCGCATGGAGGCGTGCTCCTTGGCGGGCAGACCCGCGACGCGAGCCCGAAACCGGCAGGTCCCGCCGCCGCACCAGTACTCGCACCCGCCGGCGATCTCGGCAGCCTCGGTGCCGCACGCCCGGAACGGGCAGAGCCGGCGCCGGAACCGAAGGCTGCCGACCGCAAGAGAAGCGGGCGTACCGCCGATCGCGACCTCGATGTTCCCCCCGAACGGGCCGCCAAGCCGCGCCGCCGGCGTGGCTGGGTGTCGCGGCTTGCGGTCTGGGGCCTTTGCCTTGCCGTTCTCGGCGGTGCTGCCTGGTGGGTCTACAGTTCCGAGATCGTGCAGGGAGTGATCCGGCAGGCCACCAATGCCGGCGGGCAACCGGCAACCGGCAACGGCGCGCCGGAACTCGATCCGCAGCAGGGCTTTTCCGCCGATTGGGCCGAGGTTTTCGTGCCGGAGAACATGGCGGCACTTCAGCCGGCCGCTCAGGCGAGGCTGGAAGCCGTCGCCGCTTCGGAAGGCCCGGCTGTTCGCATCCTTTCCGCTACGCCGAACGAGGCCGGCGATGTTGCGGTCCAGGTGCCGGTGGAGCTCCTGAGGGAGATGGCCGGCAAGAGCTCGACCGTTGCGTTGACGCTGCAGTCCGGCGCGAACCGTTCGGTGCACCTGGCGGTGCGCTGCGATTTCGGAAGTCTCGGAGACTGCTCGCGCCACCGCTTCACCGCAACGCAGGAAAAGACGGACGCTCTCTTCCAGGTGAGCTTCGATCGCTCGCTCGTGCCCAACAGCCCCGGCCGCATCCTCATCAATACGGGGCTGGACGGCCCGGACCAGCCGCTCCTGCTCTATTCGGTCCGCATCCTGCCCGGCCAGTAAGCCCGGTTGCCAGGTAAGCCGGTTACTTGAGGAAGCCCAGTTACTTGAGGAAACCAGGGCCCGTTCCGAGAATCTTGCCGTCGATCTCGCCGATCGCCTGCTTGTCCTTCCCCTCGTAGTCCAGCGAGCGGACAATGTGGCGGATGACATTGATGCGGGCCCGGCGCTTGTCGTTGGCCCGCACCACCACCCAGGGAGCCTGGTCCTTGTGGGTCCTTTCCAGCATCACGTCGCGCTTCTCGGTGTAGTCGTCCCACTTGTTCAGCGCGGCGATGTCCATCGGCGAAAGCTTCCACACCTTCAGGGGATCGTGCCGGCGGTCGTGGAAGCGCTTCAGCTGCATCTCGCGGCCGATGCTCAGATAGAACTTGTGGAAGAGAATGCCCTCATCCACGATCGTATCCTCGAAGCGGGGCGTTGCCTTCAGGAAATCCTTGTACTGCTGGGGCGTGCAGAACCCCATGACCGGCTCTACGCCCGCGCGATTGTACCAGGAGCGGTCGAAGAGCACGATTTCGCCGGCTGTCGGGAAATGCGCGATATAACGCTGGAAATACCACTCGCCGGCTTCCGTCTCGGTCGGCTTGTTGAGTGCGACCACCCGCGCCGAACGAGGGTTGAGATAGGCGTGGATCGAGAAGATCGTGCCGCCCTTGCCGGCCGCATCGCGGCCCTCGAAGAGCGCCATGAGCCGCTTGCCGGTAGCCTTCAGCCAGAACTGGACCTTGACGAGCTCGATCTGGAGTTTTTCCAGTTCCTTGTTGTATTTGTCCTTGTCCATCTTGTCGTCGTAAGGGTAGTCGCCCGAGGCGAGCGCCTTGTCCTCAATCCAGCCGGGAAGCTTGGGGTCGTCGATGTCGAAGAGGCGCGTCTTGCCGCCGATCTCCAGTTCTACCGTTCGGCTCTGGCCGCTTGCATCCATGATTGTCCTCTCCCTTTCTTCCTCGATGGCGGGCGCCGCTGCCCCGGCCTTACCGGGCGTTTCGCGAATGCAATTTATACTCTATCCCCACTCGGACAATGTATATCTGTCATGATAGGGCTATATGAGCGCCCGTTCATCGGTCGAGATGTGGGATTGCGGCTTTGGAAAGAGTGCTGACGAGATGGCGGCAGGCCGGGAGGGAGTTTCTCCTCCATTTGGCCGAAAGGGTGGAGAGGGAACGGATTCTTCTCCTCCTCGTCTCGCTCCTGGCATTGCTGGCTTTCGTCCTGGGGCTGACGGGCATCGAGGCCGCGCTCGGCTGGCTTTTGCTGGGGACGGCCATTCTCGCCCGCGCGCCCGCCGCCGAGCCTGATGAGGCGCCGGCCGTGGAGCCTTTCGAACCGCGGCGGATTTCCGATCCGCTGCCGGATGTCGCCGCAACGCTCGGCGCACTCGATGCGCCCGCTTTCGTGCTCGGCCGCGATGCGACCGTTCTCTTCCAGAACCGCGCCGCCGAAAAGGCGTTCGGCACCCTGCCGCCCGGCTCGCATATCTCCGCCCGGCTCCGTTCGCCGGGTATTCTCGACATGGTGCGCGAAACCATGGCGACCGGCGAACCCAATCAGATCGAGCATTCCGAGCGCCTGCCTTCCGAGCGGGTCTTCGTCCTGCGGATCGCCCCCATCGAGCTTGCCGAACCGCCACCGACGGCGGGAAAGCTCTATCTCCTGTCCTTCCGCGACGTATCGGAATTGCGCCGCATCGACCGTATGCGTTCGGATTTCGTCGCCAATGCCAGCCATGAACTGCGCACGCCGCTCGCATCCTTGCGCGGCTTCATCGAAACCCTGCAGGGGCCGGCGCGTGCCGATCCTGCCGCGCAGGATCGCTTTCTCGGCATCATGCTCGATCAGGCCACCCGCATGAGCAGGCTCGTGGACGATCTGCTTTCGCTCTCGCGGCTGGAGCTGAAATCGCACATCGCTCCGGATGAGAGCGTCGATCTGGTGCCACTGCTCGGCCATGTGAGGGACTCGCTCGTGCCCTTGGCCGACGATCTCGGGGTCGAGATCCGCATGCATCTGCCCGAAGGCAAGGTCGAGGTGCTCGGAGATCGCGACGAACTCGTTCAGGTCTTTGAAAACCTTATCGAGAACGCCTGCAAATACGGGCAGGAGGGAAAGGCCGTCGACGTGTACCTGCGCAACGACGCGTCTCAGCCCGTCGAGGTGAGCGTCGTCGATCAGGGACCCGGCATTCCGGCCGAACATGTGCCGCGCCTCACCGAGCGGTTTTACAGGGTCAGCGTGGCCGACAGCCGGTCCAAAAAAGGCACGGGATTGGGGCTTGCGATCGTCAAGCATATCCTCACCCGCCACCGCGCCAGGCTGCTCGTCAGGTCCGAAATCGGCAGGGGAACGGACTTCACGGTGCGCTTTTGACATGAAACCGTGAAGGTTCCACGGGTAACTGAAATTTTTACTTATAAATCAAATGCTTATGTTGTCACAAATGTTTCATCGAACTGACATAAAAGGGAGATGCAACAGCGGCTAAGAGAGGCGAGCCGAAGTGTCGGCGAGAGCGAGAGCCGGTAACGGCCGCATTCACACAAGCCCATAATGGGAGATTTCTGATGAACATCGTGAAACTTTCTGCAGCAGCCCTCGTGGCCTCCGTCGCGTTTGCCGGCGCTGCCGCCGCGCGCGATCAGGTCCAGATCGCTGGCTCCTCCACCGTTCTTCCCTATGCAAAGATCGTCGCAGAAACCTTTTCCGAGACTTTCCCGGACTTCAAGGCTCCGGTCGTCGAGTCCGGCGGCACCGGCGGTGGCCTGAAGTCCTTCTGCTCGGGCGTGGGCGAAGGCACGATCGACATCGCCAATGCCTCGCGCGCCATCAAGGCAGACGAGCTGGCCGCCTGCAAGGCAGCCGGCGTGGCCGACGTCCAGGAAGTCAAGATCGGCTATGACGGCATCGTCTTCGCGACCGACGCCAGCAATGGCGACATGAAGATCGAGCCGAAGGACCTCTACACGGCTCTCGCCGCTGAAGTGGTCGTCGATGGCAAGCTCGTCGCCAACCCCTACAAGAACTGGTCCGAGATCAACCCGACCCTGCCGAACGGCCCGATTGCCGCTTACATTCCGGGTTCCAAGCACGGCACCCGCGAAGTCTTCGAAGAGAAGATCATGGCTGAAGGCTGCAAGGAAGCCGGCGCGCCGGAAGTCATCAAGGCCGCCATCACCGATGCCAAGCAGGCTGCCGCCAAGTGCGTTGCAGTCCGTAAGGATGGCGCGGCTGTCGACATCGACGGCGACTACACCGAAACGCTGGCTCGTATCGCCGCCAACAAGACCGGCCTCGGCGTATTCGGCCTGGCTTTCTATGAGAACAACAAGGACAAGCTGAAGGTCGCAACCGTTTCGGAAGTCGTTCCGACGACCGAAACCATCGCCAATGGCGAATATCCGGTTTCCCGCCCGCTGTTCTTCTACGTGAAGAAGGCTCACCTGGGCGTCATTCCGGGCCTCAAGGAATATGTCGAGTTCTTCCTGTCTGACGACATGGTCGGCCCCGACTCTCCGCTGGCGGAATACGGCCTGGTTGCTGCTCCCGAAGATCAGCGCGAAGCTGCTCGCGCTGCCTTCGAAGCAGGCACCACGATGTAATCAACAACCCGGCGGGGG
>NZ_JBHFJG010000027.1:0-10669 GCF_057559155.1 Rhizobium moroccans | reverse complement strand
CCTTGACCGGCCCCCCCGGGTTTTGCCGGCTGCGGCACGATAAAGATCTCAAGTATTGTCATCGCCGGCTGTGCTCCGGAAACAGCTATTGACGCGCCATGGCATCGTGAATGTCGGCGCATGGCATGCCGAGGAAGCTTCTTATGAATACTTCGATCCTTTTGCTGATCCTGGCGTTGATCGGCATTGCCAGTTATCTCGCGGGCACGCGCCGGGCGGTTGCGCTTGCCGGAGGCCGTTCGTCCGACATGCATTCGCGGCCGGGCTATTACGGTTCCTATGTCCTGATCTGGGCGCTTCTCCCGGCAGCTCTTGTTCTTGCCCTGTGGTTGGCCATCAGCCCGCTGCTCGTCAACTCGGCCGTCCGCAGCGAATTTCCCGAAGAAGTGCGTGCGCAGCCGCAAGCGTCCCAGAGCCTCGCTTATGGCATGGTCAGCACGATCGCGCGCGGGCTGCAGGTTCTGACGCCCGAGGAGCGGGAGCAGGTGACGGCGGGTACGGCGGATGTCCGGCCGCTTCTGGCGAGCAGGGGCGTGGCGATCGCCGGCGATCCCGAGCCCTATATGATAGAGGCTGCGCAGACCCTAAATGGCCTGAGTGCCACGAGCCGCTTCGGCATGATCGCCACCGTGCTGGCTGTTGCGATCGGCGGGCTGCTGCTTGCCTATCGAAGAATCGCGCCCCGTTTCCGCGCCCGTAATCAGGTCGAAAAGGTCATTCTCGGTGCGCTGGTCGTCGCCTCCTCCATCGCCATCCTGACGACCGTCGGCATCGTCTTCTCGATGCTGTCCGAGGCGATCCAGTTCTTCACCATGGTGCCGGCCTCCGAATTCTTCTTCGGCACCGTCTGGGACCCGCGCTTCGCGGCTGCCGGCGCGGCCGACTCCGCAGGCCAGTTTGGTTTGATCCCGCTCTTGGCCGGCACGCTCTATATCGGCGCCGTGGCCATGGCGGTCGCCGTTCCGGTCGGCCTTTTCTCGGCGATCTACATGGCGGAATACGCATCCCCGCGGTTCCGCTCGGTGGCAAAACCGCTGCTCGAAGTGCTCGCCGGCATCCCGACCATCGTCTACGGCTTTTTCGCGCTCACCACGGTCGGCCCGTTCCTGCGCGATATCTCCGCGCAGATCAACGAGCTTGCGACCGGCAACTACCAGAACTTCATCCAGGCCCAGAGCGTCATCACGGCGGGCTTCGTGATGGGCATCATGCTGATCCCCTATGTGTCCTCCCTTTCGGACGACATCATCACGGCGGTCCCCCGCGCGCTCCGCGACGGTTCGCTGGGGCTCGGCGCCACCAAGTCGGAGACCATCAAGCGCGTCGTGCTTCCGGCGGCCCTGCCGGGCATCGTCGGCGCCATCCTGATGACGGCCTCGCGCGCCATCGGCGAAACCATGATCGTGGTTCTTGCCGCGGGCGTTGCCGCGCGCATGCAGTTCGATCCCTTCGAGCCGATGACGACCGTGACGGTCAAGATCGTCAGCCAGTTGACGGGCGACCTCGAGTTCACCTCGCCGCAGACGCTGGTTGCCTTCGCACTGGGCATCACGCTCTTCACCATCACGCTCTGCCTCAACATCTATGCGCTCTATATCGTCCGCAAATACCGGGAGCAGTACGAATGACCGACGCAATCACTCCCGCAGCGATACCGGCCAGCGCGGCACCCCCGCGGCGCGATATCGGCATCAAGCGCCGCTACGCCGCCGAGCGACGTTTCCGCGCCTATGGAATTGCGGCCATTTCCTTTGGCCTCCTCTTCCTCTTCCTGCTCCTGTGGTCGGTTGTTTCGAAGGGCTATACGGCCTTCCAGCAGACCACGATCACCATTCCGGTGGAGTTCTCCGAGCAGATCATCGATCCGGATAACGAGCGGCAGACCGATCCCCGCAAGCTGATGACCGCCAACTATCCGAACGTGGCGCGCAACGCGCTCGCCAAGGTACTCGGAGTTTCGACCGATGACCGCGCGGCGCTTCGCGAGGTGAACGGTCTGATCTCGGACAGCATCCGCACGCAGCTCCGTGATATGGTCATCGCCAATCCGGCCATCATCGGCACCACGCAGACCGTTTCCCTGCTTGCGCACGGCAATGTAGACTCGATCTTCAAGGGGCAGGTCGATCTGACGGTCGGCGAGCAGAACCGCCGTATCAGCGATCGCCAGGTCGGCTGGATGAACGAGCTTTCGGCGAGCGGCGCGCTCGCCAAGCAGTTCAACGCCGGCATCTTCGTGAACGGCGCCTCCAGCCGTCCGGAAGCCGCCGGCGTCGGCGTGGCGCTGATCGGCTCCTTCTACATGATGCTGATCGTCCTGGTGCTCGCGCTGCCGATCGGGGTTGCCGCCTCGATCTATCTTGAGGAGTTCGCCCCGAAGAACAGGTTCACCGATCTGATCGAGGTGAACATCAACAATCTCGCGGCCGTTCCCTCGATCGTCTACGGTCTTCTCGGCCTCGCCGTCTTCATCAACTTCATGGGGCTGCCGCGCTCGGCTTCGCTGGTCGGCGGCCTCGTCCTGACGCTGATGACGTTGCCGACCATCATCATCGCCACCCGCGCGGCGCTGAAGGCAGTGCCGCCGTCGATCCGCGCTGCGGCTCTCGGCCTCGGCGCGTCGAAGATGCAGACGATCTTCCACCACGTGCTGCCGCTCGCCATGCCAGGCATCCTGACCGGCACGATCATCGGCCTTGCGCATGCGCTCGGCGAAACTGCGCCCCTGCTCTTGATCGGCATGGTGGCGTTCGTGGCAAACTATCCGACCACGCCGCTCGATCCTTCGACGGCGCTGCCGGTGCAGATCTACATGTGGGCGAACGAGGCGGAACGTGCCTTCGTGGAACGGACCTCCGGAGCGATCATCATCCTGCTCCTGTTCCTCCTGGTTATGAATGTCGGCGCAATTCTCTTGCGGCGCCGGTTTGAGCGGCGCTGGTAGAAGGAGTAGACACGATGAACATGATGTCGGAAGCCGCAGTTGAGAAGGCGTTGGAACAGAAGATGAGTGATGTTTCCCACAAGATGATCGGCAAGGATGTTTCTGTGTATTACGGCGAGAAGCGCGCGCTTTTCGACGTGAACCTGAACGTCCGGGAAAATACGGTGACGGCGCTGATCGGCCCCTCCGGTTGTGGCAAGTCCACCTTCCTGCGCTGCCTCAACCGCATGAATGACACGATCGAAAACTGCCGGGTGACGGGTAAGATCACGCTCGATACGGACGATATCTACGACAAGGAAATCGATGTCGTCGAACTTCGTGCCCGCGTCGGCATGGTCTTCCAGAAGCCTAACCCGTTCCCGAAGTCGATCTACGAGAACATCGCCTATGGTCCGCGCATCCATGGGCTTGCCAGAAACAAGGCGGATATGGACCAGGTGGTCGAGGCGAGCCTGCAGCGTGCCGGCCTCTGGTCGGAAGTGAAGGATCGCCTGCACGAATCCGGTACGGGCCTTTCGGGCGGTCAGCAGCAGCGTCTTTGCATCGCCCGCGCCGTCGCCGTCTCGCCGGAAGTCATCCTGATGGACGAGCCCTGCTCGGCGCTCGACCCGATCGCCACCGCCAAGGTCGAGGAACTGATCCACGAGCTTCGCGCCAACTACACGATCGTCATCGTGACGCACTCCATGCAGCAGGCTGCGCGCGTTTCCCAGCGCACCGCGATGTTCCATCTCGGCCAGCTCGTCGAGGAGAACGATACCGACAAGATGTTCACCAATCCGGATGACCAGCGCACCCAGGATTACATCATGGGCCGCTTCGGCTGATCGGGCGCTGGTGGTGACCCCCGAATTTTGAGGATAAGACCATGGCTTCGACACATATCCTGTCGGCTTATGACGAAGAGCTGAAATACCTGACGCGCCGCATCTCCGAAATGGGCGGCCTTGCCGAGCAGATGTGCGCGGATGCCGTCCGCGCGCTCGTCAATTCCGATACGGCGCTCGCCCAGAAGGTCATCTCGGACGACGTGATCCTCGATCACGCCGAGCGGGAGATCCAGGACAAGGCGATCGTCACGATCGCCAAGCGCCAGCCGATGGCCGCCGATCTGCGCGAAATCGTCGGCACGCTGCGCATCGCTGCCGACCTGGAGCGCGTCGGCGATCTCGGCAAGAATACCGCCAAGCGCGTCATCGCGGTTCAAGGCACCGGGGTCCCGCGCAAGCTCGCCCGCGGTATCGAGCACCTTTCCGAACTCGCGCTCGTTCAATTGAAGGAAGTGCTCGACGTCTTCTCCAATCGCTCCGTGCAGAAGGCCGAGGCCATCCGCCAGCGCGACGAGGAGATCGACGCGATGTATACGTCGCTGTTCCGCGAACTCCTCACCTACATGATGGAAGACCCGCGCAACATCACCACCTGCACGCACCTCCTGTTCTGCGCCAAGAACATCGAGCGCATCGGCGACCATGCGACCAACATTGCCGAGACCATCTACTACATGGCCACCGGCGCCCAGCCGGAGGGAGAACGTCCGAAGGATGACACGTCGAATACCGTCGGCGCAGTCCTGACCAATGAGTGAATGCTGACGGAGTAGAGGTGAGAATGCAGCCCAAGATCGTGGTCGTGGAAGACGAAGAAGCGCTGAGCGTGCTTCTTCGCTACAATCTCGAAGCCGAGGGCTACGAGGTCGATACCATCCTGCGCGGTGACGAAGCCGAGTTGAGATTGCAGGAACGTGTGCCGGACCTCCTGGTCCTCGATTGGATGCTGCCGGGCGTTTCCGGCATCGAGCTTTGCCGCCGGCTGCGCATGCGGCCGGAAACGGAGCGGCTTCCGATCATCATGCTGACGGCCCGCGGTGAGGAAAGCGAGCGGGTGCGCGGCCTCGCGACGGGAGCGGACGATTATGTCGTGAAGCCGTTCTCGACGCCCGAACTGATGGCCCGCGTAAAGGCCATGTTGCGTCGCGCCCGCCCGGAAGTGCTCTCCAGCGTCCTGCGCTGCGGCGATATCGAGCTCGACCGGGAGACACATCGCGTCCACCGCAAGAGCCGCGAAGTGCGCCTCGGTCCGACGGAATTCCGCCTCCTGGAATTCCTGATGGCATCGCCCGGCCGCGTCTTCTCGCGCTCCCAGCTTCTCGATGGCGTCTGGGGGCACGATATCTACGTGGATGAGCGGACCGTGGACGTGCATGTCGGCCGCCTGCGCAAGGCGCTCAATTTTTCCAACATGCAGGATGTCATCCGCACCGTCCGCGGCGCGGGCTATTCCATGGAGGCTTGAGCCTCGCCCGGCTGCTTACAGCGGCCGGGTGTTTGACTTGAAGCCCATGACGGACCTTGCCCAGAATTCCGCGCTCCGGATCATCGTCGGGGCGTGCTCGGGGTCGTCGGCAAGTTCGGCGAGCTCGGAAAGCCGGTGCATGCCGGAAAGGACCGCGACCCGCTTGCGGTCGATCCTCCGTCCCGTCTCCGCCTCGTAGGCGGTAATGATCCGCTCCGTCAGGTCCGATGAGACGAGATTGGAATAGATGAACTCCTGGTGCAGCGGTCCGAAGCCGGAATCGGCGAAGTCGTAGATGCCGTTCAGTTCCTGGTGCTCGTGGTCGAAGGCCATGTTCCAGCCATGGCCGTCGAAAAAGCCGTAAGTCTCGCCGTAGGGGTCCGGCTCCAGGGCTTCGAAAGCGTCGATTGTCGAGGCACCAAGCGCGCGCAGTTCCTCCGGCAAGGCGGGCAGGGCCTTGGCGCGGATTTCGGCAGGCGGGAACCAGGGCTTGATGGGCCTTGCGCCGGCCTCGGTCATGCGCCGGTCGTCGATCCTATGGAGCTCCGCATAGAAAAGCCCGAGCGCCTGGCCGAGTTTCTCCCTGGCCGCTTCGGGAAGCGCGTCATATTCCGCCGTCACCAGATGCTCGCCCGAAAGCTTTTCGTGTCTCGAGAAAAGCGGCGGGCTGGGGTGGATGCGTAAATCCGGCACAGGCAGCGAAACGGCGTGCCGGATCACCGCCAGCAATCCGGCTTCGCGCAACAGCCCCTCTTTTCCGGCCTCGTGTCGCGGAAACTTGAAGATCCAGCGATCGTCGACATCCACCGCCACGGAATCCCACCCGGCCATGGCGAGCCGAAAGGAGGAGCCGGCGAGATCGGGAAAGGCCGCGATGATAGCGGCGCGGTATGTGTCGAGGTCGGTCACTTCCATCTTTCAGGTCCCTTGCAAGTCCTCGAAAGAAAAAGCCGTCCAAACGGGTTTGGACGGCTTCGATGTCGCATTCGGTTCGGTAGTGCCAAGCTTAGAGCATGTCGCGCAAAAGTGTGAAGCGGTTTTGCGAAAACGACATAAGCAAAAACTTAGGCCCGGGCCGCTGCCTTGCGGCGATCATGCACTGGCTGGTAGGCAAGGCGGGCATGATAGTTGCAATAGGGCGAGGAATCCGGGCTGTCGCAACCGCAGAAGTGGAAACCTTCCTTGAGCGGGTCGCCGACCGGCCATTTGCAGGTGCGTTCCGTCAGCTCCGTCAGCGAGAGCCTGCGGGAGATCGGCACCACCACGTTGCGCGCGGGGATGAATTCCATCTCCTCGGCCGTATCGATCTCGATCTCTTCCTTCAGCATGGTCGCGCCGACAGCGCGGGCAACCGTGCGGGTGGTAACCCGGGACGCATAGTTCGGAGCGCGCGGAGCGGATGTGGTGCGCTTGGTGGCGCGGTTCGTGGCCACGGTGCCGCCGGCCTTTGCGCGGCCGGGCAGGCTGAGCCGGTGAACCTTGCCGATCACCGCGTTGCGGCTTACTCCGCCGAGCTGCGCCGCGATCTGGCTTGCGCTCAGGCCTTCCGACCACAGTCTCTTGAGTTTCTCGACGCGTTCGTCTGTCCAGTTCATGCCCGTTCTCCGCCTTTGGACGTTGCCGGCAGGCAGAATCCTTCACCCTTGGCTCGAAGTCATTCGAGCCAGCCACTACATCTATACGTTGGGTGACTAGTTCCGCCGCATGCAGTCTAGTAATTGATGTTTAACCTAGTGTGAGGCTGACTCCGTGGCAAGAGTCGGAGGAATCTGCGGGAATCGATTTCGGGGTTTTCCCCAACTTGCTTTCGGGGAGAGTCTTTTTTGTCACAGGTGGCGGTTGCGGCATGTGCCGCCGATAGCCCGAAAATGCCGAGCTTTTATTGACATCAATCCCCGAAATGGGGATAGTGCCCGCGCCGCCCTCCGGGCGGCATTTTTGATTTTTTTGCCACCGAGATCGCCTGATACGAAACGCGATTGCCGAAGGAGAAATGTCGCCATGGCCGAAGCCGCGCTCTACGACACCTATGCACGGGCGCCTCTGCGCTTCGAGCGAGGCGAAGGGGTCTGGCTGTTCACGGAGACGGGCGAGCGCTATCTCGATTTTGCGGCTGGCGTCGCGGTGAACTCGCTGGGCCACGCCCATCCTCACTTGGTGGAGACCTTGAAGAGCCAGGCGGAGAAGGTCTGGCACCTGTCGAACCTCTATGAGGTTCCGGGCCAGGAAACGCTCTCCCGCCGGCTGACCGCCGCGACCTTCGCGGATAAGGTCTTCTTCACCAATTCCGGCGCGGAAGCCCTGGAATGCGCGATCAAGACGGCGCGCCGCTACCAGTATTCCAAGGGGCACCCGGAGAGGTTCCATATCGTCACCTTCGAGGGCGCCTTCCACGGCCGCACTCTGGCGACGATCGCCGCCGGCGGTCAGGCGAAATATCTCGAAGGCTTCGGCCCGAAGGTCCAGGGCTTCGACCAGGTTCCCTTCGACGATCTCCCGGCTTTGAAGGCGGCTGTCACCGAGGCGACCGCGGCCATCCTCATCGAGCCGGTGCAGGGCGAGGGCGGTCTGCGCACGGTTTCCAAGGATTTCCTGCGGGCGCTGCGCGCACTTTGCGACGATAATGGCGTTCTTCTGATCTTCGACGAGGTGCAGTGCGGCGTCGGCCGCACCGGCAAGCTCTTCGCCCATGAGTGGGCAGGCGTGACGCCGGATATCATGGCGGTCGCCAAGGGTATCGGCGGCGGCTTTCCGCTCGGCACCTGCCTCGCGACGGCGGATGCCGCTTCCGGCATGGTCGCCGGTACGCACGGCACGACCTATGGCGGCAACCCGCTCGCCATGGCGGTCGGCAATGCTGTCCTGGATGTCGTGCTGGAAGATGGTTTCCTCGATCACGTCCGGGATGTGGCGCTGGTCTTTCGCCAGGGCCTGGCAAGCCTCAAGGACCGCTTTCCGGATATCGTGGAGGAAATCCGCGGCGAAGGGCTGATGCTCGGCATCAAGGCCAAGGTGCCGTCCTCCGAACTCCTGCTGGCGATGCGCGACGAGCACATCCTCGGCGTTCCGGCAGGCGACAACGTCATCCGGCTTCTGCCGCCGCTGGTGGTAACGGCGGAGGAGGCTCGCGAGGGTCTTGCCCGTATCGAAAAAGCGGCGGAAAAGCTCTCCGCCGCCCGCATGAAGAAATCGGCCTGAGGGCATTCGGAGGGGAGCATTTTCTGTTCCCTCTTCAAGGGAACAATTGGAAATGGCAGCACCGAAGCACTTTATCGATCTTTCCGCCATGTCCTCGCCGGACCTGCGCTCCATCCTCGAGGATGCCAAGAGCCGCAAGCAGGCGACCAAGGCGGGTACGGCTGAAAAGCCGCTGGCCGGCAAGATGCTGGCGATGATCTTCGAAAAGCCTTCCACCCGCACCCGTGTCTCCTTCGATGTCGGCATGCGCCAGCTCGGCGGCGAGACCCTCTTCCTGTCCGGCACGGAAATGCAGCTCGGCCGGGCCGAGACCATCGGCGATACGGCGAAAGTGCTTTCGCGCTACGTCGATGCGATCATGATCCGCACCACCGATCACTCCCGCCTCCTTGAAATGGCGGAGCACGCCACGGTGCCGGTCATCAATGCGCTGACGGACGATACGCATCCCTGCCAGATCATGGCCGATATCATGACCTTCGAGGAGCATCGCGGTCCGATCGCCGGCAAGACGATCGCCTGGACCGGCGACGGCAACAATGTGCTGCACTCCCTGGTGGAAGGTTCCGCCCGCTTCGGTTACCGCATGAACATGGCCGTGCCGATGGGCTCCGAACCGCATGACAAGTTCCTGAACTGGGCGCGCGACAACGGCGGCGATATCATGCTCTGCCATGATGCCGAGCGCGCCGTCGAGGGAGCCCATTGCGTGGTCACCGATACCTGGGTGTCGATGAACCAGGAGCACCGGGCGCGGGGCCACAACATCTTCCAGCCCTATCAGGTCAACGACGCCCTGATGAAGCATGCGGACAAGGACGCCCTCTTCATGCACTGCCTGCCCGCTCACCGCGGCGAAGAGGTCACCGACGAGGTGATCGATGGTCCGCAGTCGGTGGTTTTCGATGAGGCGGAGAACCGGCTGCACGCGCAGAAATCCATTCTCGCGTGGTGCTTCGGCCTGGTTTGACCCTGGGTTTGGCCGCGTCTTGAATTTTTTGGCCGCAGGTCCCATCTGACGGCTTTCCGAACCCGCCGTGCTTGGAAGAGCCGGCGGCGTTCCATCAATCGACATCGTCGACCCTTTTTCGTGCCGCTTGGCGGGTTCCGCTCGGCTTTGCGCATGTGTAAAACTCGGATTCGGGTCGGCGGCAAGGAGTAGAGTCATGGCGGAAGCGACTGTGGAACTGAACGATCTGAACCTCGCCGGAGACGACCGTGTCGTTCCCTTTCAGGTTGAGGGGCTCGACGTGCGTGGGCGGGCGGTGCAGCTTGGGCCGCTGTTGAACGCGATCCTCGGCCGTCACGATTATCCGCCGCCGGTTGCGCGCCTGCTGGCCGAGGCCGTGGTGCTGACCGCGCTTCTCGGCACGTCCCTGAAGTTCGATGGCAAGTTCACGGTGCAGACCAAGGGCGATGGCCCGGTCGATCTGCTGGTCGCCGATTTTTCCACGCCCGATGCCCTGCGCGCCTATGCCCGCTATGACGAGGAAGCGCTTGGCACTGCCATCGAGGAGGGCAAGATCTCACCGCCGGAGCTGCTCGGCCGTGGCGTGCTCGCCTTCACCATCGATCAGGGGCGGGGCATGCAGCCCTATCAGGGCATCGTGCCGCTCGACGGTTCCTCGCTGGAAGAGATCGCCGGCGTTTATTTTCGCCAGTCGGAGCAGATCCCGACCAAGGTGCGCCTCGGGGTCGCCGAGCTTTTCGATCGCGATGAGGAAGGCCGGCCGCGTCATAACTGGCGTGCCGGCGGCCTGGTCGCGCAATTCCTGCCGCAGGCGCCGGAGCGGATGCGCCAGCCGGACCTGCACGGTGGGGACGGCGACGAGCGCGATAGCGATCTTGCGACCGACGATGCCTGGGCGGAAGCCAGCACGCTGGTGGAAACCATCGATACGGATGAGCTGACGGACCCGCAGGTCGCGATCGAACGCCTGCTCTTCCGCCTGTTCCACGAGCGCGGGGTAAGGGTCTATGAGCCGCAGACGGTCCATGACCGTTGCAGCTGCTCGCGCGAGAAGATCAAGAGCGTGCTCGAAGGCTTCACGGCCGAAGAGATCGAGGCGAGCCAGGAAGACGGCCAGATCGCCGTCACCTGCGAATTCTGCTCGACCACCTACCGCTACGATACGGCGGAATTCGCCGCCGCGTGATTTCCAATGGCGGCGATGATGTGTGATTGCCCCTCACCCTAACCCTCTCCCCGTTTTGACGGGGAGAGGGGAC
>NZ_JBHFJG010000026.1:28099-69196 GCF_057559155.1 Rhizobium moroccans | reverse complement strand
CCTCTCCCCGTAAACGGGGCGAGGGGGACCGGAGACGGCGCGGCACACCCCTTCTCCCCGCAAGCGGGGAGAAGGTCCCGGCAGGGGGATGAGGGGCATGATGCGAGCACGGCTCATCGGGCGGGAGTTCACGCGCTGGCCCTGGTCTTGCGGGGCTGAGCGGAAGGGGGAGGTGCTGCTTCGGCGGGTGCAACGCTCTTCGGCTCGTCCTCGTCGGTCATCACCGCCTTCAGCCGGGCGACGATGTTGCCCTGGCGGTTCTCGTTGGTGACCTTGTGGCCGACGAGATCGGTCACGTAGAACGTGTCGATCACCTTCTCCCCGAAGGTGGTGATGCGGGCCGAATGGATATCGAGCGAGAGATCGGCGAGAACCGCGGTGATATCCGCAAGCAGGCCGGTGCGGTCGAGGCATTCCACATCGATGACGGTGAACTTGTTCGACAGCCCGTTGGAGATGATGACCGAGGGCGGGATCGTAAAGGTCTTGTTGCGCTTCTTGGCCTTGGCGCGCGTGGCGATGACTTCCGGCAGGCGCTTCCTGCCCGAAAGCACGTCCTCGATCATGCGGCCGATGGTGGCGGCGCGGCGCAGCTCGTCCTCGTCCACCGGAAATTCCCGGTTGATGAGGATGGTATCGAGCGCGCGGCCATCGGTGGTCGTGAAGATCTGCGCGTCAGCGATATTGGCGCCGGCCGCGGCACAGGCACCGGCGATGACGGACAGAAGCCGCGGATGGTCCGGCGCGAGCACGGTGATCTCGGTGATGGCATGGAAGGAATGGGTGCGCACCATGGAGACGAGCGCCTTGCCGGCCTTGTCCGCCTCACGGATGAAATGCGCGTGACGGACCTGATCCTCCAGCGGCACCGAGAGCAGATAGGGTTGGTAGTGGAGCCTCGCATAGGTGCGGCGGTCCTTCTGGCTCCAGTCGGCCAGCGCCTCGAAGAGCGCGGCCTCCGCCTCCTTCGCCCGCTCCTTGCGGGAGGAGGCCTCCGAGAAGCCTCCGGTCAAGAGGAGTTCGGTCTCATAGTAGAGCGTGCGCAGCAACTGCCCCTTCCAGCCGTTCCAGACGCCGGGGCCGACGGCGCGGATATCGCAGATCGTCAGGATCAGGAGAAGCTTCAGCCGGTCCATCGACTGCACCTTCTCGGCGAAATCGGTGATGGTCTTGCGGTCGTGAAGGTCGCGGGTCTGGGCGGTCATCGACATCACGAGGTGCTCCTCGATCAGCCAGACGACCAGCTCCGTCTGCTTCGGGCTGAGGCCGAGGCGCGGGCAGAGCTTGCGGGCGATGCGGGCGCCGGCGATCGAATGATCCTCCTGGCGGCCCTTGGCGACATCATGCAGCAGGACGGCGACATAGAGCGCCTCGCGCTCCTCGATGCCGGGCATGACCTTGTTGGCGAGCGGATGGATATCGGCGGCCTCGCCCTTGTCCACCTCCGAAAGCGCTTCGACCGAGCGGATCAGGTGCTCATCGACGGTATAGTGATGATACATGTTGAACTGCATCATCGCGACGACCTTGCCGAACTCCGGGATGAAGCGGCCGAGCACGCCGGCCTCGTTCATGCGCCTCAGCATCAGCGCCGGATCGCGCCTGGATGTGAGGATCGCCAGGAAGAGCCGGTTCGCCTCCTCGTTCTCACGCAGAGCGTGGTCGATCAAGGAAAGCGAGCGCGTCATCTGCTTCAACGCATCGGGATGCAGTTCCAGGCCGTTGATATCGGCGACATGGAAGAAGCGGATGAGATTGACCGGATCGCGCTTGAAGACATCGCGATCGGCGAGCGTGATGCGGCCGCGGTCCTCGACGAAATCCACCGTGCCGGGGATCTTGCGTACCCTTTTGGTGAAGCGGGAGATGACCCGCTTGATGCCGGGCGCAGCCTTGGCCTGCTGATCTTCGAGCGCAGCACAGAAGATGCGGGTGAGATCCCCCACATCCTTGGCGACGAGGAAGTAATGCTTCATGAAGCGCTCGACCGCGGAAAGGCCTGGGCGCGTATGATAATCCAGGCTTTCGGCGATCTCGCGCTGGATGTCGAAGGACAGCCTCTCCTCCGCCTTTCCGGTGAGGAAATGCATGTGGCAGCGCACCGCCCAGAGGAAATCCTCGGATTTCAGGAAAAGACGCAATTCATGCCGTGAGAGGACGCCGAGCTTGACGAGCTCGGCCGTATCGCGGACGCGGTAATAATATTTGGCAATCCAGAAGAGCGTGTGGAGGTCGCGCAGGCCTCCCTTGCCCTCCTTGACGTTCGGCTCGACCAAGTAGCGGGTATCGCCGGCCTTCTGGTGGCGCTGGTCGCGCTCGGCAAGCTTGGCGGCGATGAATTCCGGCCCGGTATCGGCAACGATCTCCCTGTCGAAACGGGTCTCCAACTCGCTCACCAGCGGCTCGGCACCGCAGATATAGCGCGTTTCCAGGATCGCCGTGCGGATGGTCATGTCCGTCTTCGACAGGCGGATACATTCCTCCACCGTGCGGGTCGCGTGGCCAACCTTGAGGCCCATGTCCCACAGGAGATAGAGCAGGAATTCCACGGCCTTGCGCATGTCCTCGGAATTCTTCTCCGGAAGCAGGAAGAGAAGATCGATATCCGAACCCGGCGCGAGCGTATCGCGGCCGTAACCGCCGACCGCGGCGATCGCGATGCGGTTCGCATCCTTGTAGATGCTTTCGGCGATCACCTCGTGCAAGACGCGGATCAGCTGATCCTGAAGCCATGAGATGCGCTGGGCGCAATTGAGGCCGCTGCCATCCTTGGCGAGAAGCTCGCGGGCCTTCGCGCGGCCTTCGGCGCTTGCCTTTTTCAGCAGCGGCAGAAGTGCGGAGCGCAGCTCGAGAAGCGGGCGATCCTTGCCTTCGGCGACCCGCCGGCATTCGGCGCTCAGCCGCTCCACATCGAGGAGTTCGGAAAAATCGATATCGTCTCTGGCCATGTTATCCTGTCGATGCCGGGCCGCCTGGGAGGCTATAGTCCTTTTGGGCAAACTGGCCAAGAAATATCAACCCCGATGTTTCAAAGTTGGCTCCACGGCGCGTCAAGGTCAAGGCTTTGCGCCCTTTCCCGAAACGCCGCCTTCAGCCTTCATCCGCGCGCGATATTGCGAGGGGCTCGCACCCGTCACGCGGCGGAACTCGCGGTTGAAATTGGATTTGGTGCCAAAACCCGCCTCGAACATCACTTCCATCAAGGGCTTTTCCGTATCCTTCAGAAGCCGGCAAGCCTCGGCGATCCGCCGGTTGTTGACGAATTGCGAAACGTTAAGGCCGGTGGCGCGGTTGACGGCGGCCGATAGATCGCGGGCGGGAACGCCCGCCCGGCGGGCGAGTTTGGCGAGGCTCAGATCCTCGTTCCGGTAGAGCGCATCGCGGTCGAGCGCACCTTCCACCTTGGCGAGGATTGCGCGATCCTCCCCGGTTGCCCGCAAGACGGGCCTTTCGGCCACGTCTGCAGGCGGAATATCCGGCGCGAAATAATAGGCCAATACGGCGAAGATCGCCGCGAGGTTCATGATCCCGACCGCGAGCGGCACATCGTTCGGACCATAGAGACTGGTGTAGAGCGCGAGTGCCGCATCGCTGAAGGCAAAGAAGAGCATCAGGCAGGCCGTCAGCCGAGCGGCGCGAAGTGCCGGACGCATGCGCTGCAGCGAGGTTTCCGCCATCACCTCGTCTCCATCGCTCATCGTCAGGCGCCAGAGAGCCAAGCCATAGGACAGGAAGATCAGGAGCAGCAGCAGATCGACCAGATCGCGGAAGAAGGCGACGGCGAGGGCGACGACCAGCGGCGGCAACAGGTGAAGCCAGGGCTTTATCAAGGGTTTCGCCGTCAGGCCGCGAAAGGCAAGAAAGGCGAGCGGCGGCATGGCCGCGGCCGAGATCGGCAGGAAAGGTATGAGCTGGCTGACGCCGTAGCCGAAGCGCAGGCCGATGCCGATACCCTGCAAGGCATAGAGGATGAGGAAGGCGTGGAAATACCGCCGGGAGCCGGGTGTCTCGACGCCCTTCAGGCTGCGATAGAGCGTCAGCGCGAAGACAAGGCCGGCAAGAAACGGCAGCGGGACGGAGAGCAAGCTGACACCTGATTAAATTCGAGTACGGCCTTTATCACGTCTGCGGGTAAAAGGCACGGATCGACGGGCGCTCAAGCGGGCGTCGTCATTCCCCGCCGTAGTCAGTTGGCAGATGCCGTTCGATTTCCATGGCATCATGGAGCACGCGTCCCACACCGACCAGACCAGGGTGAGCGATGCGATAAAGCAGGAGATGCCGCGGGCGGCGGACCACACCGCTTTCATTACGCGCCCGATCACGGCTATGGCGAAGATGATAGCTGCGGATATCTTCGCCCAACTCCGGACGGAGAGTGCTTCCCGGCCGTTGTGGCTCTACGGCGATGTCGTGCAACGCCACCACCAGCAATCGCTCGTAACGTAACCGGGCCTGGGTGCCGAAGCGCTCCTGTGTCCAAGCCAGAAGCTCGACAAGATCAGCTTCTGCCACTGCGGAGAGACGGAAATCGGCCATTGGCTTCAGGGATTGGTCTTGCGCACCCGGGCCTCGGCATCACGGCCAAGACCGGCGATAAAATCTTCCAGTCCATCATCCGTGATATTGACGAAACGGCCTTCATCCAGATCGCTAAAGCCAACTCGCGCCGCTTCCTGCAATGCCGCCAGCTTGGCTGCCTCGCGATCTTCGCGTTGCTCGATCAGACGCAACCCCTCACGTAGAACCTCGCTGGCATTCTGATAGCGGCCCGAAGTGACGAGCCTCTCGATGATCTCTTCGTGATGTCCGGTCAGTACAACGTTACGTGTCGGCATTGTGGTAATTCCTAACTGCCGCGACAAAATTATCATTATTGGCATATTATGCCAATAGGACCTACTGAAGCTCCTTTTTCAGCGCATAAAGCGCGTCCAGAGCGTCACGCGGCGTCATGTCGTCCGGGTTGAGGGCTTTCAGGGCCTCCTCGACCTTGGAGGGGCCTGCGCGCTTGACCTCCTCGCGGCGGACGGCGACCTGGAAGAGCGGCAGATCGTCGATCAACTGGCTCGCCGGGTTCTTGCGATCGGAATCCTCCAGTTTCGTCAGTACATCGCGGGCGCGGGCCACGACGCTATCGGGAAGGCCGGCGAGACGGGCGACCTGGATACCGTAGGAGCGGTCGGCCGCACCCGGCCCGACCTCGTGAAGGAAGATCACCTCGCCATCCCATTCCTTTACCCGCATGGTGGCGTTGGAAAGCCGGCCGAGCTTTTCGGAAAGCACGGTCAGCTCATGGAAATGGGTGGCGAAGAGGCCGCGGCACTGGTTGGCCTCATGCAGGTGCTCGACCGCCGCCCAGGCGATCGACAGGCCGTCGAAAGTGGCCGTGCCGCGCCCGATCTCATCCAGAATGACCAGCGAGCGGTCGGTCGCCTGATTGAGGATTGCCGCCGTCTCGACCATCTCGACCATGAAGGTGGAGCGACCGCGGGCGAGATCGTCGGATGCGCCGACGCGCGAAAAGAGCCGATCGACGATGCCGATATGGGCGGACGCCGCCGGCACGAAAGAGCCCATCTGCGCGAGGATGGCGATCAGCGCGTTCTGACGCAGGAAGGTCGACTTACCGCCCATGTTCGGACCGGTGAGCAGCCAGAGGGCACCGAAATCGCCCGTACCATTGGGCGAGAGATCGCAATCGTTTGCGATGAAGGGGCCGGAGGACTGGCGGCGGAGCGCCTGTTCGACCACCGGATGGCGGCCGCCTTCAATGGCGAACATGCGTGAAGCATCCACCACGGGCCGGCGGTAGTTCCATTCCTCGGCGAGCATGGCAAGACCGGCCACCACATCGATGACAGCGAGCGCGCGGGCACCCGCCTTGATCGCCTCGGCCTCGGAGGTGACTGCCGCAACCATCTTCTCGAAGGCTTCCAGCTCGATCGTCAGCGCCCGGTCGGCGGCGTTGGCGATGCGGCTTTCGAGATCTGCAAGTTCGGTGGTGGTGAAGCGCATGGCGTTCGCCATGGTCTGGCGATGGATAAAGCGCGCCTTTCCTTCCGGCGTATCCGTCATCGTGCCCGAATTGCCGGCGGTGACCTCGATGAAATAGCCGAGCACGTTGTTGTGCTTGATCTTCAGCGACTTGATGCCGGTCTCCTCGGCATATTGAAGCTGCAGGCCGGCGATCACCTTGCGGGACTGATCGCGCAGCGCCCTTACTTCGTCCAGTTCCGAATGGGCGCCTTCCGCCAGGAAACCGCCGTCGCGTTTCAGAAGCGGTAGGTCCTGCGCCAACATGCTGCCGAGCATGGTTTCCAAAGAAAGCGGCAGGGCTTTCAGATCCGCCAGTGCATCGCCTAGCTCTTCCGGCAGCATGGCGCGGGAAAGAAACGCCGCGACGCTGCGCGCGGCTTCAAGGCCCTGAAGGATGGAACCGAGATCCCGCGGGCCGCCACGATCGAGCGCCAAGCGGGAGAGTGCGCGCGGCATATCCGGCACATGCTTCAGCGCAGCGCGAAGTTCCGAACACAGCGAGGGCTCATCGAGCAGGAAGGAGATGGAATCGAGCCGACGGTTGATGCGATCCGGATCGGTGAGCGGCGACATCAGCCGCTCCGCAAGAAGCCGCGCGCCTCCCCCGGTCACCGTCCGGTCGATCGCCTTCAGGAGCGTGCCGTCGCGATCGCCGGAAAGCGTGCGGGTGAGTTCCAGATTGCCGCGCGTGGCAGGGTCGATGAAAAGCGTGGAAGCGCCGCTTTCGCGCTCGGGGTATCCAAGCGGCGGGCGCTCGGCAATCTGGGTCTTCTCGACATAGGCGACCGCGGCCGCAGCGGCTGCAAGCTCGGCGCGCGAGAAGGTGCCGAAGCCATCCAGCGTACCGACGCCGAAATAGCGCGTTATGCGGCCTTCCGCACTGGCGCTATCGAACAGGACCGCCGGCTGCGGCACGGCCACCCTGCCCAGCACATCGAAAACAGGCTTGAGTTCCGCATCATGGAAGATCGTGTCCGCAACGACGAGTTCGCGCGGATCGATGCGCAGGATATCGGCGAGCAGCCGCGACGGATCGGTTTCAGCGAGGCGGAAAACGCCGGTGGAAATATCGATCCAGGCAAGCGCGAACTGCGGCTCGGAGCCGCCGCGGATGCGGGCAAGCGCCATCAGGTAATTCGATTCCGAGGGAGAAAGGAGCTTCTCCTCGGTAATCGTGCCGGGCGTGACGAGGCGCACGACATCCCGCTTCACCACGGATTTCGAACCACGCTTCTTGGCTTCGGCCGGATCTTCCACCTGCTCGCAGACCGCGACGCGGAAGCCGAGACCGATCAACTTCTGGAGATAATCGTCCGCCGCATGTACGGGCACGCCGCACATGGGAATATCCTGCCCCATATGCTGGCCGCGCTTCGTCAGCGTGATGCCGAGCGCGCGGGAGGCCTCCACCGCATCTTCGAAGAACAATTCGTAGAAATCGCCCATGCGATAGAAAAGCAGCGAACCGGGATTGTTCGCCTTGATCTCGATATACTGCTCCATCATCGGCGTGGCCGAGGCACGGCTCTCCTCCGAGGCGAGCTCGGCGGTATTCAAGGCTTCGCCATTTTGAGACCGGGGGGAGAATCTTTCGAATTGAGTCACGGAATCGATTTTTTGTTGCGCAAGGGAATTGGCGACACTATCGATGTTGACCCCTGAAAGACAACAGCCGCTACGCTCTCGAAGACGGCTGCCCACAAAAAGCTGGAGGAGTTCATGCCCGCGAAAGAGAAGGCCACGGAGAAGGACGTCCGCGCGCGCGCTTCGGTGACGGAGCAGGAAGCGCTGGACTTCCACGCGGAAGGCCGGCCTGGGAAGCTGGAGATCAACCCCACCAAGCCGATGGCGACGCAGCGCGACCTTTCGCTGGCCTATTCGCCGGGCGTGGCGGTGCCGGTGAAGGCGATCGCCGCCGATCCGGCGACCGCCTACGACTATACGACGCGCGGCAACATGGTGGCGGTGATTTCCAACGGCACTGCGATCCTGGGGCTCGGTAACCTCGGCGCGCTCGCCTCCAAGCCGGTGATGGAGGGCAAGTCGGTGCTCTTCAAGCGCTTTGCCGACGTGGACTCCATCGACCTCGAGGTCGATACCGAGAATGTCGACGAGTTCGTCAACTGCGTGCGCTATCTCGGCCCCTCCTTCGGCGGCATCAACCTGGAAGACATCAAGGCGCCGGACTGCTTCATCATCGAAAGCCGCCTGCGCGAACTGATGGACATCCCGGTCTTCCATGACGACCAGCATGGCACGGCGATCATCGCCGCCGCCGGCCTCATCAACGCGCTCGAACTCACCGGCCGCGATTTCAAGACGACCAAGCTCGTCTGCAACGGGGCGGGTGCGGCGGCGATCGCCTGCATCGAGCTCATCAAGGCGATGGGCTTCAATCCCGACAACATCATCCTCTGCGACACCAAGGGCGTGATCTACCAGGGTCGGGCCGAAGGCATGAACCAGTGGAAATCGGCGCATGCGGTGAAGACGGCCCACCGGACGCTCGCCGAGGCCATGAAGGGCGCCGACGTGGTGTTCGGCCTTTCGCAGAAGGGCGCCTTCACCGAAGAGATGATCCGTTCCATGGCCGAGCGGCCAATCATCTTCGCGATGGCCAATCCCGATCCGGAGATCACCCCGGAAGAGGTCGCCCGCATCCGCGACGACGCCATCATGGCGACCGGCCGCTCGGACTATCCGAACCAGGTCAACAACGTTCTCGGCTTCCCCTATATCTTCCGTGGCGCGCTCGACGTGCGCGCGACCCAGATCAACGACGCGATGAAGATCGCCGCGGTGCGGGCGCTCGCCAACCTGGCGCGCGAGGACGTGCCGGACGACGTTGCCGCCGCCTACCAGGGCAACCGGCCGCGCTTCGGCGCGCAATACATCATTCCCGTGCCCTTCGACCCGCGGCTCATCTCGGCGATCCCGGTGGCCGTGGCTCAGGCCGCCATGGAAAGCGGCGTCGCCCAAAAGAACATCGCCGATCTGGCAGCCTATGCGCACGAGCTTTCGGCCCGCCGCGACCCGATGGCCGCAACAACGCAGGGCATCTACGAGCGGGTGCGCCGCTTCCCGAAGCGCGTCGTCTTCGCCGAGGCCGAGGAAGAGCAGGTCATGCGCGCGGCGATCTCCTTCTGCCACCAGGGGCTCGGCACCGCGATCCTGCTCGGCCGCGACGACGTGATCCGCACGACCGCCGAAAAGGCCGGCATCGACCTCGAGCGACCCGGCATCGAGATCGTCAACGCCCGCCTCTCCGACCGGGTGGATACCTATGTGGACCATCTCTACGCCCGCCTGCAGCGCAAGGGCTTTCTGTTGCGCGACGTGCAGCGGCTGATCCATAACGACCGCAACCACTTCGCGGCCACCATGGTGGCGGTGGGGGATGCAGACGCCATGGTGACGGGTGCGACGCGCAATTATGCGACGGCCCTCCAGGACGTGCGCCGCTGCATCGACGACAAGCCGGGCCACAAGGTGATCGGGATCTCGCTGATGATCTCGCGCGGGCGCACCGTCTTCGTCGCCGATACCGCCGTGCACGACATGCCGAACGCCGAGGATATCGCCGATATCGCCGTGGAGGCGGCACGCGTTGCCAGGCGGATGGGCTATGAGCCGCGCGTCGCGCTGCTGGCCTACTCGACCTTCGGCCAGCCGACCGGCGAGCGCTCCGAACGGGTGCGCGAGGCGGTGAAGATCCTCGACCAGCGGCGCGTCGATTTCGAATATGATGGCGAGATGGCCGCGGACGTGGCGCTCAACCCGCACCGGATGGAGCAGTATCCCTTCTGCCGGCTTTCCGGGACCGCCAACGTGCTCGTCATGCCGGCGATCCATTCGGCCTCGATCGCCACCCGCATGCTGCAGGAACTCGGCGGCGCCACCCTGATCGGCCCGCTGCTCGTCGGCCTCGACAAGTCCGTGCAGATCACCTCCATGGGCGCCAAGGATAGCGACATCGTCAACATGGCGGCGATTGCGGCGTATAACGCCGGGACGTGAGATTAAAAAAGGCCGAAGCGGCAAGCCGCCTCGGCCTTTCAAAACTCTTTCAGAATATCAGCTTTTCAGCTCGCGAACCTGCCGGCATCGGCGCCGTAGTAGTTGATGTAGCGATCGGAGATCGAGGCGATCGGCAGCACCACAAGAACATCCGTGGTGTTGAAGGCCTGATCGACGACCGCGCCGTTGCCGATCATGGCGCCGAGGCGCAGGTAACCCTTGACGAGCGGCGGCATGGCCGAAAGGGCCTTGCGGGCGTTCACCCCTTCGATCGGCATCAGGTCCATCTCCCGGTGAAGCTCGGGAAGGGCAGACACCGCCCATTCGCCCTTCGCGGCCACATTATGGTGCAGGAAGGAGAGCGCCAGCGCATGCTCTTCCGGACGCGTGCCGGGGAAGGAGGCGCAGCCGAACATGGCGCCCATGCCGTGCTTCAGGGCATAGGCCCAATTGCCCTGCCAGAGAAGCTCCACCGTGCGCTTGGTGCGATAAGCCGGCAGCACGCAGGAACGGCCGAGCTCCATGAACTGCTTGTCCGGATGGCGGGTCAGAAGCGGCTCGATATCGAATTCGGAAGCCGAATAGAAGCCGCCATGGGCGAGTGCCACCTCCTGCCGCAGCAGGCGATAGGTGCCGACGATCTGATCCTCCACATCCCCTTCGATCGCGCGATCGATGACGAGGAGGTGATCGCAGATGGCATCATAGGCATCGACATCGCGGCGGCGGCGGTCCGCCTCCGCGCCGAGCTGCGCATGCATTTCCTCGGAAAAGACCCTGTAACGCACGGCCTGCGCGGCATCGATCTCGCGCGCATTGCGTGCGAGCCGGGTTTCCAGAGAGCCTATGCGGCCCAGGATATCGGTGTCGGTCGGCGTCAGGGCCGGAGCCTGGGTATCCAGCGTCAATTCACGGTTCAGGAGTTCGATAGTCATGATGATTCGCCCCGTCCCGGTTGAGATCACCGCCATAAACCATGACTCTGCGACAGGAACGTGACACCGAGTGTCACAATAGGTGCGCCCGCAAGGCGCGTCAACGGGGCTCAAGGCTAGTGGTTGCCAGGGCACCGAGAAGCCGCACTTCTTCCAGCAGACGCTGGGGTTCGACCGGCTTTTCGAGCACGCGGCTCACGCCGTTCGCAAGCAGTTTTCTGCGCGCCTCATCGCTCCCCTCCCCCGTCAGCACGAGGACGGGGACGGGCGAAACGCCGAGGCTCCGCTCCCCCTCGCGCAGGGCGGAAAGCGCCTCCAGCATGGAGCCGCCGGGCATGTGCATATCCGTAAGCACCAGGTCGGGACGAGCCTCACTCGACAAGGCTTCGGCGAGAAGGCCTTCGAAATCCTCGACCAGCCGCACCCGATGCCCCGCCTTCGCCAGCACAGCGCGGACGAGCAGCGCGTTCACCGGATCGTCTTCCCCGAGCAGCACGTCGAGCCCGCCCGAATCCGCGCGTTCAGCCGTTACCGACGCCTTCGGCTGGCCATCGACTTGAGTATCGCGCGTGCCGAAGCCGCGCAGGCGCCCGCTGAGGACGTCGATCAGGGATTTTTCGCGCAACGGGCGGACGAGCCAGGCATCGTAGAGATCCTGCGGCTGGGATGCCCGCTCTTCCGGGTTCACCAGCAGGATGCGATGCGGCGAGGAGGGGGTGAGCTCGGCTCCAAAACTCGAGGCCAGCCGATGATCGACGATGAGATCGGTGAAGGGCTTGCCCTCCGCCCCGGACCGGTCGATCAGCATCTGCACCTCCCCGGCCTCGGTTACATGCCGGCAGCCGCCGCCCAGCGTTTCGATGGTCGAAACGGTCGCCCTGGCGGCAGGCCCGTCGGGCGCCAGGAGCAGCACGCGGGAGCGGGAAAGGAGCAGGCCGCGCACGCCGCTGCCGGCTGGGGCATCTTCGGCAAGACGCATCGGAAAACGTATGGTGAAGGTGCTGCCCCTGCCCTTTACGCTGGAAACGGAGAGTGCGCCGCCGAATTCGGCCAGGATGCGCGCCGAAATCGCAAGGCCGAGGCCCGTGCCGCCGCTCCTCGCTTCCGCAGCACCCGCCTGCTCGAATTCACGGAAGATGCGGCCCTGCTCCTCAGCCGTCATGCCGGGGCCGGTATCGACAACGGCGATCACGACATCGCCCTCCTCGGTGCGCACCTGCACCAGCACTCCGCCTTCCGAGGTGAACTTCACCGCGTTGCCGATGACGTTGAACAGGACCTGGCGGATGCGGGCGGGATCGAAATCCAGGAGCTCCGGCAGGTCGGCGGCAAAGGTCGCGGCGACCTCTATACGCTTCTCGTGCGCACGGTGGGCCAGCATTTCCACGACGCTCTCGATCAACTGGCGGAGGTTTTCGGCGCGGTTGTTAAGCCGGAAACGGCCGGCCTCCATCGTGGCATGGTCGAGAAGATCCTCGACGAGCTGCGCCAGCGCATAGCCGGACTGGCGGATGCCGCTCAGATAGTTCTGCTGCTCGGCCGTCAGCTTCGTCTGGCCGAGCAGATGCGCCATGCCGAGAATGCCGTTGAGCGGCGTGCGGATTTCGTGGACGACGGTGGCGATCTGCCGGGACTTGGCCGCGTTTTGCGCCTTCGCTTCCTCCAGTCCACCGGAAGACCGCCAGCCGCGAAGACGGGAAAGGAGGTTTTCGAACCTGCCGCTGACGCCGGCCTTGCCATCCGACGATGGACTCACTGGAAGCCGCTCCTGCGCAGACGGTTCATCGCCGCCTCTTGCGACGGTAAATGCGAACGCCTTGGCGATACGATCATGTAAGTCGGCAATGCTGCGCATGGAAAGAAAACTAGCGAAGGTTTCTTCCCAATATTTTCGGCGAATACCTAAGATTTTATGGATTCACCTTCTTCGGGCCGAAGATTTCGTCGAGAATCACCAGAAATGCGCCGATGGAGATGAAGCTGTCGGCCAGATTGAAGACCGCGAAGGACCAGGTCCGCGTGTGGAAGAGGATGTAATCGATCACGTGGCCCCATAGGAAACCATCGATCAGATTGCCGATGGCGCCGGCGATGATGAGCGCAAAACCGAGATGGGCGAGCGGGCGGTCCTTCGGCGTGCGGCGCCAGAGCCAGAGCACGAAGGCGACGATGACGATGCGCATGCCGACGATGAATTCCCGTTCGAGGCCCGAGAGCAGCGAGAAGGCGACACCGAGATTATAGGTCCGGTAGAGAGCCAGGAAGGGAAGCAGGCGAACCGGCTCCTCCAGCGGCAGATAGTTTTCGACGGCCACCTTGATCGCCTGGTCGAGGAGGACGGCGAGCACGATGAGGGCCACGGCGATGAGCGGCCGTGAGAGCAAGGCGGGACGTCCGTTCATTTTGCACCGTCCAGGGAAAGAAGATGGCGCCGAGCCTCGAAGAGCATCACCGCGGTCGCGACGGCGAGATTGAGCGAATCCGCCCTGCCCTCTTGGGGAATGCGCACGGTTCGGTCTGCGGCGCCCGCGAGATTTTCCGGCAGGCCGGACTGTTCGTTGCCCATCAGGAGCACGACGGGCTTCTTCGCGTAATCCACCGTTCTGTAATCCACCGCTCCGGCAAGGTGCGTCGCCACCACCTGGGCATCGGACCTCTTTTGCCAGGCGAGGAAATCTTCCGCCGTGCATCTGACGACCGGCACGGCGAAGACCGAACCCATGGTGGCGCGCACGGTTTCGAGCGAGAACGGATCGGTGCATTCGCCGACGAGGATGACGGCTGACGCGCCGGCAGCATCTGCCGTGCGGATGATCGTGCCGAGATTGCCCGGATCGCGCACCCTGTCGAGCGCAACGAAAGTATCGTCGCGGCCGGGTCTGAGATCGGCAAGCGGCTTCCATCGCTGCTCGAAAATGCCGACGACCATCTGCGGATTATCGCGCCGGGTGATGGCGGACAGCACTTTTTCGCTGACCTCCAGCACCAGCCCACCATGTGCGACGGTCCTGGCGGCCACCTGTTCCACCAGCGGCTTGCCCTTGGCAGCCTTGGAATAGACGAGCGTGCGGATATTCCAGTCGAGCTCCAGCGCATCGATGACGAGCTTCAGGCCCTCGGCCATGAAGGTGCCCGTCTCTTCCCGATCCTTCTTGTTCGAAAGCGCCTTGATATCCTTGATGATGGGATTTGCCAGCGAGGTGATTTCCTTCACCTGGCCGACCCGGCGCGGTCCGGCATTGCGAATATCGTCGGTCATTCCGGTACCCAGCGACTGAAGAGAGAGGTGGAAAGCGCGCGGCCCGGGCTCTTGCGGTCCAGGCCGGTTTCCCGAATGACGAGCTCGCCCGATTCCACCACACCACTCGCGCCGCGCATGGTTTCGCGCATCAGCTCATGGATGGAATAGAAGCTCGCCCGGATGGAATAGGCGGTCAGCACCAGGCCGATCGCCTGCCGGTCCAGGAGTTCGCGGCAGACATCCAGCATCAGCGGCAGGTGATCGAAGAGTTGCCAGACCTCGCCATTGGGACCACGGCCGAATTTCGGCGGATCGGTGAGAATGATATCATAGCGGTTGCCGCGGCGTTCCTCGCGCAGGACGAACTTCATGGCATCCTCGCAGATCCAGCGAATCGGCGCGCGCTCGAGCCCGGAAAGCGCCTGGTTCTCCCGCGCCCAACCGATCGCCTTTTTCGAAGCATCGACATGCGTGACTTCCGCGCCAGCGGCAGCCGCGACGAGCGAGGCCACGCCGGTGTAGCCGAAGAGGTTTAGCACCTTCACCGGGCGCTCCCTTTCCCCTCGGGTTTCCTCGATGCGGCTCTTCATCCACTCCCAATGGACGATCTGCTCGGGGAAGACGCCGACATGCCGGAAAGAGGTGAAGCGGCCGAGAAAATCGACGCCGAGCAGCGAAAGCGGCCAGGTTTCGCCAAGCGCTTCCTTCGGGAAACGCCAACGGCCCATGCCGTCCTCGTCGGTATCTCCGGTAAAGACGGCATCGGCCTTTTCCCAGGCATGAGCAGGCAGCGAGGGCCGCCAGAGCGCCTGGGCTTCCGGCCTGACGATGCGGTAAGGGCCGTATTGCTCGAGCTTCAAGCCATTACCGCTGTCGATCAGGTGAAAATCACCGGCACCGGAGGATTCGAGAATGACCGGCACGCGTTCGGCCGGCCGCTCGCCGCTGCGGACGATGAGAGGGCGCTGTTCGACGGGTGCGGAAACCTTCACGGCCTTTTCCGGAGTTCCGGCGCGGGCCTTCGCGGCCGGAGCATCCTTCCTTATCGGGCGCCTCGTATCGCCGCCTCCGGCTTTCGCCCCCGGCTGTCTTTGCCTGTTCTTCAATGCCTCGGTCCGCTCATGTTCGTATCCGCTGGAGCAAATAGCACCTAGGCCCACCTTGGCAAAGCGCTTTCACCTGCCCTAATCTTTCCGGGAACACAGGGAGGGTTTCATGGAGATTACCGGCGAAGAGCGCATATCGGCACCCCGCGATGTCGTGTGGAGGGCGCTGAACGACCCCGAAATCCTGCGCCAGTGCATTCCCGGCTGCCAGAGCCTGGAGCAAAAAACGCCAACGGAACTTGCCGCCGTCGTGCGGGTCAAGATCGGACCGGTCTCGGCGAGCTTCAACGGAGAGGTGACACTCAGCAATGTCAACGCGCCGGAAAGCTACACGATCACCGGCGAAGGCAAGGGCGGAATCGCCGGCTTCGCCAAGGGCTCTGCGGACGTGACGCTGACGGAGGACGGAGGCGAGACCCTGTTGCGCTACACCGCCACGGCGCAGGTGGGCGGAAAGCTTGCGCAGCTCGGCTCGCGCCTTATCGGCTCCGCCTCGCAGAAGCTCGCCTCGCAATTCTTCGCCGACTTCAACTCGGCCGTCGGGGCGGAACCGGCGACGGTCTGATCTCCGCAATCCGGTTTCCTACGGGGACGGCAGTTGCGGAGAACTCGTCGCCTGGACCGCGGCAGCCTTGTGACGATCCGCCTCCGCCTGCCAGCGGATGACCTCACGCGCTTCCTTGCGCGCCTGCTTGCGGTATTTGCCCTGCGCCCACCAGGTGGCGGCCGAGCCGATCAGCATTCCGAACAGGAGGGCGACGAACAGGAACAGGAAGAACGGCGCGCTGACCGCAAGCATTCCATCCTCCGGACGGAACGGGTTCAGCGCCAGCGTGACCACCTGCCGGTTTGCGACCGCAAGCACGATCAGCACGATGCCGAGCGGCACGAACACCGCGAGATTGACGATTTTCCTGACCTTGTCCATCAAACCTCCGCCGAACGGCATGGGGCGCCGACATGGGGCGCCCGGCACCCTCGCAAAACACGTTGGATGCAGGATAGGGATCCAGCGCCGCCTTTCAAGAGCGGCGGATGGCCGCTATCGGCTCAATCGGCGTCGCCATCATCGGCGAGATCGGGATTAAGACGCTCGCGGAGTTCCTTGCCGGTCTTGAAGAACGGTACCCATTTCTCCTCGACGAAGACGGTTTCCCCCGTACGCGGATTGCGGCCCGAGCGCGATGGACGATTCTTCACAGAGAAGGCTCCGAAGCCGCGCAGCTCGACGCGGTTTCCTGCAGCCAAGGCATCGGTGATCTCATCGAGCACGGCATTCACGATGTTCTCGACGTCGCGGTGATAGAGGTGCGGATTTCGTGCCGCAACGATCTGCACCAATTCGGACTTGATCACGGTTGCCCCCTGAAAGAATTAGATTTTCAACCCCGACCAACCTGCCAAACCGAGACAAGACCGTCAAGAAACAACTTATCAGTGCCCCAGGTGCCGAACCGTGTCGCCCCGAGCGCTTCCCCCAGTCCGGTCATGCGCAGGAACTCGGCCATGGCGCTCGCGAACCAGAAGGATGACGAGGAGCCCTTCTCCTTCCACTCGACGATCGGAAGATCCTCCGAAACGCCCCGAGTTTCCAGATAGGCGCGAATCTCCCGCTCGCCCCCGAGCGTATCCACCAGCTTGGCCGAAAGGGCCTGGCGCCCGGTGAGGATTGAGCCGTCCGACAGACGCAAGGCCTCCTCGCGCGGCAGCTTGCGGCGATCGGCGACGAGATCGACGAACCAGCCGTAGCTGTCCATGATCATGGAGCGGATCATCGCCTGCGCCTCAGGGCTCGCCTCGTGGAACGGAGAGGGCTCGGCCTTCAACGGCGCCGACTTGATCTCCTCAAGCGAAATCCCGAGCTTCTCCATCATTCCGGAGACCTGCGGATACTGGAAAATCACGCCGATCGAGCCGGTGATGGAGCTTTCGCCCGCGACGATGGTATCGCCGGCGGTCGCGATCATATAGCCCGCGGAGGCCGCAAGCGTACGGATATCGGAGACGACCGGCTTCTTTTCCGCCACCTCGCGAATCGCCTTGAAGATGCGTTCGCCGCCATAGGTCGTGCCGCCGGGCGACGAGATCGAGACGATCAACGCCTTGGCGCTATCGCTTTCGGCGATTCGGTCGAGACGCTCCAGAAGCTCGTCGCTATCCTGTATGAGGCCGGTGATCTTGATGCGCGCGACATGCGGTCGCGCCGAACTCGCCTCATCGGCAAAGCCGTAGCGGTAAAGCGAAAAACCGATACCGACGAGAAGAAGGAGTGCGGCGACGCGCCAGAAGCTCAGTTTCCGGCGCAACTGCCGCCGGTCCGCGATTGCCATTTGATCCATAAAACCTGTCCTTCCTTTGCGACCATGCCCAAATAGGTATCTGGCCGCCCGCTTCGTCGGGTGATATCACGATTTTGTGTCGGCCATTATTGTTTGTTGATGAATTTAAACCATATTGACAGGCGAAAGCGCTGACCCCAGTTCCCACCCGCATCTCCCGATGCAGGGGAGAGTTGCGCGCGAAAAGGACGACATTCGCATATATGCTGCAGATACTTCGAAGAGCAACGGGCCTCTCGGCGGCCCTCGGAATGTATGGCGACGCCTATGAGGCGGCGCTTGCCCATTCCGAACGCGTCCGCAAGATGAAAGTGCTGCTGCCGGTTGCAGCCGGCGTGATTTCCGCTGCCTTCATCGCGGTTGCGATCGTGCGCGCCTATCTGCCGGACGACGTCTCGATTGCGAGCGCCACCATCGAGAACGGCATGATCGTGATGGAGCGGCCGGCGATCGCAGGGCGGAACGGCGACGGCATCAGCTATTCGATGACGGCGACACGCGCTTTGCAGGATATCGCGAACCCCAACATGATCACGCTGGAAAACGTCAAGGCGGCGGTGCCGATGCGCGAGGACGTGATCGCCCGCGTGACCGCCGCAGGCGGCATCTTCGACCGCGGGACGGACAAGCTGCAGATGACCCATCCCTTCGACGTGGACCTCAGCAACGGCGTCACGGCGCATTTCCAGTCAGCCTTCCTTGACATCCACTCCGGAACAATGGAGACCTCCGATCGCGTCTCCATCCAGAGTGATAAATCTTCGATTGTTGCACAGTCGCTGAAGATAACGGATAAGGGACGTAACATCACCTTCGCGGGTCAGGTTCTCGTCAACGTCGACCCGGTCGCGATTCGCAACAAAGACAACTAGGGCCCGGCCGCCATGAGCTATCGCCGCTTCCTTACCCAGAACACCGCGGTCGCGATCGCGGCGGGTTTCATCGCCTGCTCGCTTTCGGTTTCCGCTCATGCGCAGGCAACCACCAGCCAGATGGAGGGCCTGAAGCTTTCCAACGACCAGCCGATCCAGATCGCGAGCGACCAGCTCGAGATCAAGGAGCAGGAAAAGAAGGCCTATTTCACCGGCAATGTGAAGGTCGTTCAGGGCACCACCACCATGCGCGCCGGCAAGATGACCGTGCTCTATCGCGGCGAGGGAAGTGCCGCGATGACCGCAGGCAACGCCGATATCGACAAGATATTCCTGGAGCAAACCGTGCTCCTGACCTCGGGCACCCAGCAGGCATCGGCCGAGAAGGGTGAGTTCGACATGGCCAGCCAGGTCTTCGTGCTTTCCGGCAAGCAGGTGGTCCTGTCGGACGGGCCGAATGTCTTCAAGGGTTGCAAGCTCACCGTGCGGATGCAGACGGGCGAAGCCAAGCTCGATAGCTGCGGCGGACGCGTCGAGATCCTGCTCGATCCGAAATCCCGACAGCAGCAACGCTAAGGCCTGTCGTGAAAATACCCCTGCTATCCAAACTGACGGCGCGCAAGCCGCGCCCCCCCGAACTTTTCAACGTACGCGACAAGACGCGCTACGAGGGAACGCTCGTGGCCCATGGGCTCTCGAAGAGCTACGACTCGCGGCGCGTCGTCAACGGCGTCTCGCTCGTCGTCCGGCGCGGGGAGGCCGTGGGGCTGCTCGGGCCGAACGGGGCAGGCAAGACCACCTGTTTCTACATGATCACCGGCCTGGTTCCGGTGGACCAGGGCATGATCGCCATCAACGGCAACGACGTGACGCGCATGCCGATGTATCGGCGCGCCCGCCTCGGCGTCGGCTACCTGCCGCAGGAAGCCTCGATCTTTCGCGGATTGACGGTGGAGCAGAACATCCGCGCGGTGCTCGAGGTCCACGAACCGGACCGCGACAAGCGGGAGCGCAAGCTCGACGAGCTTCTGGAAGAATTCCATATCAGCAAACTTCGCAAGTCGGTGGCGGTGGCGCTTTCCGGCGGCGAGCGGCGGCGCCTGGAAATCGCCCGCGCGCTGGCGACGGACCCGGCCTTCATGCTGCTCGACGAACCCTTTGCCGGCGTCGATCCGATCTCGGTCGCCGACATCCAGAACCTCGTGCGGCATCTGACGGCGCGCGGCATCGGCGTGCTGATAACCGACCACAACGTCCGCGAGACGCTGGGCCTCATCGACCGTGCCTATATCATCCACGCGGGCGAAGTGCTGACCCATGGACGGGCCGACGACATCGTCAACAATCCCGATGTCCGCCGCCTCTATCTGGGCGACAAGTTCAGCCTGTAGAGTTCAAGATTCGCCCGGCGGGCGCTTGACCAAATCTTTCAAAAAAGCAATTCTCGTGCCAAGTATATTCCAGCCCCCACAGAAGGGCTGAGTATAACTGCAACCAGCATCTATGCAGGCCCATTTCAAGGGGTTGAACGGGAGTTTCGCGTCCATCATGGCCTTGTCCGCCAGTCTTTTGCTGCGCCAGACCCAGTCGCTCGTGATGACGCCGCAACTGATGCAGTCGATTCAGCTGCTGCAGATGACGCATTTCGAGCTGGTTCAGTTCATCGCGCAGGAGGTTGAGAAGAATCCGCTGCTCGAAATTGCATCAGGTGATGGCGATACGGACACGGAAAGCGCCTTTGCGGGCGAAGATACCTTCGCGTCAGCCGAAACGGGCAGCGACGAAGCGAGGGGATCGGTGGAGGCGGATGCAAGCGAGGCTTGGTACGAGCGCGCGCCAGGCACGGCGGCCGAGCCGCTCGGCGATCTCGATGCCGGTTTCGAAAACGTCTTTCCCGACGACGGGCCGCCGCGAAGGGCCGACGCGCCGGAACTCCTGAGCCAATGGAAGTCCATGCCAGGCGGAGAGACCGGGGACGACTACGATCTCGACGACTTCGTCGCCGGCCAGGTCACGCTCAGGGATCACCTCAACCAGCAGATCCCGTTCGCGCTCGACAACGCGACCGACCGGCTGATCGCCCAGCACCTGGTCGAGCAACTGGACGAGGCCGGCTATTTTTGCGGCGATCTCGACGAAATCGCCCAACGCCTCGGCAAGGAGCCGAGGGAACTGGAAGCCCTCCTCAAATCGCTGCAGACGCTCGATCCGCCGGGCATCTTCGCCCGTTCCTTGAGCGAATGCCTGGCTATCCAGCTCAGGCAGAAGGACCGGCTCGATCCCGCCATGGAGGCGCTTACCGGGCATCTGGAACTCCTCGCCAAACGGGATTTCGCTACGCTCAAGCGGCTCTGCGGCGTCGACGAGGAAGACCTCATCGACATGCTGGCGGAAATCCGCAAGCTGAACCCGAAACCGGGCACCGGCTTCGAGCGCGGCGCCTTCGAGGCGATCGCGCCGGACATCATCGTGCGCGACGCGCCGGACGGCGGATGGCTGGTGGAACTCAATCCGGACACGCTGCCGCGCGTTCTCGTCAACCAGGCTTATTACCGAACCGTTTCAAAGACTTGCGCCAGGAAAAGCGACGACCAGAATTTCCTTTCGGAATGCCTGCAGAACGCGAGCTGGCTGACGCGCAGCCTCGACCAGCGGGCCCGGACCATCATGAAGGTGGCGAGCGAGATCGTCCGGCAGCAGGATGCCTTCCTGACCCACGGCGTCGATCATATGCGCCCGCTGAACCTCAAGACGGTGGCGGAAGCCATCAAGATGCACGAGTCGACCGTGAGCCGCGTCACCTCCAACAAATACATGCTGACGCCACGCGGAATGTTCGAACTCAAATATTTCTTCACCGTTTCCATCGGCTCGGCGGAAGAAGGCGGCGACACGCATTCGGCGGAAGCCGTGCGCCACCGCATTCGCGCCCTGATCTCCCAGGAGACGCCTGAGGCGGTGCTCTCCGACGACGATATCGTCATCAGCCTGAGGCGGGGCGGTGTGGAACTCGCCCGCCGGACGGTCGCCAAATACCGGGAGGCGATGAACATCCCCTCCTCCGTGCAGCGGCGCCGGGAAAAGCGGGCGCTTGCCAAGGTGGCGGCCTATTGAGCAGGCCGATCCCAGGATCGAGCGCCTCGAGAAAGCCCGGAGTTCGCCATCATCCAGGCTGCGGTTGACATTTGCCTGGGAGGGGTTTAAGAGCCCGCCGCAATCGCTACGGGGCATCCCGTAGGTTATCCCCATAGCCATAGGCTTTTAGGCGCAAATTGGTCTTGGCCTGTGTGAATCGCTTGGATGAGGGGACGGCTTGGCGTAGACTGGAACACGCAAGTCACGACAAGAAGGAAGAACTCCATGAGTGTGCGTGTATCCGGTAAGCATATGGAAATTGGCGACTCGTTCCGTCAAAAGATCGAAAGCCAGATCGGAGATGCGGTCACAAAGTACTTCGATGGGGGGTATGCCGGCCAGGTCATCGTAGAGAAATCCGGTTCTCGTTTTTCAGCCGATTGCAAGATCCATCTCGATACCGGGATAGTGCTGCATGCGGCCGGCGAGGCCAACGACCCGCAAGGTAGTTTCGACGCCGCGGCAGAGCGGATCGAGAAGCGCCTGCGCCGCTACAAGCGGCGGCTGAAGGATCACCACGCCGGTAACTACACGAACGGCCATGCCGAGATCGCCTATACGGTCATGGATGCCGTATCGGAAGCGGAGGATGAAATTCCTGAGGATTTCGCGCCGACCATCGTTGCGGAAAGCTCAAAACCGATAAAGACCATGTCGGTAGCAACCGCCGTGATGGCACTGGACATGACAGATGAACCGATTCTTCTTTTCCGCAGCCCCGGCAAGGAGCAACTCAACATCGTTTATCGCCGCAACGACGGCAATATTGGCTGGATCGATTCCACCAAGATTAAAGGATAACAATCCCCGGGAGAGCGTCGGGTCCGACGCGCTCCTTCGCCCTCTGGCGGCACGAAGGATGAAAAGAATGGCATTGGCAGATTTGCTGCAACAAGATGCGATTATCCCTGCCCTGAAAGTGAATTCCAAGAAGCAGCTGCTGCAGGAACTGGCCGTGAAGGCGGCCAAACTTACAGGCGTACCCGAAAGGGAAATATTCGACGTCATCCTGCAGCGGGAGAGACTGGGCTCCACCGGCGTCGGCCATGGCATTGCCATCCCGCACGGCAAGCTCGGCAGCATCTCCTCCATCAAGGGAATTTTCGCACGGCTGGACACGCCGGTCGACTTCGAGGCGCTCGACGACGAGCCGGTCGACCTGGTCTTCCTGCTGCTGGCTCCGGAAGGCGCCGGCGCCGATCACCTGAAGGCCCTGTCGCGCATCGCCCGCGTGCTGCGCGACCAGGATCTGGTGGCCAAGCTGCGCAAGACCGATTCCGCGACCGCCATCTATGCCTTCCTCAACGAGGAACAGGCTTCCAACGCGGCCTGACGGCTATTTCAAACGCAAGACAAGACATCGCCCCGGCTCCCATGAGCGTCGGGGCGATTTCTTTTTTCGGCAGTTTTTTGATTATGCGCGAGCCGGATAACCTGTAAAAAATATCGGCCGCGGCGCCAATCGGGCGCCACGGCCTATCAGATGTTTCGAGACCGCCTGAGTCGTATCAGTCGTTCTTCTGACCGGATGCGGCTTCGGAAACCGGCGCCTCTGCCTTCGGGCCGCCCTTGGCGACGCCGACAAGTGCGGGGCGCAGCACGCGCTCGCCGATCGTATAGCCCGCCTGCACGACCTGCATGACGGTGTTGTTCGGCACCTCGGCATTCGGAATCTCGAACATGGCCTGATGGAAATGCGGATCGAACTTTTCGCCTTCCGCCTCGATCTTCTTCACGCCGTGACGTTCCAGCGCCGAAAGCATCGAGCGCTCGGTCATCTCCACGCCTTCGAGGAGCGTGGTCAAGCCCGCGTCGGCTGCCGCACGCATTTCCGTCGGAACGGCATCCAGCGCACGGCGCAGGTTGTCGGAAACGGCCAGCATATCGCGCGCAAAGCCGGCGACGGAATAGGACTTGGCATCCTTGATCTCCCGCTCGGTGCGGCGACGCAGGTTGTCCATGTCCGCGGCGAGACGCAGAAAGCGATCACGCAGCTCCGCATTCTCGGCCTTCAACACTTCCAACGGATCGGGCTCGGCCGGCACTTCGGCCATGGCTTCGCTCTCGGCATTCGCATTGGCCGCGTCCTCCAGGGCGGACGCCACAGCTTCCGCCGAGTTTTCGGCGGCGGTTGCGTCAGGTCCGTGCTTCTTGGTTTCGTCGGTCATGACGTACTCCGGTTGTTCTTATCTTGATTTCGAGCCCGATATCGAGGTTTGCCGTGAAAAAATCAAGGCTTTGCGGGCAGGTTGGACATTTCGTCAGAGGGGATTGCGTGAAAGCCGGGCAAGAAGCTGGGCGGTATAGTCGACCATCGGCACGATGCGGGAATAGTTGAGCCGCGTGGGGCCGATTACCCCGACGGCACCGACGATGCGATCCTCGCCATCGCGATAGGGCGCGACGATGAGCGAGGAGCCGGAAAGCGAAAAGAGCTTGTTTTCCGAGCCGATGAAGATCCGCACGCCCGGTCCGCTTTCGGCGAGATCAAGGATATCGAGAAGGCTTTCCTTCTTTTCCAGATCATCGAAGAGCAGACGCAGCCGGTCGAGATCATCCACGCCGGCCAAGCCTTCCAAAAGGTTGCCGCGGCCGCGGACGATGAGTTGCATGGGCTTGCCGTCCTGGTTATCGCCCGACCAGACGGCCAAGCCCCGCTCCACCAGATCGTGTGAGAGCGCATGCAGCTCGGTCTGCACCTCTGCCTTCAGGTCCTGCAACTGGGTGCGCAGTTCCGGCAGGGTCTGGCCCGTCAGATGCGCATTCAAGAAGTTCGCCGCCTCGGTGAGCTGGGAAGACGTCACGCCGGCCGGCAGATCGATGATGCGGTTTTCGACCTGATTATGCTCGCCGACCAGGATGGCCAGCGCCTTTGTCGGCTCCAGGCGAATGAACTCGACATGCTTCAACACCGGGTCGCTCTTGGACGTGATGACGATGCCTGCGCCGCGCGAGACGCCGGAAAGCATGCGGCTCGCCTCGCTCATCAGACTTTCGATCGGCTGATCGCGATCATCCGGCCTGATCTGCCGCTCGATATTGCCCCTTTCCTCCTCGGAAAGATCGCCGATCTGCATGAAGGCATCGACGAAGAAGCGCAGGCCCGACTGGGTGGGCAGGCGGCCGGCGCTGATATGCGGCGAATAGATGAGGCCCAGCGCCTCCAGATCGCTCATGACGTTGCGGACCGAGGCCGGCGAGAGCGAGATCGGCAGCAGGCGGGAAAGATTGCGGGAGCCGAGCGGCTCGCCGGTTTCCAGATAGCTTTCGACGATGCGACGGAAGATTTCCCGCGAGCGGTCGTCGAGCGCTGAGGCATTGTCCCTGGCCATCGGTGCCGAAAAACCCATAAGCGGTTCCACCATATCCTTGGTTCGATACCGGAAAATATAATCATTCAAGCGGGTCCGCAAAAGGGAAATCGGCGGACTTCTACTCGCCGGGAATGTACCGCCCACGGCTTTTTCTTTGCAAAATGCGGTTATGGGCCGTAGAAGGCGATACCCACTCTTTCAGGAGCAACGAATGCGGCCTTCAGGCAGAAAAACCGACCAGATGCGCAAGATTTCCTTCGAGCGCAACTTCTCGAAACATGCGGAAGGCTCCTGCCTTGTCAAATTCGGCGATACCCATGTGCTTTGTACGGCAAGCCTCGAGGAGAAGACGCCGCCTTGGCTGCGTAACAGCGGCAAGGGCTGGGTGACGGCCGAATACGGCATGCTGCCGCGCGCCACCGGCGAGCGCATGAAGCGCGAGGCCGCATCCGGCAAGCAGGGCGGGCGCACCCAGGAGATCCAGCGCCTGATCGGCCGCTCGCTGCGCGCCGTCGTCGATCTCGAAGCGCTCGGCGAAAAGCAGATCACCATCGATTGCGACGTCATCCAGGCCGATGGCGGGACCCGCACGGCCGCCATCACCGGCGGCTGGGTGGCGCTCTACGACTGCCTGAAATGGATGGAGGCCCGCTCCATGGTGAAGGTGGAGAAGGTGCTGAAGGATCACGTGGCGGCGATCTCCTGCGGCATCTTTGCCAGCCAGCCGGTAATCGACCTGGATTACCTGGAGGATTCGGCAGCCGAAACGGACGCGAATTTCGTGATGACCGGCTCCGGCGGGATCGTCGAAGTGCAGGGAACGGCGGAAGGCGCGCCCTTCAGCCAGGAGGAATTCCTGAAACTGCTGGCGCTCGCCCAGGCCGGTACGCAGGAACTGGTGGCGCTGCAGAAACAGACGATCGGGTGAGATCATAATCACTGGGACTGCCCCTCATCCGGCCTGCCGGCCACTTTCTTCCCGTATGGACGGGGTGAGGGTGAGGGGCAAAACAGGACAGATGTCATGATCGAAGGCATTCTCGAAACCGCGCTCTATGCCGAGGACCTCGATGCGGCGGAGGCCTTCTACGGCGGAGTGCTCGGGCTCGAAAAGATCACCCGCATCGCCAACCGGCATATCTTCTTCCGCTGCGGGCCGGGCGTTCTTCTGATCTTCAATCCCGTCGAGACCGCAAAGCCGCCGGAAAAGGGTTCGCTACCGGTGCCGCCCCATGGCGCAAGGGGAGCGGGGCACGCCTGCTTCCGGCTCTCGCCCGAAAACCTCGATGCGATGGTGTTGCGCCTCCGAGCGGCCGGCATCGCCATCGAAAGCGATTTCCACTGGCCGAACGGCGCGCGCTCGATCTACTTCCGCGATCCGGCCGGCAACAGCCTCGAATGCGCGGAGGCGAAGCTTTGGGACCTCGACTGAGGCCCCTGCCGACAAGAGGCTTGGTATCGGCAGCAAAACTCCGATATAGACAGGGCAACCAGCGTTCAGGAATTTCTCCCATGATCATACGTGAATGGCGGGGCCGCGCCTTCCCTTCCAGCGCGGATGCCTATCCCACGCATTTCCGAAACCATGTGGTTCCGGAACTGCAGGCGCTTACGGGCTTCATAGGCGCACATCTCAGCCGTCGGACGCTGGACGACCGGATCGAATTCGTCGTGCTGACCCGCTGGAAGGATATGGATGCCATCCGCGGTTTCGCCGGCGATACGGTCGGCAAAGCGGTCGTCGAACCGGGCGCGGTCGCAGCTCTTATCGAGTTTGACGATTTCGTCGAACATTACGAAGTCGTCGAGGAAATCTAGATCATTCCAGAGAACGGCCGGGTCAACCCAACCCCATCATCAGTTTCATCAAGACCAGGAACATGCGCAAGCTCGATACCCGCACCATCGTCGTCGCCAGCCATAATGCCGGAAAGATCCGCGAGATCGCCGATCTCATCGGTCCATTCGGCTTTTCGGCGAAATCCGCCGCGGATCTGAATTTCATAGAGCCGGACGAGACGGGCACGACCTTCGAGGAGAATGCCGCGATCAAGGCGCTCGCCTCGGCCAAGGCCTCCGGCCTGCCCGCTCTTTCGGATGATTCCGGCCTCGTCATCGACGCGCTCGACGGAGCGCCGGGCGTCTATACCGCCAACTGGGCGGAGCGCGAGGACGGCACGCGCGATTTCAAGATGGCGATGGAAAAGGTGGAGAAGGCGCTTTCCGAGCGCGGGGCCACGAAGCCGGAACAGCGCACCGCCCGTTTCGTGAGCGTGCTCTGCCTTGCCTGGCCGGACGGGCATACCGAGCTCTTCCGTGGCGAGGTGGAAGGAAAGGTCGTGTGGCCGCCGCGCGGAAGCCAGGGTTTCGGCTATGACCCGGTCTTTCAGCCGGAGGGCTACGACACTACATTCGGCGAAATGAGCGCCGAGGAGAAGCACGGCTGGAAGCCGGGCGACGCGCAAGCGCTCTCGCATCGCGCCCGCGCCTTCAAGCGCTTCGTCGAAACCTGCCTGGAGGCATGACGGAATGAACCTCGCCCCCGCCCTCGCACCGGGCCTGCTGCCCGATACCGGGGAGCCGGGCTTCGGGGTCTACATCCATTGGCCATTCTGCGCGGCCAAATGTCCTTACTGCGACTTCAACAGCCATGTGCGCCACCAGCCGGTGGATCAGCCGCGTTTCACCGCCGCATTTCTGACGGAAATGGAAACCATGCGGCGCTTGGGCGGCCCGAAGACCGTGACCAGCATCTTCCTCGGCGGCGGCACGCCCTCGCTGATGGACCCGGCAACGGTTTCCGCCATTCTCGACGGGATCGCCAGGCATTGGCATGTGCCGGACGGTATCGAAATCACCATGGAAGCCAATCCTTCGAGCGTGGAGGCGGAGCGGTTCCGCGGCTACCGCGCCGCCGGCGTGAACCGGGTGTCGCTCGGAGTGCAGGCGCTCAACGATGCCGATCTCAAATTCCTCGGGCGGCTGCATGACGTTGCGGACGCGCTGAAGGCGATCCGGCTGGCGCGCGAGATATTTCCGCGCATGAGCTTCGATCTCATCTATGCCCGCCCCAGGCAGACGGTGGAGGCCTGGGAGGCGGAGCTGCAGGAAGCGATTTCCTATGCGGTGGATCACCTTTCGCTTTACCAGCTCACCATAGAGGAAGGCACACCCTTCTATGGCCTGCACAAGGCCGGCAAGCTGATCGTGCCGGATGGCGACCAGTCAGCGCTGCTCTATGAAGCCACTCAGGAAATCACCGCCCGCCACGGCCTGCCGGCCTACGAGGTTTCCAACCATGCCCGGCCGGGTGCGGAAAGCCGCCATAACCTCACCTACTGGCGCTATGGCGATTATGCCGGCATCGGACCCGGCGCGCATGGCAGGCTGACACGCGGCAGGCAGAAGATCGCGACATCGACCGAGCGCAGGCCGGAAACCTGGCTCGAACTCGTGGAGGGCCGCGGCCACGGCATGATCGAGGAGGAAATCCTCGGTTACGAGGAACAGGCGGACGAGCTGTTGCTGATGGGCCTACGGCTCACGGAGGGCGTCGATCTCGCCCGCTGGCAGGAGCTTTCCGGCCGCGATCCGGACCCGATCCGCGAGGAACGGCTGCTGGAGCACGGCTTCATCGAGCGGCTCGGCAATTCCCGCCTGCGCTGCACGCCGTCCGGCATGCTCATCCTCGACGCCGTGGTCGCCGATCTCGCCTGTTGATTTTTGGGGGGCGGTTTCGCTTTCCTTGAGGCAGCGATCACCCCACCCTGAACCTTCGGTTCGACCCTCCCCCTCAAAGGGAGGGTGGGCGTTTCACGGCCAGCACATGCAGCCAGTCGGTCGGCTGGTTGTCGTAACCGCTGCCCTTGTTCTCATCGATCTCGATCGAAGCCCAGGGCATGGCTGCATAAACCGTCCGCAGCCACTTTTCCGAGGGGTAATTGTAGTACCGGCCGAGGCCGTCATGGCCCTCCGCCTTCCCCGCCTTGAAGCTGGCGTAAAAGACACCGCCCGGCTTCAGCGCCCGGTGGATGCGGGCAAGAACATCTCCAAGATCGGCTCGTGGCACATGCAGAAGGCAGGCACTGGCCCAGATACCATCGAAAGCCGAGGCGGCTTCGATCTCCCCGAAGCGGAGGACCCGCACCGGAATGCCGAGGCGCTGTTCCGCCTGGCGCGCCATTTCCAAGGTGCCGTCCGTCGGCATCACGCGGAAGCCGCGCTTCAGCATCTCCGCACTGTCGCGGCCGTTGCCGCAGCCGAGTTCGAGGATTTCTACGCCAGGTTCCAGCTTTTCAAGGAAAGCTCCGAGCCTGAGATGGTTCGGGCTCGATGAACTGGCCGCATAGACGGCGGCGTTATCGGCATAGAAGCGGGAAGTCGGATCGCTTTCCATGCCGACCGTCCTTTATTTCTGAGACAGCAGGAGCCTCGCGCCGAAGCCGACGAAGACCATGCCGACGGCAAGGTCGATCTTCCGGCGCGCCCTCAGATAGGCGGCGGCGACCTTCCTGTGGGTGATGAGAGCAATCAATATCGCGTAATAGACGGTTGAGACCGCCACCATTACGGCGATGGCGGCAAGCCCGTATATCCAAGGCGTTCCGACCGGCATCGTCGCCGCGAAAAGGCTCGCGACGAACAGTGCCGACTTGGGGTTTGCAAGATTGGTGGCAAGACCCATGCGGTAGGCGCTCTTCAACGAGACCGCCTGAGGCGACGCCGCAGGTCCCTCCGTCTCAGCCGGCTTGCGGAAGCTCCAGAAGATGCGCAAGCCCAACCAGACGAGATAGAGCCCGCCGACGATCTTGAGCGCCAGATAGGCAAAGGGAGCCGCCTGAAACAGCACGTTGATGCCGAGCCAGCCGGCCAGGCCCCAGCAGACCGTGCCCGTGATCGTTCCCATCGCCGCCACGATCGTCACCCGCCGCGAGGCCATCAGCGCATAGCGCATGATGAGCAGCGTGTTGGGCCCCGGCGTAATGGCCGCCACAGCCCAGATCATCGCGACGGAAAGCAGGAACATCAATGCCCGTCAGACCTCAAGCGTTGTTTTCGTTGATCAGCCGCTTCAGAAGCTCGATCTCGTGGCTGAGCTTGGTATCGGCCGAGATCAGTTCCTCGATCTTGCGCACCGCATGCAGCACGGTGGTATGATCGCGTCCGCCGAAACGCCGCCCGATCTCCGGGAAGGACCGCGGCGTCAGCGTTTTCGACAGATACATGGCGATCTGGCGCGGCTTGACGATGACGCGGGTCCGTCGGTTCGAGACGAGCTCCTGGCGCGACACATTATAGTGCCTTGCGACGATGCGCTGAATATCCTCGATGCGGACACGCTTGGCTTCGCCGGCGCCGACGAGATGGGCAAGCAGTTCCTCCACCCGGTCGAGCGAAAGAGACGGCTCGAACGAGCGACGGAAAACGAGTTGGTTGAAAGCACCTTCGAGCTCGCGGCCGCTGGCGGTCACGCTGCGCGCCACATGGGAAAGGATTTCCATGGGAATTTCGAGCGCCGGATCATCCTGCCGCGCGGCCTGCAAGCGGCCCTTCAGCATTTCAAGGCGCATTTCGTAATCCGGAGCCTCCACCTCGATCGCGACACCGCCCTGCAGGCGGGAACGAACGCGGGGATCGAGTGATTCCAGCTCCCAGGGCGCGCGATCGGCCGCGACCACCACCTGGCGGGCGCTATCGAGCAGCGTGTTGAGCAGATGGCAGAACTCGTTCTGGATCATCTTGCCCTGCAGGAACTGCATGTCGTCGATGATGAGCAGGTCGATATTGCGCAGCGAATCCTTCAGCGTCAGGGCATCGTTGTCGCGAATTGCAGTGGCGAAGCGCCACATGAAATATTCGGCGGTCAGATAGACCACGCGCGGGGTCCGTGGGCTGCCGATCGCTGCGTTGGCGATCGCCTGCAGGAGGTGGGTCTTGCCGAGACCGACACCCGAATGGATGAACAGCGGATTGAAGCGAACCGCGCCCGCACCGGCCTCCGCGATGGTCTTTGCCGCGGCCAGCGCCACGCGATTGGAAGACCCCTCAACGAAGGTATCGAAGGTGAAGCGGCTGTCGAGCGGCGAGCCGAACAGCGGACCGGCGTGGGCCGGGCGGGATTGCTGTGCCGCGGCGGGCTGCGGAAACTGGGCAATCCTGCCGATTTCCCTGGCAGCCGGCTGACGGGCGGAATGGGAGCTGACCACCGGAGCAGCCTCGGCTGAAAGCGCGCGCTCTTCGGCCGCCGGCTGACGGGTGCTGCGGCTTGCGCTGCGCACCAGGATTTCCACCTTCAGGATTTCCGGATCTTCCGCCTGGAAGATGCTGGTGATGAGATCAAGATAACGGTTGTTGATCCAGGATTTGAGAAAAGTGGTCGGAACCGTCAACCGCACCACGCTCTTGGAAATGGTGTGAAGCTTCAAACGTCCGAACCAGCTTGCATAGACATCCTGGCCGACCTGCGCCTTCAAACGGGCGCTGAACCGCTCAAAAAGAGCATCATGCTTCATTTCCGAGTTTTCTCCCGCCGCCTGGGAATGAAGTGTATCGAGTGCCTGCCGTGCAGGGTCCCCTTTGCCTTCTGCACGTGCCGATACGGAATTCATTTGCATTATGCGCCGCCTTCCAAATTTTTTCTGCCGGGCGGTTTTCGTGTTTCCGCCAGGACAAACCTCGTTTCCGGACACAGCAACGTCTTCCCCTCATGAGAACCGCCGCCGTCCTTTTCATGGCAAATCCCCGCCGCGCTTTTCAGCCGGCCGGGCCGTCATCGACCGCCTCGGAAAGCGGCCTTGCGTTTACGGGTTTGCTTTACCCGTCCGAGAGCCCATCCTCGTCATGAGCCGCTCAATATTCCTTCTCTCTCGTTCTTGCAGGGATCGGCCAAGACCTCTGCTTTGAGCACAATCGGCCGCCTCCGGAATCCAGACGGATTCCCGGCGAACAACCGACAGTTACGTGAAAACGGAAGACAGATCGTCCGTAACAAAAGGTCAGAAAATCTCACTGCCACCCTCGTCGGGCAGCCGCCGGAAACAATCCTGAAGTGATCCCCGCACCCCTTGCTGGAACGCATTTAGGCAGGATCAAATGCCAAGATCAATGATGAATTTTACGCAAAATTAAGAGCCGGGCGTTGACTCTCACAGCGTGCTTTGAATGCCGCCGGCGGCTCGATGGAGAATCGCTGTTGAATCAATGAGATTCAAAAATGACAGCGGCGTGGCAGCCTTCTCCACGAGAAAAAATAAAAATCTTCTTGACTCGGATTGTCGGGCTCAGGATGCCCGCGGGAGAGGCATCAAGTTGCACAACCTCTCACAACCCATTGTTATTTAAAGAGAAATTCTGTCACGGCTCTGACACTGAACTGTCAATGAGCCGGGTAAGGATGTGGATAACGTGGAGAATCACGAAAAGCCCGGTCGCGAGACCAGGCTTTCAATCTTGACAGAATTTTGTCGGGATTAGGCCGACAGAGCCTTCACGCGCTGCGCAAGACGCGAGACCTTGCGGGATGCGGTGTTGCTGTGAACCACACCCTTGGAAGCGGCCCGCTGGATTTCCGGCTGGGCAGCCTTGAGTGCTTCGGCAGCAACGGCGGCATCACCGGACGCGATGGCTTCCTCGACCTTGCGGATGAAGCTGCGGACGCGCGAACGGCGAGTCTTGTTGACTGCGGTACGGCGAGCGATCTTGCGGGTCGCCTTTTTCGCCGAAGTTGTATTGGCCATCTCATGCCTCTCTACGAATTCGAACCAAACTCCACCGTCGCCGCGCCGGTCTCGCGACCTCATCTTCAGCAATTCGGGAGCAATAGAGGAAGCCGTCCAATGGCTTTCTCAACTGTGGGCGGGCATATAACCGGAATGGGCCTGCCAGTCAACGCGCAATTTCTCTCGCCAGGACAGGAAGATGCCGGTTTCACGGGCCCAGGGCCGCGCCACCCACGGGTGGCGGTCATTTCTGGCAGGTCGGGCAATAGAAGGTCGAACGCCCGGCCTGGGTGATGCGGGCGATCGTTCCGCCGCAGCCCGGCGTGCGGCATTCCTTGCTCTCCCTGTCATAGACAGAAAAGGAATGCTGGAAATATCCGAGCGATCCGTCTGTCCGGATATGATCCCGCAAAGAGGAGCCGCCGGCGGCGACGGCATCGGCGATCACCGCGCGGATCGCCTCGGTCAGGAGATCCAGCTCCTTCTTCGGCCGGCCTGTCTTCGTGACCACCGTCCCGGCGGCGCGCTTGGGGGACAGATGCGCCCGCCAGAGCGCCTCGCACACATATATATTGCCGAGCCCGGCAATCACCGTCTGGTCGAGAAGCGCACCCTTCAGCGGCTGGGCCTTGCCGGAGAAGCGCGCCGCGAGATAATCGGCGTCGAGCGCATTGCCGGTCGGTTCCGGTCCCAGTTCGGCGAAGGCCGGATAGAGATCGAGCTCGCTGCGCTTCCAAAGGTGCATGAAGCCGAAACGGCGCGGATCATTATAAATGACCTGGGCAGGACCTTTCGCCCCCTCCAGATGAAAGATCACGTGGTCGTGCTTCCCGTCCTTCGAGCGGGGATGGTGGAACTCTCCCTGAACGGCGTCCTGCCGCCCCTCCGATATCCTGAACGATCCCGACATGCCGAGATGGGAAATGATCGTCAGATCGTCCTCCAGATCGATGAGCAGGTATTTCGCCCGACGCCCGAGCGCGACGATCCGCCGCCCCCCGACCGCTTCGGCGAAATTTTCCGGCAAGGGAAAGCGCAGATCGGGCCTTCTGAGCTCCAGACGCTCGATCCGGGCCCCTTCCATCGCCGGCTGCAGGCCGCGCCGAACGGTTTCCACCTCTGGCAATTCAGGCATGATTTCCTAACTTCCCGTTCCAACGGCCGGGTTCCTGATCTATAGAACCGCCAGCCCGCATTCTCTTTGAAGACGCGCGGCACAGATAGCGTGCCGGATGCGATTTCGCTATGGTCGCGACCGAATGATGAGCATGGAGTTCTTCCGATGACCGAAGCCCGCACGAGTAGCGATGGCAGCATGGCAACATCCTACGGCTTCCGCGAGGTTGCGGACGGCGAAAAGCAGGGTCTCGTCAACGACGTCTTCCACAAGGTGGCCAAGCGCTACGACATCATGAACGATATGATGTCGGCCGGCATGCACCGGATCTGGAAAGATGCGATGATCAACGCGCTCAATCCGCGCAAGGACCCTTCCTACAAGGTGCTCGACGTGGCCGGCGGCACCGGCGACATCGCCTTCCGGATCGTGGAGGCATCGGACCGCAAGGCGCATGCGACCGTGCTCGACATCAACGGCTCCATGCTGGGCGTCGGCGCCGAGCGGGCCGCCAAGCGCAAGCTTTCCGACAATCTCACCTTCGTGGAGGCGAATGCCGAGGACCTGCCGTTCGAAGCGGGCACTTTCGATGCCTATACGATCGCCTTCGGCATCCGCAACGTGCCGCATATCGACGTGGCGCTGAAGGAGGCTTTTCGCGTGCTGAGGCGCGGCGGGCGGCTGCTGGTGCTGGAGTTTTCCGAAGTGGAGATGCCGCTGCTGGAACGCTTCTACGACCAGTGGTCGTTCAAGGCCATTCCGCAGATCGGCAGGCTGGTGACCGGCGATGCCGAACCCTATCAGTATCTGGTGGAATCGATCCGCAAATTCCCCAACCAGGAGAATTTCGCCACCATGATCCGTGCGGCAGGCTTCTCGCGCGTGACCTATACGAGTTATTCCGGAGGGATCGCCGCCCTGCATTCCGGATGGAAGCTCTGATCGATGCAGAGCCAATCCGTAAAGAAGCATAAGGGCGCATCATGAGCACGATTGGCGCCTATTTCCGCCTGGTCCGGGTGGCCTGGGTCCTAGTGCGCGAGGGCGTGGTCTCGGCGCTGCCGACACGGGACCTGCCGCCTTCCGTCGGTCTCGTCAAATCGCTTGTCGAGCCGCTCGCGCGTTTCCGATCCAAGCAGCAGGCGCGCAGCATAAGGCTGACCCGCGCCGTGGACAGGCTCGGTCCTTCCTATGTGAAGATCGGCCAGTTCCTGGCCACACGCCCGGATGTCGTGGGCGTCGACTGGGCCCTGGATCTCGCCCTTCTCCAGGACCGCATGGCCTTCTTCCCGACCGAAACCGCCGAAGCCGCGATCGAAGCCTCGCTCGGCCGGCCGGTGGGAGATCTCTATTCCGATTTCGGCGAGCCCATCGCCGCCGCCTCCATCGCCCAGGTTCATCCCGCGATGGTGGGAGACAGGAAGGTCGCCGTGAAAGTGGTGCGGCCGGGCGTGCGGCAGCGCTTCGCGCACGATATCGAAAGCATGTATTTGCTGGCGCGCATGCAGGAGCGTCTCATGCCCTCCAGCCGGCGGCTGAGGCCGGTCGAGGTGACGCGGACGCTCGAACAGACGACCAAGGTGGAGATGGACCTGCGCCTCGAGGCTGCGGCCCTTTCCGAAATCGCCGAAAACACCAAGAACGATCCGGGCTTCCGAGTGCCCACGGTCGATTGGGAGCGCACCGGCCGCGACGTGGTGACCATGGAGTGGATCGACGGCATCAAGATGTCGAACGTCGAGGAGCTTCGCGCCGCCGGGCACGATCTCGACCGACTCGCCGAAACGCTCATCCAATCCTTCCTGCGCCACACGTTGCGCGACGGCTTCTTCCATGCCGACATGCATCCCGGCAACCTCTTCGTCGATCGGACCGGCATGATCGTGGCCGTCGACATGGGCATCGTCGGACGCCTCGGCAAAAAGGAACGCCGCTTCCTCGCCGAAATCCTCTACGGCTTCATCACCCGTGACTACATGCGGGTCGCCGAAGTGCATTTCGAGGCGGGCTACGTGCCGGCTCACCACGACGTTTCGAGCTTCGCCCAGGCCATCCGCGCGATCGGCGAGCCGATCCACGGCCAGCCGGCCGAGACGATCTCCATGGCGCGGCTCTTGGCCCTGCTTTTCGAAGTGACCGATCTCTTCGAGATGCAGACCCGGCCGGAACTCATTCTGCTGCAGAAGACAATGGTGGTGGTGGAAGGCGTATCGCGCATCCTCAACCCCCGCTTCAACATGTGGAAGGCATCCGAGCCGGTGGTCGGCGAATGGATCCGCGACAATCTCGGCCCGAAGCGGGTCATGTCCGACCTTCGCGACGGCGTGAAGGCGGCGGTGAAGCTTGCGGAAGCCCTGCCGGAAATCGCGGTCAGGACGGAGAAGTTCCACGAGGATATCGTGCGCATGAGCGAACACGGCCTGCGCTTCGACCCGGAAACGGCCGACGCGATCGGCAAGGCGGAGGCGCGCTACAGCCGCTCCGGACGGGTCGCGCTCTGGGTCATCGCGCTTTCGGCACTCTATCTCGCCTTTTCGCTCGGCTGAACCGGACCTTCCCGACCACGGCGACTTCCGCCGGCCTTGGGATATTCCATTCGCCGGCCTCTCCGCTAATCTCCTAGGAGCAATCGAAGGAGACAGCATGACGGAAACCAGAGCCGTGATCGAGCTGACCGGGCAGCCGCTCGGTTTCGCCGAGCTCCTGCATATCGGAGAAGGACGCATCCGCCCCGTGGCCGAGCCGGCGGGGCTTGTGCGCGTGCAGGCCGCCCGCGACGTGGTGGATCGCGCGATTGCGCAAGGGCAGCCCGTCTACGGCTCGACCACGGGCGTCGGCGCCATGAAGGATGTCGAGTGGTCGCCGGACGAGTGGGATACGTTCAATCTCGGCCTGGTCCGCGCCCACCATTTCGGCACGGGAGTTCCCTTCCCGATCTCGGTGGTGCGCAATGCGATGGCGCTGCGCGTCAATACCGCGCTCACCGGCTATGTCGGCTGCTCGGTCGAACTCGTGCATGCCTATCTCGGCCTGCTCGAAGCCGACCTTATTCCGGTCGTCCGCCGCACGGGTTCGATCGGCTGCGCCGATATCGGCCTCATGGGCCAGATCGGCGCCGTGCTGACAGGCGTGGGCGAAGCGATCTACAAGGGCCGGCGCCTGCCGGCCGCGCAGGCTTTCGCGGAGGCCGGGCTGAAACCTTTCCGCATGGCGCCGCGCGACAGCCTCGCCTCGCTCAGCATCAATGCGGTGAGCTTCGCGGCCGCCGCCGAAGCCACCCGCGGAGCCGCGGGCGCGATCCGGACCCTGCTTGCCACCGGCATGACCGCGGCATGCGCAATGGGCGCTTCCCGCGATCCGTGGATTGCGGTCACCCATGTCGGGACGGCTCGCGAAGCGATGATCGGCAATTGGCTCCTCACCGCTTCCGAAGACTGCGACTGGCCGAGTGCCACCCATATCCAGGACCCTCTCAGCCTGCGCATGATCGCCCAGGTGCTGGGCTCGGTGTTCGAGAGCCTGCTGATGGCGGGACACAAGATCCTGGCCGCCACTGGCCGCTCCGACGACAATCCGGTCATCGCGGAGGGCCGCGTGCTTACCTCCGGCGGCTCGCTGCCGCTGGACGTCACCGTGCTTCTCGAGGCGGCGTCAATCTGCATGGCGCATGCCGCCCGCAACGCCTTCAACCGCTGCGTCCTGCTCGGCAACGGCCAGCGGCGCGGGTTGCCGGTGAACCTCGTGCCGGAAGGCGCGATCGCCACGGGTTTCGGCCCTATCATCAAGCTTGCCGGCGAGATCTTCTCGCGCGTGCTTTCGATGACCAATCCCGTATCGGCGCAATCGCTCGTCGTGGCGGGGGGCATGGAGGACGAGGCGGCCTTCCTGCCGCTGGTCATCGAGCGCTTCGAACGGCAGGTGGAGGCGCTCAAGCGCCTTGCGGCGATCGAGGCCCTGCTTGCCGCGCAAGCCATGGACATTCACGGCGACCGCCCCGGCGGAGCGGTGCAACTGGTCTACGACGCCGTTCGCCGGCACGCGGAATACTATACGGTCGACCGGCCGCTTTCGACGGAGGTCGAGGCGATCGAGGCGGAACTTTCCTCCGAGGCGTTCCTCGCCCGGCTGATCGCCATTTCGCCCATCCACGCCATCGACGGTTTCTTCGCGCTCGGCAGCTTCGGCCGGAGCGAGACGCGCGAGCGGCAGCCGATGAGGGCCTGAGGCCGGAAAAGGGAGAAGGACATGGCCGATTTCGATCTCGTGCTGCAGGGAACCGTGGTCCTTCCCGATCGGATCGTCGAAGCTGGCTATGTGGCAGTCAGCGACGGCAAGGTGGCCCAGATCGGCTTAGGCGTGCCGCCGGCTGCCCGCGACCGCCACCTGCTCGGCAGAGCGCTGATCCTGCCGGGCGCGATCGACGCCCAGGTGCATTCGCTCTCGCAGAAGGACCAGGAGGATTTCATCTGGTCCACCCGCTCGGCGGCAGCGGGCGGCGTCACCACGATCGTCGACATGCCCTATGACGAAGGCGACCTCGTCTGCTCGGCCGACGCGGTCAAGCGGAAGATCGCCCATGCGGGCGCGCAGGCTCGGGTCGATTTCGCCCTCTACGGCACGATCGATCCCGAAGAAGGGCCTATCCGCATTCAGGAGATGGTGGAGGCGGGCGTCGCAGCCTTCAAGTTCTCCACATTCGGCACCGATCCGAAGCGGTTTCCGCGCATTCCGCCCGCCCTGCTCGACGCCTGCTTCACGACGATCGCGCCAACGGGCCTGACGGCCGGCGTGCACAACGAGGATGACGAAGCCGTCCGCGCCTATATGGCGACCGTGAAGGCAAGCGGGATCACCGATTGGCGGGCGCATGGCCTTTCCCGTCCGCCGATCACCGAGCTTCTGGCCATGCACACCATCTTCGAAACGGGTGCCGAGACCGGGTGCCCGGCGCATGTGGTGCATTGTTCGCTCGGGCGCGGCTATGACATCGCCGCCGCCTACCGCCGCGACGGCTTTGCCGCCACGGTGGAATGCTGCATCCACTACCTGACGCTGGACGAGGAAAACGACGTTCAGCGATTGGGCGGCAAGGCGAAGATCAATCCGCCCATCCGGCCGCGCGCCGAGGTGGAGACGCTGTGGCGCAAGATTTCCGAGGGCAAGGTCTGGCTGGTCTCCACCGACCATGTGAGCTGGTCGGAGAACCGCAAGAACGATCCCGACATGCTGAAGAACGCCTCCGGCGTGCCGGGGCTCGAAGCCATGGTGCCGCTCTTCGTGAAAGGCGCTCTGGAACGCGGCATTCCGCTCACCTGGGCGGCGAGGCTGATGGCGGAGAACCCGGCGAGGCACTTTCGCCTCGATCATGTGAAGGGGGCGCTCACCGTCGGGCGCGATGCGGATATCGTCGTACTCCTGCCCAGGGAAAAGATTTATGATGCGGCGGCCAGCGGCAACAATGTCGTCGGATGGAGCCCCTATAACGGCATAGTCCTGCCCTTTACGGTCGCGGCGACCTATCTGCGCGGCAAGCTCGTCTGCGAGGACGGGAAAGTGCTTGCCAAACCCGGCAGCGGGCGTTTCCAGCGGCCGCCGCGCCAACATATTCTGACAGGAGAAACAGCTTGAGCAGGAACCTGCCCGTAGAGGCCGCGCGGATCGGCGCCGACATCGATGCGCTCGCAAGGATCACCGAACCCGCGCGCCCCTGGACGCGCCGCGCCTTCTCGCCGCTCTTCCTTGAAGGCCGGGCCTATCTCGAACGGCAGATGAAGGCGGCCGGCCTTACGACGCGCATCGACCCCGCCGGCAATCTCATCGGACGGCGGGAGGGTCGGGTCTCGGGCAAGGGCACGCTGATGCTCGGCTCCCATTCCGATACGGTTCCGGACGGCGGCCGCTTCGACGGCATTGCGGGGATGGCCGCCGCGCTGGAGGTCGCGCGCGCGCTTTCCGACAGGGGAATCGAGCTCGACCACGACCTCGAGATCATCGATTTCCTTGCGGAAGAAGTGAGCATTTTCGGCGTTTCCTGCATCGGCAGCCGCGGCATGACCGGGCAACGGCCGGAGGCCTGGCTTTCCCGGACGGCGGAGGGGCGAAGCCTTGCGGGCGGAATCAGCCAGGTGGGCGGCGATGCTTCCGTTACCGAAGTGCGCACCGATCTCAGAGGTTTTCTCGAACTGCATATCGAGCAGGGGCCGGTGCTGGAACGGGAAGCCATCGATATCGGCGTGGTTACCGCCATTTCCGGCATCACGCGCATCGAGATCATCGTGGAAGGGCGCGCCGACCATGCCGGCACAACGCCGATGACCAACCGGGCGGATGCGCTGGTGGCGGCCTCCGAGATCGTGCTGGACGTGCAGCAGGCCGCACTTTCCATGTCGCGATCGCCGGGACATTTTACCGCGACGGTCGGCGAATTCCAGATCGAGCCGAACGCCGCCAATGTCGTTCCCTCCAGGGTGAGGATGCTGATCGACGCGCGCGCCGAAATCCGCGAGGACATGGAAAGCTTCTGCGCGTTTATCGACGATACCGCAGAGCGCGCGGCCGAGAAATGGGGCGTGACGATCGCCGCTCCGGTGCGCATCTCCGACGTCGCCGCGAGCCCTTGCGACGAGCGGTTGATCGATATCCTCGAGGCAGCCGCCGACGAGTGCGGCATCAGCCATCGGCGCATGGCCTCGGGCGCCGGACACGACACGGCATGGATCGCCAAGGTTGCTCCCGCCGCGATGATCTTCGTGCCCTGCAAGGAAGGGCGAAGCCACTGCGCCGAGGAATGGGCGGAGATAGACGACATCGCGCTCGGTGCCGCCGTGCTGTTCGAAGCGGTGCTGCGGATGGATAAAGGCCAGGAGAGCTGACATGGGACGCATACTGGTGGAGAAGGATGTGGAGGCCGCAGTGAAGGGCGGCTCGGTCTATGCCGCCGGCGGCGGCGGATGGGCCGATCACGGCCGGATGCTGGGCTATGCCGCCGTCTCGATCGGCAAACCGGAACTGGTGGCCGTGGAGGAACTGAAGGACGACGACTGGATCGCTACCGCCGCGGCGATCGGCGCGCCTGCCTCGACCACGCCCTGGGAAATGCGCGGCGTCGATTACGTCCGTGCGGTGCAGATCCTGCAGGAGACGCTCAGCGAGAAGCTTTCCGGTTTGATGATCGGCCAGAACGGCCGCTCTTCGACGCTGAACGGCTGGCTGCCCGCGGCCGTGTTGGGCATGAAGGTGGTGGATGCCGTGGGAGACGTGCGCG
>NZ_JBHFJG010000026.1:27348-28079 GCF_057559155.1 Rhizobium moroccans | reverse complement strand
GTGCGCGCGCACCCGACCGGAGACATGGGCTCGATCGGCATGGCGGGATCGCCGGAACCGATGATCCAGACCGCCGTCGGCGGCAACCGCTCGGAGAACCGCTATATCGAGTTGGTGATCCGCGGCGCGACGGCCAAGATCTCGCCGGTGCTGCGCGCGGCGGCAGACCAGTCGGGCGGCTTCATCGCTTCCTGCCGCAACCCGCTGCGCGCCTCCTATGTACGCACCCATGCGGCGCTCGGCGGGATTTCCCTTGCGCTAGCACTCGGCGAGGCGATCATCGAAGCCGAAAAGAAGAACGGCCATGCCGTGATCGACGCCATCTGCGAAACGACCGGCGGTCACATTCTCGCAGAGGGCGAAATCGCCGCCAAGGATGTCGTTTATACGAGCGAAGCCTTCGATATCGGCACGATCACCGTCGGCTCCGGCGACAAGGCCGTGACCATGCATGTGATGAACGAATACATGGCGGTGGACGATGCGGGCGGAAACCGCCTTGCCACCTTCCCCTCCGTCATCACCACGCTATCGCCGGAAGGCGAACCTTTGAGCGTCGGCCAGCTTTCGGCGGGCATGAAGGTCCATATCCTGCACGTGCCGAAGGAGATCATCCCGCTTTCGGCGAGCGTCCTCGACCCGACCGTCTATCCTTCGGTGGAGAAGGCCATGGGCATCGAGATCGCAAGGTATGCTCTCGGTAATAACAAGAGCCCCTCACCCTAGCCCAC
>NZ_JBHFJG010000026.1:19346-27328 GCF_057559155.1 Rhizobium moroccans | reverse complement strand
CCCTAGCCCTCTCCCCGCCTACGGGGAGAGGGGACCTACCCCGCGGAACGTCGAAGATGGCAGGCCGGAACGGCATATTCCTTCTCCCCGCGCGCGGGGAGAAGGTGGCGGCAGCCGGATGAGGGGCAATTTCTGGAGGAAGACCATGCCGAAACCGAATCCGCGTCATCCCAACTTCCCCATTCCCGGCGGTCCCGAACTGCGCGCCAAGGGCTGGCGGCAGGAGGCGCTGCTGAGGCTGCTCGAGAACGTGCTGGCTGTCGGCGAAGACCCGGACAATCTCGTGGTCTATGCAGCGCTCGGCAAGGCGGCGCGCAACTGGGCGGCGCACAAGGGCATCGTCGAGGCGCTGGCCACGATGGAGGAAGACCAGACGCTGCTGATCCAATCCGGCAAGCCGGTGGGACTCGTCAGGACGCATGCGAAGGCGCCGCTCGTCATCATGGCCAACTGCAACATCGTCGGCCAATGGGCGAAGGCGGAATATTTCTACGAGCTGGAGCGGAAAGGGCTGATCTGCTGGGGTGGGCTGACTGCGGGCGCCTGGCAGTATATCGGCAGCCAGGGCGTCATCCAGGGCACCTACGAGATCTTCATGCGGATCGCCGAGAAACGCTTCGGCGGCGATCTCGCCGGCCGTTTCATCCTGACCGCCGGGCTCGGCGGCATGGGCGGGGCGCAGCCACTCGCCGGCCGAATGGCGGGCGCGGCGATCCTCTGCATCGACATCGACCCGGAGCGGGCGAAAAAGCGCAAGGAGATCGGCTATCTGGACGAAATCGCGTCCAACCTCGACGCCGCCCTCGCCGCCATTGCCGAGGCGACAAAAGGTAAGCGGGCGCTTTCAGTCGGGCTTGTCGGCAATGCCGCCGACATTTATCCCGAGATCGTGCGCCGCGGCATCGTGCCGGATATCGTCACCGACCAGACCTCGGCGCACGACCTCGTCTACGGCTATGTGCCGAAGGGCATGAGCCTCGAGACGGTGCGCAGCCTCCGGAAAGACGGACAAGGCCAGCTCATGGCCGCAAGCCGCGCCTCGATCGTGGATCACGTGCAGGCGATGCTCGATTTCCAGCAAGCCGGCTCGGAAGTGTTCGACAACGGCAACCTGATCCGCACCCAGGCCAGGCAAGGGGGCGTGGAGAACGCTTTCGACATCCCGATCTTCACCGAAGCCTATCTCAGGCCGCTCTTTGCCCGCGCCATCGGTCCCTTCCGCTGGATGGCGCTTTCGGGCGAGGAAAGCGACATCGCCCGGATCGACGATCTGCTGATCGAGATGTTCCCGGACAACCGGATCATCACCAACTGGGTGCGGCTGGCGCGGGATAACATACCTTTCGAGGGCCTGCCGGCGCGCATCGCATGGCTCGGGCATGGCGAGCGGACGGCTCTGGCGCGGCGCGTCAACGAGCTGGTTGCAAGCGGCGAGATCAAGGGATCGATCGCCTTTTCGCGCGATCATCTCGATGCCGGTGCGATGGCGCATCCCAACATCATGACCGAGCGGATGAAGGACGGGTCGGATGCGATCGCCGACTGGCCGCTGCTCGACGCGATGATGCTCTGCTCTTCCATGGCCGATCTCGTGGTGGTGCATTCCGGCGGCGGCGGCTACGCCGGCTACATGACGAGCTGCGGCGTGACGGTGGTGGCGGATGGCACCCGGCAAGCGGACGAGCGGCTCGACCACGCGCTTACCAACGACACCGCGCTCGGCGTCATCCGCTATGCCGATGCCGGATACGAGGAGGCGCTGGACGAGGTTGCAAAGAAGGACGTTCCCTATATCCGCCCCTCTTGACGCGGCCTTCATTTCGCCCTGTTCTTAATTCTCTGTTAAGGAATACATTCCTTCCGGAGAGTTGCCATGGCGCTTGGCGCTTCGCATCGCTTGCACGACGGTGTTGCCGCCGTCGAGACCATGACGCGTTTTGCGCTCGCCGTCCTGGCGCTCGCATCCGGCGTCTACACCTATCTCGGGGTGCGCAGCCTCCTCGACGGATCGCCGATGGCGGTCTTCTTCGCGGCGATCATCTATTCCGCCTCGGTCTCGGTGGCGATCTACGCCTTCTGGTCCTACATGGCGCGCTTCTACCCGCATGTGACGGGGCCGGCGGCGCGCGGGGCCATGCTCGGCGTCATGGCGCTCGGCTGCGCGATGATCATCGCCATGTCGAGCTGGCTGAACGCGGCCGCACTCGCGGGCTCGGCGGCGCTCGAACAGCATCTTGCCGAAACGCTGGAAGATTACACGGCCGATCTCGACAAGGCGCATCAGAACGCGCTTGCCGCACAAAGCCTGCTGCCGGACATTCAGCGCACTTCCGAACGCTTTGCCCGGCTTGCCGAGGATGAACGGCAGTCCGGCGCGCTGACGGGCACCACCGGCTCGGGAAGCGTGGTGCAGCTTCTCTCGCAGATGTCCTCCCAACTTCGCGAGCTGGAAACCGGCATTGCCGCTTCCCGCGAGCGCGTGACGACGCTGTTCGATCAGGGCCGCAAGCATCTGGAAACCATGCGCACCCTGGTTTCCGCGCCGGGCGCGATCGCACCGCGGGCCGACCAGTTTTCCGCCGAGGTGGTAACGCTGACCGGCGTCATCGGCTCGCTGCAGCAGACCTCGATCGCGCCTTCCGTGAAGCGGGCGGCAGAGGACCTTTCGCTCGGCTTCATCGCCCCGGTGGCGGACGGGCGCGAGGCCGATCTCGCCAACCGGCAGGACCAGGTGATGGAGACGATCCGCGCCTCTGTGGCCGCGCAATCCAGGGTTCTCTCGCAGGCCGCCGACGAGATCCTGGCGCAGGAGCCGGTGGCGGAACGCCGCTTCGTGCCGCTTTCCTCGGCCGAGGCCGTGCTGCGCTATGCGGCCGATTTCATTCCCGCCTGGGCCGGCGCGATTTCGATCGACCTCCTGCCCGCCGTGCTGGTCTTCATCCTCGCGGTCGTGCATGGCGCGATCCGCCGGCAGGAAGAGCGGCTTCCCTTCGCCCAGCGGATCACCGCCGCGGAACTTCTGGAGGCTCTGGAGGTCCAGCGGGCGCTCGGACGCAACGATATCGACCTGAAGGAAGCAATTGCCGGCCTGGAGAATGGCGAACCCCACGGGGTCAACAACATCACCAGCCTCGACCTGAAATCGCCTAGAGCGGGTCCGCCCGCGTGAGGCCGCTCACCGCCCTCGCCCGCCTCAAGGCCGCGTTTCTTTCGACCGACGACGGGACGCTGATGCGCCATGCCTTCCTGACGCTGCTCGGCGCTTCGGCCATCTTCGTGGTGATCGATTTCCGCGAGATCAGCGTCATGAATGCCGCCCTTCCCGGCCATGACCCGATGCGGACCGGCCAGCCCGTGCTGCCACCCGCCTTGACCGAGGGCGTGCCGAACGCACCGCCGGTGCAGCCGGCAAGCGCGCCGGAGGTGTTGCGCCAGCCGATACGGTTCGAGCTCCTTTCCGGCGGCGTGCTGCTGGCCGAAGGCTCCATCGAGCCTGGTGCTGCGGACCGTTTCGCCAAGGAGATCGAGGCGCGCGGCGAATATGTGAAGATGGTTTCGCTCAACTCTCCCGGCGGTTCGGTGGACGATGCGATCGCCATGTCGAAACTGATCCGGGAAAGGCAGCTCGGCACGCGGGTCGCTTCCGAGGCGCTCTGCGCCTCGTCCTGCCCTATCGTTTTCGCGGGCGGCGTTTCCCGCATGGCGGAAAAAGACGCGGTGATCGGCGTGCACCAGGTCTTCAACGGCGGCACGGAGCGCCCCTCTCCCGAGCAGGCGATGGCGAGCGCGCAGGCAACCACGGCAAGGGTCGCCCGGCACCTCGACGAGATGGGGATCGGGGCGCAGCTCTGGATCAACGCGCTGGAAACGCCGCCCGACCGGCTCTACTACCTGACGCCCGCCGAAATGGCGGAATTCAAGCTGACGACCGAGCCGGTCGCGACGGCCGAGAAGACGGATTAGCCCTTTTCCTCGCGCTCGCAAAAGGTGATGCGGTTGCTGAACGGGTCCGTGACGGAAACCTCCAGTCCCCACGGCGCCTGTTCGAGACCCGGCTTCATATAGGGGTAATTCTTGCCAGTCAGTTCCTTCTGGAAGGCGCGGGCTCCCGTCATGGGCACGAAGACGCGGGCGCCGGGCGAGGCATCGCCCGCATGCTCACTCAAGTGCATCAGCATGCCGCTTCTGGATATCTGGCAGTAGAGCGGGAAATTCTCACCGAACCGATGCTCCCAATCCACCTGGAAGCCTAGGAAATCACAGTAGAATTCCATCGCCTTTTCGACGGAGAAAATCCGGAAGATAGAGATCGCCGGCTGTATGGTTACCGCCTCCGGTTTCCGCTCGTCGGCGGCATCGATCTTTGCCGAGAGAATATTCCAATCGTCATAGCCGAACTGGGTGGCCACAAGCTCCAGCGCCTGGCTATGCGTAACCGACAGGTTACGCTCGGCAAGTGCCTCGCGGAGGGATTTGGCCATAAGCTTCGCATCGCGGAAATCGCGCATCTCTTCATCCTTTCGACGGACGAACGGCAAAATCAGTGCCCGTATTGCCGATCCGTTCGTCATCGTTCGCCAAAGGCAAGGACGAGAGGCGGTTGAGATGCATTCACCTGAGCTCGAAGCCGCGGGCGGCTGGCTGCATCCGGCCGGCCGGCAAGCTATCCCAAACGGGCGCGGCAGACAAGCCGGTTCGGCGCGGTTGCGGATCGCGATTGCATGTCCTTCGCCAAAGGCTTAGCTTCCGGCGCAACAGAGCGCCAATGGCGGGTGAGACATGGATCTTTCGGGAAAACGCATTCTTCTGATCATCTCGGGCGGGATCGCCGCCTATAAGAGCCTTGATCTCATCCGGCGGCTGCGCGAACGCGGCGCAACCGTTCGCCCGGCGATGACGGCCGCGGCGCAGGAATTCATCACGCCGCTTGCCGTCGGGGCACTGGCCTCCGACCATGTCTATACGGACCTCTTTTCCCGCGAGGACGAGCAGGACGTCGGCCATATCAGGCTTGCGCGCGACTGCGACCTGGTGCTCGTGGCGCCGGCGACCGCCGACCTGATGGCGAAGATGGCGCATGGCCTGGCGGACGATCTTGCCAGCGCCGTGCTGCTTGCGACCGACCGGCCGGTGCTGATAGCGCCTGCGATGAACCCGAAGATGTGGACGGCTGCCGCCACGCAGCGCAATGTCAAAACGCTGAAGGCCGATGGCGTGCATTTCGTCGGCCCAACCTCCGGCGAGATGGCCGAAGGCAACGAGGCTGGCCTTGGCCGGATGGCCGAGCCACTGGACATAGTGGCAGCGGCCATCGCGTTGCTCGGAGAGGGAGAGCGGCCGCTTGCCGGCAGGACCGCCATCGTCACCTCCGGCCCCACCCACGAGCCCATCGACCCGGTGCGCTACATCGCCAACCGTTCCTCCGGCCGGCAGGGACATGCGATCGCAGCGGCGCTCGCAAGGCTCGGCGCCGACGTGACGCTGGTTTCCGGACCTGTCACCATTCCCGACCCGGCAGGCGTGACGACGGTGCATGTGGAGCGCGCGGAGGAGATGCGCGATGCCGTGGTCTCCCGCCTGCCAGCCGATATCGCCGTCATGGTGGCCGCGGTCGCGGACTGGCGAGTGGCCTCCTCCTCCGGACAGAAGATCAAGAAACAGGCGGGCGAAGCCCCGGCGCCGCTTCAACTCGCGGAAAACCCTGATATCCTCAAGACCGTCGGCCATCACGAGGAGCGCCCGAAACTGGTGGTCGGCTTCGCGGCGGAGACCCAGGATGTCGAGAAAAACGGGCGCGCCAAGCTTACCCGCAAGGGCGCGGACCTGATCGTCGCCAACGACGTTTCTCCCGGAACAGGCATCATGGGGGGAGACCGGAACCGGGTGAAGATCATCAGCGCTGCGGGGATCGAGGAATGGCCCGATCTTTCCAAGGACGAGGTGGCCGAAAGGCTCGCCCGGCTCATCGCGGAGCGGCTGAAATGAACCTCTTCGAGCGCAAAGGCTTCGACGCCTTCGTGACCAGCCTTCCCGGCACGTCGTTTGTCGACCAGTGGGACAGCCATGTCGCCAAGGTGGGCGACAAGGTCTTCACCCTTCTTTCCGGCGAGGGCGCCGATGCACGAGTGGTGGCGAAATGCCCCGAGGAAAGCTTCGAGATATTGACCGCCCTCGACGGTATCCGCCAGGCCCCTTATTTCGCCAAACGGAAATGGGTGGAGATCGCCAGTTCCTCGCCACTTTCAGAGGATGAACTGAGGCACTATCTCACCCGCTCCTACGAGTTGGTGGCAGCCGGTCTCACCAAAAAGCTGAGGCAGGAGCTGGGGATCAGGCTATCTTCCTGACGTCGGAGGCAAGCCCCGCTCTATCCGGCTCGAAGGCCGAGACCTCTACGCCTTCGTCGCTCACCATGATCGCGCTGCCGTCCGGAATCTCCATCCAGGTATCGGCCTCATCGTTCAAGGGCTCGGAAACGAGGCAATAGCCGGACTTTCCACCGATCGGGGCAGCATAGAGCGTCGGCGGCTTGCGGTCGGTGGCATAGCGCACGGCGTAAAGCTGCCTGCCATCCGAAAAAGCAGCCGTGAAGCGCACGAGGGCATGATCCAGATGTTCGCGCGAAAGGGCTTCGACCGCAGCGATCGCCCGCGCCGTAGCACCCAGAGGATCGTGTTCCAGGCCGAATTCCAGCGAAAGCAGGAAAAGCAATTCCGAATCGGTCGTGCCGGTGCGGGCATCGAAAAGCTCGTCTGAGAGCATCGCCTCCATGCGCCGGCGGATGCGCTCGAAACCGGAGATCTGGCCGTTATGCATGAAGGACCATGAGCCGTGCACGAAAGGATGGCAGTTGTCGCGCCGCGTGCCGCCGTTGGTGGCTGCCCGCACATGGGCGAGAAAGAGCGGCGAGCGTATCTGCCGCGCAAGGCTCTTCAGATTGCAATCCGACCATGCCGGCAGGATATCCCGATAGCGCCCTGGCTCGGACCGATCACCATACCACGCGATGCCGAAGCCATCGCCATTGGTGGCCGTCTTGGCGCGCGTGGCGCAATGGGACTGCTCGATCAGCGAGTGGGCAGGCGAGGATACAAGCTCTTCGAGATAGAGGGGAGCGCCGCGATAGGCTGCCCAACGGCACATGTTCGATCGACTCCATTAGAGCAAGAACGACTTGGGAGACAGGAGACAAGGCTTAGGCCAAATGGATAATGAAAGGTAAACCAGTGCTCTTCATGACCGCTTTCCGGCCCTTCCCCCAATCACGTTTTGCAACAGAACGTCAGATTGGAAGGGTTGCCAAGCGGGACACATGGCCTACATTGCCCATCATGTCGCATGAAGAACAGTCCAGTCAGGCCGGAGGCGTCGATCCCGAGCGGCCTCTCGAACAGTTCGTCTCGAAGATTGCCCTTGAGCCTGGCGCATGGGCTCTGTTCATGGATATAGACGGCACGCTCATCGATCTCGCAGAGAGACCGAATGCAGTCGCCGTACCACCCGATCTGCCGGAACATCTACACCTGGTTTCGGAATTTTTCGGCGGCGCGATGGCCCTGGTGACCGGCCGGGCGCTCGTCTATGCCGACAAGCTGTTTTCGCCCCATCGCTTCCCGATCGCCGGCCTGCACGGCACGGAGCGGCGGCGCGCCGACGGCGGCGTAGACCGGATCGAAATCACCGCCGATTTCGATCTCATCAAGGCGGACCTGACGCACGAGGCCCTCTCCTGGCCGGGCGTGCTGATCGAGGACAAGGGCGCGGCGATCGCCGCCCACTACCGGCAGGCGCCCGAGCGGCGGGAGGAGTTGGAAGCCGTCATGGCCCGTTATCTGAAACAGGCGGGGCCGGATTTCACGCTTCAGAACGGCAAGATGGTGGTGGAAATCCGCCCCTCGCATGCCAACAAGGGCAGCGCGCTCAAAGCCTTCCTGGACGAGCCGCCGTTTACCGGCCGGTTGCCGATCGCGATCGGCGACGAC
>NZ_JBHFJG010000026.1:15836-19326 GCF_057559155.1 Rhizobium moroccans | reverse complement strand
GGCGACGACGTTACCGACGAGGCCATGTTCCGCGAGGCCAACGCGCTCGGCGGGCTGTCGATCCGCATCGGCGAGCCGGGAAGCGACACCGCCGCGCAATACCATCTTCCTTCCGCGGCCGCCTTGCGCCGCCTCCTCGCCGAGCTTGCCGAATGCGGCCGCCGAGCCCGGCCAGAGACAAAAGGAAAGAGCCTTTGAGCCGCCTGATCGTCGTTTCCAACCGGGTCACCGTTCCCGACAAGAGCGGCGCGGCGCCCGCCGGCGGGCTTGCCGTGGCGCTGAAGGCGGCGCTCGGGGAACGCGGCGGCATATGGATGGGATGGTCCGGAAAATCCAGCGGCGACAGGGAACCCGAAGCCCTGTCGCTTCAGACCCACGGCAACATCACCTACGCGCTGACCGACCTCACCGATACGGATGTCGAGGAATATTACCACGGTTTCGCCAACCGCGTGCTCTGGCCGATATGCCATTACCGGCTGGATCTCGCCGAATACGGGCGCAAGGAGATGGCGGGCTATTTCCGGGTCAACCGTTTCTTCGCGCAGCGGCTTGCCCCTATGCTCAAGGAAGACGACGTCATCTGGGTGCATGACTACCACATGATCCCGCTCGCCGCCGAGCTCAGGCAGATGGGATTCAAGAATCGCATCGGCTTCTTCCTGCACATCCCCTGGCCGCCGGCGGACGTGCTGTTCACCATGCCGGTGCACGAGGAGATCATGCGCGGGCTTTCCCGTTACGATCTCGTCGGTTTCCAGACCGATCACGACCTTGCCAATTTCGAAGGGGGACTGGTGCGGGAAGGCATCGCCGAATCCCTCGGCGACGGGAGGATATCCTCCTTCGGCCGAACCTTCCGGGGCGGCTTCTATCCGATCAGCATAGAGACGGCGGCCTTCGCGGACTATGCCCGCAGGGCTGCCAACAATGCACTGGTTCGCCGGGCGCGCCAGAGCATCGAGGGGCGCGATCTCATCATCGGCGTGGATCGGCTCGACTATTCCAAGGGCATAACGCAGCGCATCGATGCCTTCGAGCGCTTCATCAGGGCCAATCCCGCCCATCAGCATCGCGTCACCTATCTGCAGATCACGCCCAAATCCCGCTCCGAGGTGCCCGAATACGAGCAGATGCAGCGCACGGTCGCCGAACAGGCAGGCCGCGTGAACGGCGCCATCAGCGCCGTCGACTGGGTGCCGATCCGCTACATCAACCGCTCGATCAGCAGGCCCGTGCTGGCAGGGCTCTACCGGATGGCGAAAGTCGGTCTGGTGACGCCGCTGCGCGACGGGATGAACCTGGTGGCGAAGGAATATGTCGCGGCCCAGGACCCGGAAAACCCCGGCGTGCTGGTTCTTTCACGCTTTGCAGGCGCGGCACGCGAGCTGACGGGCGCATTGCTGGTCAACCCCTACGACATCGAGGGAACCGCCCATGCCATCGCCCGCGGGCTCAATATGCCGCTCGAGGAGCGGCAGGCGCGCTGGAAGCGGATGATGGACCATCTTCTCGAACACGATGTGATGCGCTGGTGCGACGACTTCCTGAAGGATCTGACCGCGCCTTAGGACCAATCGGCAAAGAGGCTCAACCGACGCCGGCTTCCGTCATCAGCCAGCCGCTCAGCCAGGATCCCAGGACGTTCTGCCGCTCGGGACGCAACAGCCAATAGCCGCGATCTGCGGCCTCAAGCTCGGGACCGGCCCTCGCCAGCATGCCGGTGGCGAGAAGGGCATCGACAAGGCCCATCCAGCCAAGCGCCAGCCCCTGTTCTCCCATCGCCGCCTGAATGACGAGCGAATAGGTGTTGAAGCTTATATCCCCCTGCCCGCCATGGACGCCGCGGTCGATGCCGTGGGCCGCAAAATAGCTGCGCCAGTCATGCCAGGGCGATGGAAACGCGGTATCGAGATGGACGAGGCGAGCGTGAGCGAGATCCGCCACGCCGTCGAAGGGGCCGTGACGCTCCAGAAATCCGCGCGTGCAGACCGGCACGACCTTTTCCGGCAGCAGGAGAATGCCGTTCCTTCCGTAATCCGCGCGCGTGCCGAAGACGACGGCCACCTCTCCATCCTCGGAAAGGTCGCGCTCCATGCGCTGGGTGGCGACGATCTGGATATCCATATCCGGATAGAGCAGGCGAAAACCGTGCATGCGGGGGATGAGCCAGAGGGAGGAGAAGGCGTAATCCGTCCTCAGGCGGATCGCCGGACGGTCGGTCTCGCTGCGGAAGCGGCGCGCAAGCTGATCGATCTCGCCGACGCTGCGCGAGACGACATCGAAAAGTCGCTCGCCCTCCGGCGTCATTTCCACGCCGCGATGCTGACGCCTGAACAGACGCACTCCCATCTGCTCCTCGATGCGGCGTATCTGATAGCTGACGGCAGGCTGCGTCAGGCCGAGAAGCCCCGCTGCCGCCGAAAGGCTGCCAGTGCGCCCGACCTCAGCGAAGATGCGCATCCATCCAAGATCAAGGGCGGGCTCTGCCATAAAGAATCCTTTGAGCAACTATCGAAAAAAGCCAGCTTCACATGGCAAAGGATAATGATGTTCAATAAAGCCATCAAATGCCAAAGAAGGGGAAAATACGATGACAGGAATTTCCGCAATCCGGCGTCTTGCCGCCGGGATTGTCTTCTCCGCCTTGACGATCGGCTCCGCCGCGGCGGCAGATGACGCATCCTGCAAGACCATTCGCCTTTCCGATCCCGGCTGGACCGACATCACCGCCACGAATGGCGTGACCAGCGTCATCCTGACCGCGCTCGGCTACGAGCCGGACGTCAAGACGCTCTCCGTCCCGATCGGCTACCAATCGATGAAGAACGGGGAGATCGACGTCTTCCTCGGCAACTGGATGCCGGCTCAGAAAGCGTTCATCGACGACCTGAATGCCGCCAAGGCGGCCGAGGTGCTTGCCAAGAACCTCGAAGGCGCGAAGTTCACGCTCGCGGTGCCCTCCTATGTCGCGGAAAAGGGCGTGAAGGATTTCGCCGATCTTCAGAAGCATGCCGACGAGTTCGGCAGCAAGATCTACGGCATCGAGCCCGGCGCGCCGGCGAACTCGAATATCCAGAAAATGATCGACGCCAACGACTTCGGACTGAAGGACTGGGAACTCGTGGAATCGGGCGAGCAGGCGATGCTGGCGCAGGTCGGGCGTGCCGAGAAGAGCGGGGAGTTCGTGGTCTTCCTCGCCTGGGCGCCGCACCCGATGAACGAGCAGTTCCAGATCGAATATCTCTCCGGCGGAGACGCCTATTTCGGTCCGAATTTCGGCGGCGCGGAAGTGTTCACGCTGGCGCGCACCGGCTGGCCGGAGAAGTGCCCTAATGCCGCGACGCTGTTCAAGAACCTGAAATTCGATATCAGCATGGAAAACGCGCTGATGGGCTCCATTCTCGGCGGCGAGGATGCCAAGGCTGCCGCGACCGCCTGGCTGAAAGCCAATCCGCAGGCGATCGAACCGTGGCTTGCCGGCGTCACC
>NZ_JBHFJG010000026.1:0-15816 GCF_057559155.1 Rhizobium moroccans | reverse complement strand
ACTCTCGACGGCAAGCCGGCAGCCGATGCCGTGAAGGCTTCTCTCGGCCTTTAACCACATATCGCGATGCGCCCCCACGCGAGGGCGCATCGCCGCAATCATCAGGCCGCGCTTTTCACCTGGCCAAGCGCCTCATCAAGGCTTACATGGCCGAGGAACCCGCCGGTGGTCTTCGCCTCTTCCTGATGCTCAATGGCCCAGGCGAAACGAACCGCGGGATCTTCCTGTAGGCGCTCGTAGAGAGCGTTGAGGGCCGGGAACTTCCGCCGATCGACGACCTGGTGGAAATCATTCCAGCGGGCGATCCCCGCGAAATAGGCATCCGCAAAGCTTTTGCCGTCTCCGAGCAGCCATTGGCGTCCGGAGAGCAGCCGTTCGAGCGTCGCATGCACCTTTTCGACATTGGCGATGCCGTAGTCCCGCAGGGCCTGTTTGCGAGCCGGCTCCATCTCGTGCTCGGCCGTGTACCAGAGCGGGCTGAAGGCGCCGAAGAAGCTCGTGTTGAGGAAGGCGAGCATCTGGTTCAGCCGGTCGAACTTCTCCGTTCCCGGCGCGAAACCGAAACCCTTTTCGACCGAACGGGCGGCGATATGGTTGAGGATCGCCATGCTCTCGCTCATCAGGCGACCATCCGGCAGCATCAGGGACGGCGTCTCGCCCACCGGGTTGATGGGGCGGTAAACGTCGCTCGAAACCACATCCGGCATGCCGATGCGGCTCAGCCTGTAGGGCAGGCCGGACCATTCCAGCGCGACGATGGATCCGAAGGAGCAGCCTTCCGGCACGCCATAAAACAGGATCGGTGTCATTGTCTTCGTTCCTTTCAATATTGAACTGCGGTGACACCGGGAATATGTTTCCGTGGACGATAAATCGCTAGACAGAGAATTTGCATTGCAAAGTCTACATTTATGGAAGCTGGTGAATGTACGGCCTCAACCTCAACGACCTGCACTTCTTCGTCCAGGCAGTGGAGAACGGTAGCTTTTCCGCCGCCGCGCGGCTGCTCGGCGTTCCGAAATCGACGGTGAGCAAACGCGTGGCGGAACTGGAGGGCCGACTTGGAGTAAGGCTGATCCACCGCACCTCCCGCAGCTTCTCACTGACGGAGCTCGGCCGGGATTTCTTCCAGCATGCACGCGCGGCGATGATCGAGGCGGAAATGGCGGAGAGCCTGGTGCGCACGCATCTCGCCGAGCCGAGCGGCACCGTGCGGATGACGGCCGCCGTGCCGACGGCGCAGTTCGTGATCGCCCCTCACCTGCCGGAACTTGCGCGGCGTTATCCGAAGCTGCAGCTTTTCATCCATGTGACGGACCGCTTCGTCGATATCGTGCAGGAGGGCTTCGACATCGCCCTTCGCAGCCATCAAGCTCCGCTGCCGGACTCCACGCTGGTGCAGCGCAGGCTGGCGGTTCATCCCTTCTTCGTCGTGGCCTCGCCGGATTATCTCCGGCGACATGCGGCGCCTGCCCATCCGCAGGAGCTGGGAGAGCATGACGCCATCACCAGCGGCCTGTCTGACCTAGGGTGGCGTCTTACATCGGCGGATGGCGAAGAGGTTCGGATCGCCCCGAAACCGGTCATGGGCGCGGACGAGCCTTTCGTGATGCTGAAGGCGGCCGCGGCCGGGCTTGGCATCGCCTGCCTGCCGACATCGGTTTGCTGCGATGCGATCGCCGCCGGGGAGCTTACGCAACTGCTGCCCGGCTGGACTGCGGGAAGCATCACGACGACCATTCTGATGCCGCATCGGCGGGGGCAACTGCCCGCGGTGAGAGCCGTCGTGGAATTCCTTTGCGAGAAGCTCGACAAGGGCTAAAGCTAGAAATCCTTCATCGCATCCCACTCATAGCCGCGAGGCCCTATGACCATCGACCCCAGCCTTTCCCCCGAACGCATCGCCGAAGCCGAGACGCTGATCCGCCCGCATATCCGCCACACGCCGATCATGCGCATCGACATGCGGGATTTCGGTGCGGCGGCGCCCCGCGAGGTCGATTTGAAGCTCGAGTTCATGCAGCATTCCGGCTCGTTCAAGGCGCGCGGCGCCTTCACGAGCCTGCTCACCCGAGAGATTCCCGAGGCGGGCGTGGTCGCCGCATCGGGCGGCAACCATGGCGCTGCGGTTGCCTATGCTGCCATGCGGCTCGACGTGCCGGCGAAAATCTTCGTGCCGAGCGTCACCTCACCCGCCAAGGCGGAGCGCATCCGCTCCTATGGCGCGGATCTGGTGATCGGCGGCGACCGTTATGCGGATGCGCTGGCGGCGAGCGAGACTTATGTGGCGACAAGCGGTGCGCTTGCCATCCATGCCTATGACCAGGTGGAAACGCTCGTCGGCCAAGGCACGCTCGGCAAGGAAATCGAAGACGATCTGCCGCATATGACGACGCTGCTGGTCGCGGTCGGCGGCGGCGGGCTGATCGGCGGCATTGCCGCCTGGTTCCGCGGACGCGTGAAGATCGTGGCCGTAGAACCCGACGGCGCGCCGACGCTTCACGAGGCGTTCAAGGCGGGCAGCCCCGTGGATGCGCCGGCGGGCAGCATCGCGGCGGATTCGCTGGCTCCCAGGCAGATCGGCCAATTGATGTTTCCGCTGGCGCAGAAATACGTTCAGCCGCCGGTGCTGGTGACGGACGATGAGATCCTCGCCGCCCAGAAGGCGCTCTGGGCCGGCGCGCGCATCGTCGCGGAGCCCGGCGGGGCCACGGCTTTCGCTGCGCTGCTTTCGGGCAAGTACGTGCCCGGCACGGATGAGCGCGTGTGCGTGCTCGTCTGCGGCGCCAATACGACGGCAGTCAAGTTCGATTGAAAGTGGCGGAAAGAACCCCTCCCAAACCCCACAAAGGGGAGGGGTTTGGGAGGGGATTGATGTTATCGTGACGCTAAGCCGCCTTGGCGACGTGATATTCCTTGATGGCGGCCATTCTGATCGCCGGGTAGCGCTCGGCCTCATAGCGCAGCGAGAAACTATCCTGCGCCAGGAACACCGGATCGCCATCGAGATCACGGGCGATATCGCCACGCTTGACGGTCAGGAACTTTTCGAGCTCGGCCGGCTGGTCGGCCGAAATCCAGCGGCAGATGGAGAAGCGCGACATTTCGAAGGAGACCGGCAGGCCGTATTCGGCCATCAGGCGTTCCTTCAACACGTCCAGCTGCAGAGCGCCGACGACGCCGACGATTGCGGGCGAGCCATCTTCCGGAGAGAAGAGCTGCACGACCCCCTCCTCCGCCATCTGCTGCAGGGCTTCCTTGAGCTTCTTCGCCTTCATGGCATCCTCCAGCCGCACGCGGCGCAGGATTTCCGGCGAGAAGTTCGGCACGCCCTGGAAGACCAGCGGCTCGCCTTCGGTCAGCGTGTCGCCGATCCGGAGCGTTCCGTGGTTCGGGATGCCGACCACATCCCCCGCATAGGCCGTGTCCGCCAACTGGCGTTGCGAAGCGAAGAAGAATTGCGGCGCGGTGAGACCCAGCTGCTTGCCGGTGCGTGAAAGCCTCGCCTTCATACCGCGTTCCAGCTTGCCGGAGCAGACGCGCGCAAAGGCGATGCGGTCGCGGTGGTTCGGATCCATGTTCGCCTGGATCTTGAAGACGAAGGCCGTCATCTTGTCTTCGGACGCATGAACCTTGCGGATATCCGCCACCTGATCGCGCGGCGGCGGAGCGAAATCGCCAAGCGCGTTGATGAGATCGCGGACGCCGAAATTGCGCAGCGCCGAGCCGAAGAAGACCGGCGTCATGTGCCCTTCCAGGAAGGCCTGGCGATCGAACGGCCGGCAGGCTTCCATCGCAAGTTCCACCTCCTCGATAAAGGCGGCCCTTTCGTTTTCCGGAAGACGGTCCGCAACGCTCTGCGGGCCGTTGACCTTGGTGACCTCCACCTCGGTATCCGAGCCCCGCACGGTGTTGTCCGCCAGGTGGTAGGAACCGCAGAAGGTTTTCGAGCGGCCGATCGGCCAGGTGAGCGGCGCCGTATCGAGCGCCAGCTTTTCTTCCACCTCATCCAGGATTTCGAAAGGATCGCGGCTTTCGCGGTCCATCTTGTTGATGAAGGTGATGATCGGGATATCGCGCATGCGGCAGACTTCGAACAGCTTCAGCGTGCGCGGTTCGATGCCTTTTGCCGCGTCAATCACCATCACCGCCGCATCCACTGCCGTCAGCGTGCGGTAGGTATCGTCCGCGAAGTCTTCGTGGCCGGGCGTATCGAGAATGTTGAAGACATTGCCGTCATATTCGAACGTCATGACCGAGGTCACCACCGAGATGCCGCGCTCCCGCTCGATCTTCATCCAGTCGGAGCGGGTCTGCATGCGGTCTTTCTTCGCCTTCACCTCGCCGGCGAGCTGGATCGCCCCGCCGAACAGCAGCAGCTTTTCGGTGAGCGTGGTCTTGCCCGCGTCCGGATGGGCAATAATCGCGAATGTGCGGCGGCGGGATACCGCCTCGGCGAGACTTTCGGCCATGTCGATAAAAATCCTTTAGGTCGCGGCGTATCTAGCGATTTGAAGCCCGATATGCAAATGAGATTGCCGAAGACCAGGGAGATTCCATGCGCGATATCATCGGCCCCACGCTCAACCTCATCCGTCTGCCGCATGGAGCGGGGCTCGACCTCCCCTCCTACGAGACCAAGGGAGCCGCGGGCATGGACCTGCGCGCGGCGGTTGCCGAAGACCGGCCGACCATCATCCCGCCGGGGAAGCGGGCGCTGGTGCCGACCGGCTTCATCTTCGAGATTCCGGACGGTTTCGAGGCCCAGGTGCGGCCCCGCTCCGGACTTGCCTTCAAGCACGGCATCACCTGCCTCAACACGCCCGGCACGATCGACAGCGATTATCGCGGCGAGGTGAAGGTGCTGCTCGTCAATCTGGGCGAGGAGGATTTCACCATCACGCGCGGCATGCGCATTGCGCAGATGGTGATCGCGCCCGTGGTGCAGGCCCGCATTGCCGAGACCACCGAAGCGAGCACGACGACACGCGGTGCCGGCGGTTTCGGCTCGACCGGCGTCTAGCCGAGTTTTCCATCTTCCCAGTTTCCATGCGGCAGATGACCCGCTGGCATTCAGCGATGAGACGCTCTAGTTTCTTCGACGAAGCTGAGGGAGACCGTCATGACAGAGACCAGGAAGCCGGGCCGCGGCCGCATCTATTCCTCCATTACCGAAACCATCGGCGACACGCCGATCGTGCGGCTCGACAAGCTGGCGAAGGAAAAGGGCGTCAAGGCCCATCTTTTGGCGAAGCTCGAATTCTTCAATCCGATCGCCTCGGTGAAGGACCGCATCGGCGTGGCGATGATCGAGAGCCTGGAGGCCGAGGGCCGGATCGCACCCGGCCGCACGACGCTGATCGAGCCGACCTCCGGCAATACCGGCATCGCGCTTGCCTTCACGGCCGCCGCCAAAGGCTACAAGCTCATCCTGACGATGCCGGAAACCATGTCGATCGAACGGCGCAAGATGCTGGCACTGCTGGGCGCCGAACTGGTGCTGACCGAGGGCGCCAAAGGCATGAAGGGCGCAATCGCGAAAGCCGAGGAGCTGGTTTCCTCGCTGCCGGACGCCATCATCCCGCAGCAGTTCGAAAATCCGGCGAACCCGGACATCCACCGCAGGACGACGGCGGAAGAGATCTGGAACGATACCGAAGGCAAGATAGACATCCTCGTTTCCGGCATCGGGACGGGCGGTACGATAACCGGCGCCGGCCAGGTTCTCAAAGACCGCAACCCGAACCTCAAGGTGATCGCCGTCGAACCGGAGGAATCACCGGTACTTTCAGGCGGCCAGCCGGGCCCTCACAAGATCCAGGGGATCGGGGCAGGATTTGCGCCGAAAATCCTCGATACGACGATCTATGACGAGATCGTCACCGTCACCAGCGCGGAGGCCATGGAGATGGCACGCCTGGTCGCCAGGATCGAGGGTGTTCCGGTCGGCATCTCATCGGGCGCAGCACTCGTGGCGGCCGTCAAGGTCGGCAGCCGGAAGGAAAATGCCGGCAAGAACGTCGTCATCATTATCCCCTCGTTTGCGGAACGCTATCTTTCGACCGCATTGTTCGACGGGTTGGGTGGGTAGCGAATAGCGAATAGCGAATAGCGAATAGCGAATAGCGAATAGCGAATAGCGAATAGCGAATAGCGAATAGCGAATAGCGAATAGGATTTCTCAAGAAACTATCACGCGCAAGCGGCGGGAAAATTCTATTCGCTATTCGCCAATTACTATTCGCTTCTCAAATCACCCCGCCGTCACCGCCAACCGCTCGCCGGCCATGCGATAGGAGATCGCTTCGGCGAGATGGATGCGGCCGACCGTATCCTTTCCGTCGAGGTCAGCCAGCGTGCGCGCCACCTTCAGCACACGGTGATAGCCCCGCGCCGAGAATTTCAGCTTTTCGGCCGCATCGCGCAGCAACTGCAGCCCGCTCGGATCGGGTTCAGCGATCTTCTCGATCAGCGCGGTCGAGCAGCGGGCATTGGTGGAAACCTGCGGCGCGCCGGCCCAGACGAAGCGTTCGCGTTGCCGCTCCCGCGCCGCGGCCACGCGTCTTGCGACATCGGCGCTCGCCTCGGCCGGCGCCGGCCGGATGAGATCCGCTGCGGAAACGGCCGGCACGTCGATGCGGATATCGATGCGGTCCATGAGAGGTCCCGAAATGCGGGCCTGATAGTCAGACATGCATTTCGGGCCGCGAGCGCAGGTGTGGCCGGGCTCGCCCGCCATGCCGCATCGGCAGGGGTTCATCGCGGCCACAAGCTGGATGCTCGCGGGATAGGAAACGCGGTGATTGGCTCTGGCGATCACACATTCTCCGGTTTCCAGCGGCTGGCGCAGTGCATCCAGCGCCTGCGGCGAAAACTCCGGAAACTCATCCAGGAAGAGAATACCATGGTGCGCGAGCGACGCCTCGCCCGGCTTGGCACGCAAGCCGCCGCCCACAAGCGCCGCCATGGTGGCCGAATGATGCGGCGTGCGATAGGGCCGGCGGTCCGACAGTTTGCCGCCCGAAAGCTGGCCGGCGATCGAATGTATCATCGAGACTTCGAGCAGTTCGGCAGCCGAAAGCGGCGGCAGGATCGAGGGAAGGCGGGCAGCCAGCATCGACTTGCCGGAACCGGGAGGACCTACCATCAGCAGGTTATGGACAAAAGACCCGCCATCTGATTTGAGCGTCTCCATGCTACATAAGAATATCGATACCCGCCCTAAGGCATACTCTTACGTCCGCTTTTCGACGCCTGAGCAAGAGAAAGGTGATAGCCTTAGACGACAGACTGCCGCAGCCGAGGCCTACGCCCAACGGCACGGGTTAGAACTGGATGACAAGCTCACCTTCCGAGACCTTGGCGTGTCTGCCTTCATGGGCGCGAACGAAGAAACTGGGCGGCTTGGGGAATTTCTGGCAGCGGTTGAACACGGCGACATAAGGCCAGGTAGTTATCTCCTTGTGGAGAGCCTTGACAGGCTCAGCCGAAACAAGCCCCGCAAGGCTGTCAGGTTGCTCGAACGCATCTGTGAAGCTGGCATTACCCTCGTCACATTGGACGATCAGCGTGTCTACACCGAAGAGGTCTTGGACGAAGACCAGACCGCTCTGATGGTCGCGCTTCTGGTGGCCATGCGGGCGCATGAGGAAAGCGCCAAGAAGGGACGTAGGTTAGCTCAGGTGTGGGAAAACAAGCGCGCGAATGCTGCGGCTAAGCCTCTGACTGCCACCTCCCCCGGATGGGTAAGACTGAGACCCGATCGCACCGGGTTCGACCTCATCCCAGAACGCGCTCAAGTCGTCCAGCGCATATTCTCCATGACCCTTGAAGGTTGTGGACAGCACACGATAGCCGAGACGCTCAATCGAGAAGGCATTCCCGTGTTCGGACGTGGTGCTATGTGGCATCGGTCCTACATCAAGAAAATGCTGGTAGATACTTCGGTGGTCGGCACCTTCCATCCTCACCGCCTTGATCGGGTCGAAGGCAAGAAGGTCCGTGTTCCAATGCAGCCTATCGAAGGTTACTTTCCTGCCGTGGTCGAGCGGGACGCTTTCGATCGGGTCGCCGCGCTAAGCAGCGGACGTACTGCAACCACCAAGCACGGCATCTCCAACATTCTAGGCGGCCTAGCCAAGTGCCCGAGATGCGGAGCTACCATGACTAGGGTCAATAAGGGGTCGCGACGGAAGGCTGGTAAGCCGTATCTCGTGTGTACCGTGGCTAAAGCAGGTGCAGGCTGCGAGTATGAGGCATCTCGCTGTGACCAGATTGAGCAGGCAATCCTAGACTTTGCACCCACGTTCTATGCGGAGATACCATCAGCCGACGATGCCCTCCAAGAAGAATGGATGGCAGCGCTTCGGGTCGAGGAAGGTATCGAGACGGAGATCGACAGAATAGTTGATGCCATCAGGGAGGCTGGGCATTCACCTGCGCTGCTTGGCGAGTTGAGGAAGCTTGAACTTCTAAGGGACGAGGCCCGAAAAACCACTATCGACGCCGAGAACCGCGCATCAGCGGCCACGACCAATAGGACCAATAACACCTTGGGTAAGCTTATTGAGGCTATGTCATCTGAGCCTCGGGACATCGCTGCCGTTAACGTGATGCTGCGGCAGCTCTTTGACAAGGTGGAGGTCGATCGACGATCTGGCCACCTATGGCTCCATTGGAAGCACGCTCCCGGCCACTCGATGGGGATAGTCTATGCGTGGCCGGAAGATGATGGGTGATCTGGTCTAGGCTATGGACAATTATGCAGCCCAGACCCCGATGTCCTGTATTCTGCCCTGATCTACGCCTTACGTGTTCTACTATTCCACCAGTAGGCGACGAAGATAAGCGCTACAACAGTATCAATCACCGCCCACATCCCGCGTGTGAGATGCACTGGGATGATGGGATTGAATAAGAGTGCTATCAGGCCCAAGAGTACGGACCATGTGGTGAACTGCTGCCGACCCTTGAACTCGATGGCTGCAGCAAAGACAGCTACTGCCGTCACGACCAGCCTTAGCAAGGTGTAGTAGCCGTAAGGCAAGGGTGCCAAAGCGAGTAGCAACATCACGCTGGGTATCAGGACGAAATCACGGTTCCAACTCATAGCAACGCACCTTTACTGGCGAGCGGGTCGGGGCCATACCGGTTATAGCCCTGCGTTCCCGGCACTGCGCATAACACGATGAAAAAGGCGAAGGACGCCGCGCCTCCCACATAGCGATCGGCAACGCCAACTGGCAACCATAGCAGGGCGAGCCAACCCGTGCAGTTCATGTCACGCAATCGCTGAGCCGTCAGCAAGTAGCCGCATATGAAGTACGGCACGAAGAATAGCAGCACGATGATAAGGCTGCCCCTCCCTCTCGCATTGAAAAACCATAGCGCGGCTATGACCGCAACGAATATCCCGGTAAGGAACAGGCTACCGAAGACGTAACTTTTGCGGTTTCTTCGTATCGATAGCGAGAACCAATGTTCTGTAGCAGGAAGGCTCATAGGTCCTTCACCGTCCCGCTATTGCGCCGAACCCAGCGAACAGGATTCCAACCGGGATGTACCAGAAGAACAGGACCAGCGCCTGCCAAATGCTCCAGTCCCATACGTTGACCGCGCCATAGAGGCCAAGAATAGAGCCAAGCAATGGTATATAGGTCACGAAGATCGCGATGAAGAAGCTTATGAAGGAACCAACGCCGAGACCAAAACCAACACCGTCAGCAATGGCGAAGAGTTGCACGATGCCTACAACGAAATAGGCGATGCCGAAGAAAAGCTGCACGATAAGCCCCTGAAAATAACTGTTACCCTTGTCCCACCTTGCACCATAGAGCTGCAATGTCTTGGACTGCAAGCGAGATTTGAAGTGGGCCGAAAACACATAATCACCCCTGCACGAAGGAGAGCGTGATCATTTCGCCCGAAGCGCCCTAAAAACGCTCGAACGGCTGATACCTAATTCCACAACTATTTGCTCTGCGGTCTTCCCTTCGGCCTTCATACGCCGCACATCGTCGGCTTTTCTCTGAGCAGTCGGAACGCGGCCCTTGTATTTGCCGTCAGCTTTCGCCCTGGCAATGCCCTCCCGCTGCCGTTCCAGCATGATGTCACGCTCGAACTCTGCGATGGAACCGAGCAGGCTCAGCATCAGCTTGCCGGTAGGCGTCGAAGTGTCGATGTTGAGATTGAGGATTTTGAGACTGACGCCTTTGCTTTCCAGCGCATCCTTCAGGCGTACAAGGTCGGCCATTGAGCGTGCCAGACGGTCCAGCTTCGTCACGATGAACACATCCCCTTCACGGGCATAGTCCAGCGCACGGGCCAGCTCAGGGCGCTCCTTATCGACTGAGGAGAGCTGCTCCTTAAAGACCTTCTCACAGCCTGCCGCCTCCAGATCACGCATCTGAGCGTCAAGGCCGTATGTCTGGTCGAGGGTCGAGGTGCGGGCGTAGCCGATGATGGTCGAGGGCATTTGAGACAACTCCGATGGTGCCAATGAAGTCTTAGAGCTTCTGACACTAACAGTCTCAAAAGTCAAATGCATTCATGTGGCACTGTCTCTGCCTGCTGTTAAGGGGAGTCATTAGACCACGCCCTATTGGCACTGGTTAGCGGTAAAAACTGGGGTTATCGTCACGACATGCAAGCACCCATGAAGCACCATTTTCTTCCTGTATTTTACCTAAAACAGTGGGCAACAGGCCCTAGCCGAAAGATCGTAGAATTCAGTAAACCCTACAGAAATGTGGTGAAGCCTAAACGGGTACACCCCGATGGGACAGGCTACATCCATCGCCTTTACGCAAGCGAGGGCGTGCCCGCCGAAGTTGCCTGCGAAATGGAAACGATGTTCCTTTCCCCGGTAGATAGCAAAGCCGCCGAAGCTCTCCGAGCCATGTTAAACGGCGACCATATTTCTTTGCTCCAGCGAGAAGCTTGGTCGATCTTTCTAGCGTCTCTGATGTGTCGCATGCCGGAGGATGTCCGCCTTAGTAAAGAGATGCTCACAGAGCTAACAAGGTCAATGTCTCCGTCATTCAGGCGTTTCTACGAAGCGTCGAAACCTTCAGATCAACCAAGCACGTTCGATGAGTTAACAGCAGAGTTCGAGGCGAGTGCGCCTAACCGCGCCCTACGGCGACTACAAACGATGATATCACACCCGAAGCTGGTCGGAGGTCTTTCCGCGATGCACTGGGAGTTACTTACTCTCAAGGGGCGGCGACAGCTTCTAACCTCTGATCGGCCGGTGACATACACAAACGTGCTCGGGGATGCCGAGAGCCATTTAGTGGTTGCTGTTGGTCCAAATCAGCTTTTTGCCGCTACGCACACTAAGGAATTCATGCGTAGACTGAAGAGTGGACCGGCTGATCAGTTGGTCACAGCCGCCAACACCGTAGCTGTCGGACAGGCCGATAGGTATGTATTTGGTGCTGATGACAGCCAACTCCGTTTCGTTCAAAATCGCATGGGGCAGAACAAGACTCCTCAACTCGTGGAACGGATGCTAGGCCTGCAGCGTCAGCGTATCCCTGCGGTGTTGGCCGCTATCTCCCGCCTACCACTAGACATAGAGCCGTAACAGAACCGCTTACGGGAACTTGATCGGGGTTCTGGTTTCGCGGGGGACCGTTGGCGAGATACGTGGCTGACTTGATGAGGGCGAAGATGGACAGCGAAGGGATTAGCGAACGCATCGTTGTGCGATCGGCTCAGGAGGCTGAGGAGCGTCTTGTGAGGCTGGAGGAGTCGGCGGCTCGTGTAGCCGCATGGGTCTCTGCATTCGATGGCCGTCCCCTCGATCTCATCCGCCATATGAAGTTTGATCTCGTAGGCTTTCATCCTGTCACCCACAGCCCCCTCAATGTAATCGAGCAGGTGAACCAGACGTGGACCTATGCGGCCGCCTTGCTCGCTGCTCGGAAACTTTTCGAGCTACATCCCGATGCTGGGGCGTTCCACCTTGCTCCCGGCGCTTATGCATCACAGCCGCTGGACGTGATGAGCGAGGTTGAGGGACTGGTTGGTGCTGAAACGTTCGCGGCGGTGAGGCCCCAGAACAATAGGAAGCTGACCAAAGACCTCGACAAGCTGGCAGCCAGCCCAGAGCAGCATCGCTACGTCTTCTTCATGTCGCCGGCCTTCCCGGGCACTCAGCGGCTGGAGCGGTTCGAGCGCAATGGTATTCAGGTCTGGTCGGTTGATCACTGAGGGCGGCTGATCGACAATAGGCGGGTCAGAAGCGCGTCACCCTCTGACGTTAGATACAGCATCGTGTTGCGAGCGTCGATTGGGTTGCGATGCTGGGTTATGAGGTTCAGCCCGGGCTTGCCGTGGCGGTCGATCGCCGTCAGCGCGTAGACGTTGCGGGAGATGCCTGCCTGGCTGATGTCTATGAGGTCGAGCAACTCACGCTGGCTAATCCCCGGCTTCATGGCAACGAGGAGGAAGACCGAAGCTGTTTGCATCGGCATATCCGGCCGCAATTCGCGGAATGTTTCTAGGAGACGGAACGCATGATACATCCCGCGCTTTCGTTCGCTAGATACATCTGTGGGGCTGGTGGTCATGGTAATCTCCCTCTGATTTATCGTGTGCTGGCAGAGGGTTACGCCTTGGTCAAGAACCCCAAAGCCTTGCAAATTAGGGCTGGGAGGCCCACCCGGGGGAAGCCGGGAAAGCCGTATATCTGATTGGGGTCTCGAATTTTTCGAGGAAACATTTTGGCCCCTGCTATGACTAGGCTGCCGCTACTTATCCGCCCACGCACGTGTACGGCGGGGTTTGCCGGCGAGGAGCTGCCAAGGCTCGACTTTACGAGTGGTATAGAACCCAGATTTGCCCGGCGCTCGGGCGCTTTTCGCCGTCACCGGCTTTACCTGTTCATTGGCATCAGCTTTGGCGGATGTAATTGCGAGCGAGCTGGACGCTCTGCTACGGGCAGACTCGGGCGAATTGGCCGCAGTCCGTCCAGCATTCTCGGCATCAACCGAGCTGGAGCGAGTGGCACTGTTGGGGACGGGTCGAGGGGTCGGAGTGGGGACAGACTTCTTAGTCTTCTCCATCTCCTCCTTGGTCTTGGTGTGGAAGAGCTTCCCCTGCCACTTGAAGGTAGATTTGCCGGCTGCGCGGGCGGTTTTAAATGCTTCACCGAATGCTGTCATGCGATTGTTCCGTTTCGAGGGTGATGGTGGTTTCTGGCTAAGCGGTAGTGGCCTTTTAGAGGCGAAGAACGGCACGGACGGTGAAGACACCCGCCGATCCAGACCGCCGCTCTAAGGGCCGTTTTGAGGTTGGGTATTAGGCGTCCAGGCGGAGCTTTGCGGCCTCTATGCTGAGCTTGCGGTAATCTGCCTCCGTAATGAGGCCGACCGGTCCGATCACCTTGCCACGATCGTTGACGGCTTCCTCGGCGTAAGGCACGCCCCAGTGTTCGAGGACTTCGAGGCAATCACCGGTCTCGATGGCATTCAAGCCGAGATGTTCGCCGACATCCTTCGTGAGGAAATAGGCGGTCCCATCAGGTCTTGTAATGAAGCGAAGGCGAATGACCGGAATGTCTTCATCGTGGGCGTCAATGGTCATGGTGTTGATGCGTGGGTGCGTCATGTTCAATTCTTTCATAATGTGGTGATGGTGGTTTCCCCTGAGGGACACCGCGAGGGAGGTCAGGTCCGGTTCTGGTTCCGGTGTTTGCGATCTTCGAAGGAGTTGTAGGAGTCGAGGCCGACGCCTGCGATGCGAAGACCAGCGTCAAAGAAGGACGGTTTGGCCGCTCGCTGCACGGAATTGATCCGGTCTTCAGCGTTGAACCTGATGCCCTTCATTTCGTTGTTAAGCTGGGTCAGGGTCCATTCGGTATTCTGATCGACGCGGTCGCTATGCTCGACCGCGCGGCCATCGAACTCAGCCATCAAGGCGTCAACCGAAAGGCCGCTCACACCAGACTCGCCAGCAGCGGTGAAGGCCGTTGCCTTGGCTTCCCGGGCTTCACGCTCGACATCGATCTTCTCGTTGGCGGCAGCTTCCTGTTCCTGCAGCATGCGTTGCTGGGTCTGGAACATCTGGTCGCGGGCATTCTGGTTCGCCCTTTTGGCGTTCTCCGCGTACATGCGGTTCTGCTCATTGGCGGCTTGAACGTTGCCGGCATAGCTGAAGGCTTGTTGAGCTGCGCCGACCGCGAACCCGAGCATGGAGAGGGGATCGCACATCAGGCAACCTCCTGGGCGGCGAGTGTCGAGGCTGCGAACGCCTGATACGGTGCGAACCGAGGGCCGTGGGCAGTGTTCTCGGCGACCGTCATGCCCGCTGCTTTTCCGATGTCGGCGATGACGAGGCAGGGAAAGATGCGACCTTCCCGCCAGACCTCAAGCCGCCCTGAGCGACCGAGGGCGACCAAGCGGCGGCAGGCATCGGCTGTGGGATTGCGGGTCTTGGCGATCAGGGTCTGGCCTTCGATGGAGACCAAGTAGTTCTGCCCTCGCTTGTCGAGGCACGTGGGGCAGATGATGATTTTCGTGGTCGAGGTGGCTGAAGGCATGGCTTCGCCATCCTCCCGACCAAGGGAAGTTTCGTTGTGCATGATGATGGTCTCAGGGTTCTGTGGTGGTGATGATATCGGGGCGGTGAATGCAAATGGCCCTCTCGTCAGCAAGACCACGAGGCTGAGCCAAGCAATCGCGACCAGAGGGCCGAGGGTCACCACACCCATGAGAACGGCTGACGCTCAAATCTGAGCAGCAGCTTTCGCACTCTCGATTGTCGAGTGTCCATGAGGGACTGTGCGGGATGGGAGGTGGTCGAGGTCCGCTGTAAAGGGAACCTCTGGGGACGTGAAGAGAGACTATAGGTGTATTAGGGTTTCATCACCAACATCATCCCCATGAATACCAGATAGAGATCATCCTGATTTCATCAGTCGTCCTCTATTCCCTTTCATTCCAGATGTTGGTCTTCCCCCTTGGGGCTCTCCTTAAGTGGGTGGATTTATCTGGGGTAGTCTTTCTGCGGTCGTTGCAACCTCTCCCGTTCTCCCTCCTCCTAAAGGATGGGGGATTATCTGAGATTGCGTTCTTGATAATAAACTCTCGCTCTAGGGATGAGATCGATGGCGGTCTTGCGGAAGACGTCACTACTGATAAGCTACTCAGCGGCGGCAGGAAAAGCCGCTACCCCTTTCGCTAGAGGGTTAGAAATGAGGGTCACGGTGAGGCGCATCGTGACCCTCGGTGCATCAATGTTGATTTGCACTGAGAGCTGACCCGGGATTTGCGCCGAGAAGTGACCCGCCTTAGGTATCGTCCGTCGTGGTTGGGGTGGTCAAGTTTCTGCGTTTCTCCTTCGTCGCTTTGGGCTCATGGGCCGAACTGTTTTTGAACCGGAAGCTGTCGTTTCCGGTTTCGAGGATGTGGCAATGATGGGTGAGCCGGTCGAGCAGCGCGGTCGTCATCTTGGCATCGCCAAAGACGCTGGCCCATTCGCTGAAGCTCAGGTTGGTGGTGATGATGACGCTCGTGTGCTCGTAGAGCTTGCTCAGCAGATGGAACAGCAGCGCACCGCCTGAAGCACTGAACGGCAGGTAACCCAGCTCGTCCAAGATGACGAGATCGGAGTGTGCCAGGCGGTTGGCGATCTGGCCTGGGCGACCTTGGGACTTCTCCTGCTCAAGCGCGTTGACCAGTTCCACGGTCGAGAAGAACCGAACCCGCTTGTGATGATGCTCGATGGCCTGGACACCGATGGCCGTGGCGATATGCGTCTTGCCCGTGCCGGGACCGCCGACGAGGACGATGTTGTTGGCCTCGTCGAGAA